>JAJYQJ010000080.1 GCA_021794655.1 Actinomycetes bacterium | reverse complement strand
TCAACTTGATCCGGCTCTCCATCAAACTTGACTCACTTGTAGCAGCTTCGCTGGCTAAATTCCTCTGGAGGCGTCACCAGAGCAACGTCGGCTCATATCTCAGAGGGGACCGGCCGTGTCGTAAATCCAAGCGACGCCCCGGGAAGCGAGTTCCCATCGATAGTCATGCGCCAGGCGTAGCGAACTCCCGGGGCGAGGGGAATTGGCCCCAAGTTGACCGCCAACGCGACGTCTATTGGAGAACCTTCGGGGACTCCTGGTGGGTGCGTCACGGTGAACTCTCCACGTACCTCAACTGGCTGCGCACCTTCTGGGGTATCAACCATCACCGGACGGCCGTCCGCGTCTTCCAAGAAAAGCTCCCAGTGATGAGCAACCTCTGCTTCGTGCCAGTCAACGTCGATCTTGAGCGCCACGGCCGAAGGTACCGGGTCAGGCCCGGTCATGCTCCACCCTCCGCCCAGGATGTACAGCTTTCCCTCCGAGACTTGGGCAGCGTCACATAGCAACATCGTCACGTTCACAGACGCCAGGTTACAAGAGATCTGGTTCGGACAGTTCTAACCGTCGCAACCAGCCAACTTCGTATGAGACAATAGCCATCATGTCTTCGCCAAACGCCCCCAAACGAGCACGCTGTCAGATCTGATGGGTGTGCCCGAGTTGGTAGAGGAGGCTTCCGCCTTGGGGGCCAACCGGTCCCTTGGGCCAATCGGCAGCAACCGCCTCTCCAGATGGGTGAACAAGCACGTCGCTCCCCTTATCGCAACGGCACTCTTGGTGGTCTTGGGGATGAACTTTACGATCTGGTGGGCAATTGAGGTAAAGCACGAGATATCGCAGTGGTTGACACCTCCGGACCTATGGGGGTCGTATCTCGGATCGGTGGCACTCGTCCACGGACACCTCACTCCGGTCTACTCGTGGCTGCCCGGGATCGTCTACGTCCTCGCTCCCGTCGCCGCAGTAGGCAGCGCCTTGCACCTCGGGGTCGCACAGCAGTTTGTTGGTGGCTACACGGAGCCGACCGCGTGGGTTATCCTCGGCCCCTACGAGATGATCCTCGGATCTATCGCGCTCTTCGCGGCCGACTCGGTCGCGCAGCGCTTTGGGGTATCGCTTTCAAAGCGAATCCTGCTCGCACTAGTTGGCGCTGCGATCATCTCCAACGTTTTGATCAGGTGGGGACATCCAGAGGACTGCATCGCTGTAGGCCTCTCGCTTTACGCAGCACTCGCGGCCCATGACTCGAAGTGGACACGCTGCGGCTGGCTCCTCGGCGTCGCGATCGCGTTTCAACCCCTCGCGATTCTGGCGCTTCCAGCGATACTGGCAACAGCAAGCTTACGACGGCTAATCAAACTTGTGCTACCGATCTTAGTACCGAGCGTTATCGCAGTCGCGGGGCCGCTCATCGCTAGCCCGCACTTCACATTTCACGCACTCACGAATCAGCTCAACTACCCAACTTTGAACCACCCGACCCCCTGGGTGTCCCTGTTGCCACACACTTACGTGTACCACGTGCTGGCTGTTCCCAGTGGGCCTCTTCGCGCGGTCGCGGTAGTCACGAGCGCTGCCCTGAGTGTCGCCGTCTGCAGGAAGTCCAAGAGGTTTGAAGTAGTCGTATTCATGATCGCGGTCTCATTCGCACTGCGAGTCGTCTTCGAACCGGCGTTGGACGCCTTTTATGTCTGGCCGGCGCTCGAGGTCGCGCTAGTTCTCTCGTGTAGGCGCAACTGGATAGTTGCCACTGTCGCCGGAGCTGCGGCAGTAGGCGCCACATGGTGGAGTGACGTCAACATGGCCGGCGTGTGGCCTTGGTGGATCGTAATGTGTGCGATCTTGCTGGCACTATTGGTCTTGGCATATCCCCTAAGAGCGCCGGTGAACGCTGAGGATCACCCGGGAAAGAAAGGTCTTCTAAATCTAGACGGCGAAGAAGACCCAACTGGCCAATCGACAGATCTAACGGCTGGCCGCCAAGACGTGGCCTTGCAGTAAGGGGTTGCGTTGCATCGGATTCCAACACCATGAGATGGGTACGCACGAGACGAGTGCCCATCATCGTGAGCGCCGTTTTCTGCTCATTGGCAACGGGCTTCTTCCCGCTGTGGACCACCTTGACCGCTCCTCGCTCACGTGGAGGTTGGCAGATTCAAGGAGACCTCTGGGCGACGCAACTCGCCGCGCGCGCGCTTGTCCACGGCGACTTCGCCGGCATCTACACGCCCTCAACCGCTCTCGTCTCATTCCCCGGGATAACGGTTCCTTTGGCGCCGGCCATTTGGCTTTCCGAGGCTCTGCACTGGCCGATTCAGAACCCATCGCACGCGACCGTAACTTTCCCAACAGGATGGCTGTGGATAGAGATCGTCTCGGTCGCAGTGAGCCTCGTTGCCGTCTTCGCTGCCGACGCCTTGAGCACGACGCTCGGCGTGACCCCGAGGAAACGCTTCGTCACAGTTGGGCTCGTAGCCGTCGCCCTGTGGAACGTCGTCGTATGGTGGGGACATCCAGAAGACGCGCTCGCAATCGGATTCGTTATGTTCGCTACCAACAACGTGTTCGAGCAACGGTGGGAGCGTGCCGGGTGGTTCGCGGGGCTCGCCGTCGCTATGCAGCCGGTCTCCCTCTTGGCTCTGCCGGTCCTCGCTGCGCAACTTCCAAACTCGTACCGACGATCGTCGCTACTGCGCTGTTGTGTGCCGAGTGTCGTCGTCCTCGCCGGACCGCTCATAACGAGTTGGTCCAAGACAGTTCGGGTTCTCGTGAACCAACCCAACTACCCGACGGTAGACCACACGACATGGCTCACGGCTCTCGCCCCAGCGTTGGGTCATCACTCGGTCGCCGCAGGACCTCTGCGCCTAGTCGCGGTTGTAGCGGTCGCGGCCGGTGGTTGGTTGCTCGCGAGGCGCTACAACGCAAACGCGACGCTTCTCGTGTGGATGGTCGCTATCTCATTTTCCGTCCGCGTCCTAGCAGAGCCAGTGATGGTCGCCTATTACGTCTGGCCGGTTCTCGCGTTCTCCCTGGTCGCTGCAGGCAAGACTTCTTGGATCCGCCTTGTGTTGGTAGGGGCTCTTTCAACCGGCGCTACGGTGTTCGGGGACGCCGCGTGGAAAGGAAACCTGTCTTGGTGGGCACTAGAGACAGCCCTTACGCTGAGCGCGCTCGCTCTCGCGTGGCCAGTTCGAAACGAAGTCGTAGGATTGGAGAAGACAACGAGCAAAGAGGGAGCACTTCTGTGAGCCAAATCGAGACGGTAGTTATCCGTCCAATCGAGGATTCCTGATGGGGCTGCTCAAAGGACTGCGAGACGACGTATACAGGCGTCCACTGATTACCGCTCTAGAGAGGCTCGAAATTGGCGCCGGATGGAGTTGTGTCGACGTGGGCGCCGGTGGAGGTGACGTCTCGATCGCGCTAGCCGAGGTCGTCGGACGCTCCGGTAGGATCTACGCAGTCGACTCGGACCCAGCTTCACGAGACGAGGTGGCCCGCGCTGCTGCCGCCTACAGCCAGGTCTTCGCGATCACCCAATCCGGAGAGGATCTCTCGCTTCCAGAAAAAGTAGACCTCGCGTTCTGCAGGTTCTTGCTGCTACACGTAGCCGACCCAGAAAGGGTCCTTACAAAGATGATGCAGGCTGTGCGTCCTTCGGGGTGGGTAGTCGCTCAAGAACCAATTACCTCGGCAGGTAGGATCGACGGAAGCCCGCTTTCGATGCCAGAAGCGCTCCACGCCGACATCGGAGCGATACTGCCCGCCCTCATCAAAAAAGTGGGGCTGGAACTCGTCGACGCCTGGGCCGAGGCTCCAGCTTGGGCCGGACCCGGCCCGGTTACCAACTATCTTACGTCCTTGACGGGAGTCGACACGAGAGACGACGCAGTAGTGCTTCCACCTCTCATCACGGTCATCGGAAAAAGAAACTAGGGTTCACAAAATGTCGAGCGTTTCCACTCCGCCGGATCTTGACTCAGCATCTCGCTGTGTCTCCAAGGCAACAGAACTCATCGAAAAAGCGGCTCGTCACCTCGGAGCAACCGAGACGGCGCGGAAATCAATTCCTGACGCTATAGACGCTTCTCAGGTTGTTTCCTACGATCTCGCCCACGCTGCCGCGGCTACGGCGATCGCGCGCTCAGCACTCACGTACGGGGCGAACGGTGAGAGCGAAGCCTTCGCGGCTTGCGCGTTCGTCGCCGACATGCTCGCAGACTTGGTGTCCCGAGTCGTCGGCAGGGAGGAGCATTTTGGAGTCGAACCCGGTTGGGCCGACTCGACCGTAGCGTTGATCTCTCGATTCCGGGATCCCGGATTTCTCTCGCAGTTGTGCGGAGTGGAGTTGCAAACGCACCTGAGTGAGGAGTTCGAACTGGTCAAGGAGACCTTCCACAGGTTCGCCGATGACAAGATCCGCCCGCACGCTGAAGCTATTCATCGAAGTAACGGCGACATACCAGACGAGATAGTCTCCGGCCTCGCTGAACTGGGTGGCTTTGGCCTATCGGTGCCAGAGAGCTACGGGGGATACGCGACCGGCACGGAGAGTGACTATCTAGGTATGGTGATCGCAACCGAGGAGCTGAGCTGGGGGTCTCTTGGAATCGGCGGTTCACTAATAACACGGCCAGAGATCCTCACAAGGGCCCTCGTCCACGGCGGAACCGAAGAGCAAAAACATCTTTGGCTTCCCAAACTCGCTAACGCCGAAACACTCGCCGCAGTAGCCGTCACAGAGCCCGACTTCGGCTCTGACGTCGCGGGTATCACGACGAGTGCAACCCGGACCGAGGGTGGGTGGATCATCAACGGGGTAAAGACGTGGTGCACATTCGCCGCTCGAGCCGACGTCTTGATGCTGCTCGCACGGAGTGATCCCGACCGCTCAAAGGCTCACAGGGGGCTATCTATCTTCATCGTAGAAAAGCCGATCGCAGACGCCAGGGGATTCGTGCTCAGCCAGGAGCTGACGGTTGACTCCAAGGTCGACTCGTTGAGGGAGTCGGTCGGGAAGATGGAGGGACGTCCGATAGACACACTCGGATATCGTGGAATGCACTCCTATGAGGTAGCACTTCAGAACTGGTTCGTCCCCGATAGCAACCTAGTAGGCGGCGAGGACGGCCTCGGGAAGGGTTTCTACCTCCAGATGCAAGGATTCGAAAACGGTAGGCTCCAGACCGCAGCTCGCGCCCTCGGGGTGATGCAGGCGGCTTACGAAGCAGCTTATGAATACGCGAACAACCGGCACGTCTTTGGAATGCCGATCCTTGAATACCAGCTCACCCGGGTGAAACTCGCTCGCATGGCTGTAATTATCCAGTGCACGCGCCAGTTCTCGTACCATGTCGCCAAGTTGATGGCACGAGGTAAGGGAAGCCTTGAGGCGTCGATGGTAAAGGCGTACGCGTGCCGTGCAGCAGAATGGGTAACGCGTGAAGCGATGCAGATACACGGCGGGATGGGATACGCAGAAGAGTTCCCCGTAAGCCGTTACTTCGTCGACGCAAGAGTTCTCTCAATTTTCGAAGGGGCTGACGAGACTCTAGCTCTCAAGGTGATCGCGAGGCGGCTAATCGAACAAGCGTGAGCCCCGATACCAGCTACCACCGCCGGCTAGTGACCCACTCTTTGGACAGGCGAGACCTTAGATCGTCGGCCAGGTGGGACCTGCCCGTCTGCTCCAGGCGCAGTAGATATCGTTCGACCGAAAAAGCGTCAGACGGTCCTTCGTAGCGACCCGCTTCCATCGGGTCCGACAACTCCCCCGATAACGTACAGTGCTCGCTGCGCCACGTGTCGAGCAGACCTGAAAGCTCTGTTCGTAAAGGTTCGTCATCGGCAAGATTGTTCGTCATGTGCCTATCTCTGTCGATCGCGTAGAGTTGCTCTTGGTCTAGCCTCCAGCATCCCGGATGAAGAGTACGGACATATAGGTGCTCCCGCGTCCTGACCGCCCGCTGGTAGGTGTAAGAGCCGTGGCTCAAGATAAGGTGATCACGCCCTTTGAACTCCTGCCCGCGAACCCCGGCCGCGAACGACTCCCCGTCCCAACCCGGCGGAATCGCCAAACCGAGCAGATCACAGATGGTCGGACACAGATCGATGTGGTACACAAGCCCGTCAACGTGACGCTGGTTAGGCTCCAGCGAGTCGGTGACCCCCGGCCAGCGGACGATCATCGGCACGTGGTGTGTGGCCTCGTTAGCCATCGGGTGATCGCCGTAGCACCCATTCTCCCCGAGAGACTCGCCATGATCCGAGGCCACGACTACCGCCGTCTCGTCACGAATGCCGAGCTCTTCCAAGGTCTCCATGAGCTGTCCTAGGTGGTGGTCCCAGTACAAGACAGCTCCGTCGTATCCATTCGCCATCTTGATGAAGTCGTCACGTCCCTCGATCGCGTCAGGCATCGTCGTGGAATTGGGTGAGCTCGTAGGTGGAACTGACCACGATCCGTCGCCCTCGTAGAGATCAAGTGCGCTGTGGGGACCGTAGAACTCCCGATGGGACGCGATCGTGTCGCCGTCGGGCCACGCCGGAGGATCCCCACTTTGCGCTGCTAGATCAAACCATTTCTTGGGTTCCATGTACGGAATGTGGGGATCCCAGAAGTGGACTTGGAGAAACCAGTCTTCATCTCTACCGTGCCTACGAAGCCAGTCGACCGCCTTGGAGGTGACGACACCTGCGTCCTCGTCGTCGCCGTTCGACAGCGACGGTTTCATCCACTCTCTGAAATTGCCGAGAAACCAGTAGGCCATGTGGCGCTCGGGAAAGCACGATATCGACGCGGTATAGATACCGTTTCTATACAAGTACCCGCCGAAAAACGGCGCATGACGCGTCCGCTCGAACATGCGAATATCCCCAGCGGGTCCAAAGTTCGCGATCGCGCCAGTCGTGATACCAAACTGCCCACTCGTGAGGGCTGCGCGCGACGGTGAGCACGGTGAATCAGAGCAGTAGCACGAGTCGAACACGACGCTGTCGACGGCCAGCTCATCCAGGTTCGGAGTAACTCGCCTCTGGTAACCGTAGGGTCCTGTGTGATCCGCCCGAAGGGTATCTACGTCACAGTAGAGAATTCTCACCGTTCAAACGTCTCAATATCGCCCTGCACCACGCCGCCACCCTTTGCCACTCCGTTGCCCTGTGTCATCTGGACTCCTCTGATCGGCTGAGACCCGCGCGCTCGCCTCTCACAACAAACTTGCTGGCCATCTTACGACTAGCTTCGTCAATCATCTCGTCTCCAAACATCACTGCGCCAGAACCCGCCTCCTCGGTCGCCGCCTTGTACGCGTCGAGAATACGCCATGCTTTGTCAAACTGCTCCTGGGTCGGTGAGTAGACCTCGTTCAACACAACCGCCTGATCCGGCGTTAGAGCCCACTTCCCGTCGTATCCGAGCACCCTCGTACGTTGTGCGAACTCTCGCAGCCCTTCCAAGTCGCGAACATAAAGGTAAGGTCCGTCGATGACCTGAAGCCCGTTCGCCCTCCCTGCCATCAAGATCTTCGAGAACACATAGTTGAAGTGATCCCCGGGATACTCGGGGATCTGGACGCCCCCGGTCAAGACGGGCATCTCCATCGAAGCTGCGAAGTCAGCAGGGCCAAAGATGATCGTCTCGAGCCGTGGAGAGGCAGCACATATCTCTAGAT
>JAJYQJ010000049.1 GCA_021794655.1 Actinomycetes bacterium | reverse complement strand
TGGTACTACGACCATATGTTCGATACTACACCACGGGTGTATCAATTCGTGCAACGGTGCTCACTCATTTCGCCGTCGGCCTTGACCCCTCCCTCGCAGAAGGGGGTTGCGGCCGCGGTCGCTCAAATCTCTTGACCTGCGAATAACCCACGTCTGCCACCTTGTCCGGCAGTCCAGGCCTTCTAAGGGTCGACGATTCCTTCAAACGAAGTTGACGCTTCTGCGTAGAAACGGCGAGGGATTCTCCCTGCTCGACGTGCCAGGACGCCAGCTTCTACTCCGAGACGAACCGCGTTTGCCATCGCAACGGGATCCCGTGCTCTGTTGATAGCCGAGGCTACGAGCACCCCTTCACATCCGAGTTCCATAGCAAGCGCTGCGTCTGACGCCGTACCGATTCCCGCATCCAAGATGACGGGAACTGACGACTGTGCACATATCAATTCGAGATTGTAGGGATTGCAGACTCCCCTACCGCTGCCAATCGGCGAACCAAGCGGCATGATCGCAGCGCAACCAACCTGTTCAAGCCGTCGAGCAACGATCGGATCGTCTGGCGCGTAAGGTAAGACGACGAATCCATCGTCCACCAACTCCTCGGCAGCTCGCAGCAGTTCCACTGGATCCGGCAAGATTGTTCACTCGTCGCCGATCACCTCGAGCTTCACCCAGTTTGTGTCAAACGCCTCCCTCGCAAGTCTCGCTGTGAACACTGCCTCTGTCGCGGTAAAACAACCAGCAGTATTAGGCAGAATTCTAACTCCTGCTCCATCCAATACCCCAAGAAGCGAGCCTCTATCGTTGCCCTCGACACGACGTACCGCGACGGTCGCCATTGCTGCCTTAGACGCCTCCAATGCGCCTTCCAGCTGGATCAGACTCGCGATGCCTCCTGTGCCAAGAATCACGCGAGACGAAAGCACCTCATCGCCAATTCGCAGTTGCTCGCCACCGGACACAGGTATCAAGATACCAGCCAAGCGCACTCGACAGAGCTCCCGCCGAAAGACCAGTACTATTCAACCGTGGACGACCGCGTTGCCCTGACCATCGCCGGGTCGGATTCGAGTGGCGGAGCCGGGATCCAGGCAGACATCAAAACGTTCTTTGCTCATCGCGTATTTGCAGCGACTGCCATTACGGCTATAACCGTTCAAAATACAACTCGTGTTCACGACATAGTTCCCCTCGATCCTCGAGTCGTCACAGCTCAAGCTACAGCCGTCATAGATGACATCGAACTCTCGGCAGTCAAGACGGGGATGCTCGCGACCCCTGAGATTGTCTCCGCTGTAGCCGACCTAGCGCGTAGAGGGCTCTTGCCAAACCTCGTTGTGGATCCCATCTTGTTCTCGAGCACGGGTCAGCCGCTGATAGCAGACGGAGGTGTACAAGCTTATCGGGAGTTACTCATTCCATTCACGAAGTTGCTTACACCAAACATCGTCGAGGCTGCGCTACTCACCGGGCGCCCACCGGAGCAACTGAGCAGTATTGAAGAGATCGACAAGGCAGGAAGAGCTCTGTTGGAGCTTGGGGCGGAACACGTTGTTGTAACCGGCGGGCCGATAAGCAACCGATCAACGAACACTTCAATAGGCCCAGGCGTCGCCTCCAAAGATTCAATGGACTTGCTTCTAAGCCGAGATACTTCGACCGTCTTTAGTGCCACGCGAATCCAAACTTTGAACGATCACGGTACCGGCTGTGCGTTTTCAGCAGCCATAACGGCTAATCTCGCAAACGCCATGCCGGTTAAAGAAGCAGTCGGCCACGCCAAAGAGTTCGTAAGAGCAGCCCTTAGAAGCTCCCGGAGTCGCCGAATAGGATCGGGCCGAGGCCCGTTAGACTACTTTGTCGAGTTCGAATCCGATATGGGAAACCTGTAGTGAGCCAAGCACCTCCAAGAACGACCCCGAGTCCGCGTGCAGCACTCGTGGTCGTCACGTTAGCGATACTGCTATTAGTCACCTTTGGAACCGTATCGGCGATGCTCGGCGGTAGCTCAAACTCTCCCCGGCAGCCAAGGAGGCCAACTGGCACCACTCTCTTGCCTGTTCGTGCGACGGCTGCATTGGAGTCGATTAAGCAGCCGGGCGTACCTCCCAATAACGTCTCCGACGCGATCTACATACCGACGCACTCCCATGTGATCTCAGAACACACCTCTCGAGCAGGCCTTGGCTTGTTCCACGCGACGGTTCGTTTTCAAGTTCAAGCGAGCGAGCTCGAAGTCATAGACTTCTTCAAGAAGGTGATGCCTCAAGCGGGCTGGAGAGTAGAAAACGTCGGCCCACCTCATAACGGAGGAGGTATAGAAGTTCTCGGTCAAATCGCCGGGAGCGACGGCTGGTACTGGCAGATCGGGGCCATCGTTGCACCGACCACCTTCCAAACCGCCTCAGGTGGTGCGCTCAACGGCATGACGCCATTTACGATCGAGTTATACCAGCAAAACGACCCAGACTGACCCAGATATCACGCTCGTTAAGCCGCCTCTCATGGATACGCGAGTTCCGCGCTGAGCCTGCTGGTGTCTTGACCCACTTTGTTAGCATCCTCTGACAACAAGTATCCCCACATGAAGAAGTTGACTGGATAAAGCAAGTAGCCAAACCGGGTCGCTGGTGCAAGAAGGATGGCCGCGGTCATTACCCAGCCAGCGAGATACGAGCACTGCGAGACCGACGTCGGGGTATGTCGCACGAGACGGACTAGGAGTAATGCACCACCAAGTCCGATAACGACCACCGTAAGGGGTCGGTGAAGAAACGGTAACGCCGAAACAAGCAGGTGACCGGGCAACGGACTCGCTGCCGGTGAGCTCACCCCTGCTAGGCCAAGTGGATATAGAACGACATTCTCGAAGAACGCGCGTGGAGCACCCACCACAAACGGCACGAGAATCGGTCCTAACACGCACGCTATTCCAACTCCCATTCGTATCGGGGTTCGTCTACCTCCCTTGTCGCGCGCTGCGAACAGGGCCAACCCCGCAAGCGGCCAGGCCGTAAACTTCATCGCAGCGACAACTCCAAACACGATTCCCGACCAACCTGGCCGCCGTCTTTGAGCAAGCACGATCGCTAGCAGCAAGAGCGCGACCACCGGCATATCGTCACCGCCTGTGGCCAAAGGCAAAGCGGCGGTTGGCAAGACAGATAGAACCTGTAGTGTTCGAACTTTGCGTTCCCTGTTCGACCTGCAGATACAGAGCGCTGCCGCTGTCACGGCCAGGGTTACGAGGCTGAAGAAAATCCGCGCATCTGTGAGCTTGATAGGAGCTTTGGTGCTACTTGGCAGACCAAAGACCGTCATGAGCGGAAGGTATGGATAGAAGGTTTCGTACTTTGGTAGGCCAGGCAAGCTCGCGACGACGCGCCCGTCCCGCACGACAACCTGGTAGGGATCTTGATGGTTTGCCGCCCTGTGAGCAGCCCTTTCAACCACCACTACTTCGGGTTGGACATGCAAAGAGGGATTGCCTTCACTGCGCCACATCACCTCGAGAGATAACGGTAGCAGCGTCGCACCTATGAGCACCCCAACAAACATCCAAGCACGCCCTGATCTGATCCAGACAAGAGCTGCTGGAACACGACTGCTCTTGAGGGCTGCCACTGCACCCTTGGTGTTGCCGTCGTCTCTACGTTGGCGTCCGAGCCGCCTGTACCTAGCAATAAGGAGCGATCCCACAGCTCCTGCCACGTAAGGGATGACGGAGAGTTGAGCCCACTGACGATAGAGAGGGATGCTCGATATGACCAATGTCAGTGCTGCAAATACCGCCGCTGCTGCGTAAAGCAGTGCATCACCGCCGGCCGGTGACAAAGCACCGATCCATCTACGGGTGACACTCATAGTTCTTGCTATCACGCCTCGTTCCCTGACGTCTTAGTGGGACTTTGGGTCATCTGCCGGACTTGAAGACAACCCGGAGACGACCTCTATAGGCTACCAGGCGCCAAACGCTAACTGTGGTCGAGTATTCTGTCGTAGAAAGCCAGTTCAGCCTCAAGGGCAGCTTCGATTGAGTGAGAGTCACGAAACCCGTGGCCTTCGTTTTCGAACTCTAGATACGAGCAGTCGACCTCGCACTCTCGAAGACGATCCATCATCCTTCTCGCTTGCTCTGGTGGAACTACTGAGTCCATCGAGCCCTGAATCAACAGCACGGATCCATGCATCTGTGACACGCGCTCGATTGGAGAACGCTTCAAGTATTCTTCCCTTGATTCGGGCAACGGCCCGATTAGCCAATCGTTATAGTGCGCCTCAAACTCGTGTGTCGTCGCGCTAAGTTCCATCAAGTCCGCAACCCCGTACCAGCTGACCGCACCTCTAAAGACGTCACTTGATGCGAGCGCGTTCAGCGCCGTAAACCCTCCAGCGCTCGTCCCTCTGATCGCGGCCCTGCCTGGTTCCACATAACCGTGCATCTGAAGGTATCGTGCTGCTCGGGTGCAGTCATCTACATCTATGATCCCCCAGCCATACTCAAGATGGTCCCTATAGACGCGGCCGTATCCACTGCTTCCCCCGTAGTCGATCGCGGCGACCGCGTAGCCTCGGCTGGTGAAGAACTGAACGCTAAGATCAAGCCCGGCTTCTACTGCTCCCGTCGGGCCCCCATGACAGAATACGATCAACGGAGATTTCTCCCTTTCCGCCGAGACACGCCTTGGCGATGTTGGAGGATAGAACAGCCCACTTACCACTCTCTGCGACGGCGTATCGAAGCAGAATCGCTCGGCGACAGATACGCGGATTGGACACCGACCGTCCACATCTTTGGTGAGTGACACCGGAATCTGACGTTGATCCGTCTTACTGGCACTCATTGGTTTATTCGATCGTTCTCCAAGTGTCATCCACCAAGGCGCAGATGGCTCAGTCGGGGTGCTCCCCAGCCATGCAACTCCATCTCTGTGCCGACACACCGCAGCGATCGTCACACACGGTTGCTCCAATCTCGACAGGGTCCCAGAGCTCATGTCCAAGATACCCAAGTAATCCCTTGTATCTTGACGCACCTTGCAGATCAATTCACCTGGACCCAGTTCATCCATCGTCCGTTGTCCCAACGTCCACTCGGGCGAGTGAAACTCTGCAGCCACATCACACAGCCGATCTTTCCGACCGTCGGTCTTTCTCCACTGCCACGGCTGCCACCAGCCGGCAGCGTCTGAGATGTAGATAAGCGAGCCATCTGAGTGCCACGTTGGCTGTCCCACCGAAACTCCGCTACCGCCGTCGATGTGCCAGTGGTCTCTCAGCTCGAATTCGCCTCGCTTCGTGGAAACGGTCGCCCCCCACAGTTCGCTAGAGATCCAAGACATCGTGGTCGATCTCCACGTAGTCCACACGATCGAAGTACCGTCGTCCGAGATCCGAACTGATGAGAGGAATCCACTAGTGTTCACAAGCTCGACTACATGACCTGGAGAACTCCTGTCAAGAGCCACTATCGACCGTGAGGATGGCGTTCCTCCAGATCGAGCTGCCTCACATACTGCCAGTATCCATCGTCCATCGCTGGTTGACACAAGGTCTCCGTAGGAACGACCCTGGTTGCCAGAGGGAGCCCTCGAAAGTAGAACGGTCGATTGATCTATAGGATCAAAGACGGATACCTCCTGATCGATATCTCTCACGAACGCCACCAGGGACGCCTGTGACATGCCACTATCGCGCGGCACGATGCAGTATGAACCCCCGCCGTAGCCATACACCCTCGAAGCCGGTGATACACCCGCCGGCAAGACCGCTCCAGGCGAGGAATCGAGCCCAGCCCTCGCAAGACATGGTCCACTACCCGCTCCCGGTCGCGACTCCACCCAGTAAAGATACGTGCCATCCGAGCGCAGTTGCGAACGAGATATGCGACCATCTAACAGGTCTTCGATTGATAGCGGCGCCACAGGCGTCAACTCTTCGTGCTCTTTCAACGCTCTTCTCCTAGCTAGGATCGATCCATGGACGCGCGTTCATTTATCCTTCGTCAAGACAAAGGCTCGCTCAAAGGAAGCGTAGAGCAACTATCCCTTCCAGGGCTCGCGGATGGTGAGGTGGAGATCTGCGTTGAGTGGTCAGGAGTGAACTACAAAGACGCACTTGTAGCGACACCGGGGAATCGGGTCGCTAAACGATACCCGCTAGTCCCGGGGGTAGATCTTGCCGGGCGAGTCCTAAAGAGCAACAGCTCCACATTAAAAGAAGGCACAGACGTCATCGCACACGGTTACGGAATAGGTGTTTCACGAGATGGCGGCTTTGCAGAGGTCACACATCTTCCAGCCGAGTGGGTTGTACCGCTTCCAAGCGGCATGACCACGAGACATGCGATGGCTATTGGTACAGCAGGATTTACCGCCGTAATGTGCTTTCAAAAGTTGGTTCATATGGGAGTTAACCCGTCCGAGGCACCGGTATTGGTGACCGGCGCGACCGGAGGAGTCGGCAGCTGGGCCATAACGGTTCTTGCCCGTAACGGATTCGAAGTCATAGCTAGTACTGGAAAGGCCGACGAGCACCCCTACCTCAGGCGACTTGGCGCCTCCCAAGTAATCTCTCGCGACGAGCTCTTGCAGTCCGACTCAAGAACTCTCGGACTTCAGAAGTGGGCTGGTGTAATCGACTGCGTCGGCGGACAAACACTCGCGGCAGTCCTGCGCACTGTTCGTTACGGTGGCGCGGTTGCCGCGACCGGACTCACCGGGGGAAGTGATCTTTCCACGAACGTCTATCCCTTTATCACTCGGGGCATCTCTCTCCTTGGCGTAGACACGGTGGCGACCCCGATCGAGGAACGCAGCCGCATCTGGAGTGAGATGTCACAGTCCCTGCCGCTCAGTACGGTCGATGAGACAATAAACGCTGAGATAGGGCTGTCGGAGGTACCAGAGGCCCTTCGAGTGGTAGAAGAAGGGGCGTTACGGGGCAGGATTCTCGTCAGACCTCACCACTAAACCTCACCAATGAGTTGCACTGGTTTGCACCTAACTTCGCGTCAGTCGAGCGGACCCCAAGGCGGACGCGGTGCCCAATGAGCAACCGCTGCGGCCCGGCGTTCTGTCCGCGAACCATCACAAGACTTCAGCTTCTGGAGCGATGCGCCACTAGGCGCGTACTTGACCTCCTCCCCACGGCTAAAGCCGGAGGATTCTGACGTGTCTTCCTGGCTGTCTCTTCGGAGGTCCATCAAGCAACCTCCAAAGCCGTAAGCGAACCACCAGCAGGTGCTGGTGCAGGGATAGTTGCGCCATCAGCGATAGCGATAGCGATAGCGATAGCGATAGCGTTACCGTCGCCGCCGTCCACTCTATCGGAGCGCTTGGAGACCAAGCGCTTGTGAATCCGTACCAACGAACGACGCCCAGGAGGGCATCGACGACGGACTCGCGGTTTCTCCCTGTCACATACAGGGGCTCTCTCCGGCCGCACGCCTTGGTCTTGGCGCTGTGGTGCAATCGCATTAGCACGCTCTACTGACCTTTCGGTAATACGATGACCGTTTGCTCATAGAGAAAGACCAGTGTGCTCCAGGAAGTTAAAGCACAGCTGTTCGTTGTTTCCGATACGAAGGACTCCTGCGTCAGCAACGACCTCTGCATCACCGATAGTCTCGGGGCATAGGTTTGCAAGTTCTTGTGATTTCACGTTGCCCCAGACGAGTTCGACAGGGTTGAGCTCGGGAGCGTAAGCGGGGAGCTGC
>JAJYQJ010000094.1 GCA_021794655.1 Actinomycetes bacterium | reverse complement strand
AGGGATAACGGGGACCGCCTCCAGGATCATCGCGCTCGGATCGTTCGCTCTACGTCCCGACTCGTCACGGCGGTTGAACGCGGTGACGATCTTTAGACGCTTTATCGCCTTTTGACGCCGCTGGGCCGAGAGGGGACGCCGGCCGTCGAGCGCGTCGATCATCTCGCGCAGCACGATCTCTTCGTTGTCGAAGTCGATTCGATCGATGAGGCTCTGGATCGCCTCTGCACCCATCCCGCCTTCGAAGTAGTCCTCGTAGCGAAACTTGAGTTCCCGCCAGAGGATCTCGTCTTCGATGATCTTCCTGCTGTGTAAGTTCCTGAACTCCTCGAGGGCCCGTCGAGCGAGATCGACCTCTTCTTGGGCCTGATCCCTACGGGCCGCGATCTCCTTCTCGACCGCCTTCTGGCGTGCCTTCAGCTCAGCTTCCCTCGCCCCGTCCTTCTCGAGTTGAACGAGCTCGGCCTCGAGCGCCTTGAACCGCCGATCGATGTCCAAGTCGCGCGCACGCTCTATCTCGGAGATCTCTCCGGCGAGCTCCGCCTCCAACGACGCGAGGTCCTCGTGTCGCTTCTCCTCATCCACCCACGTGACGAGGTTCGCCGCGAAGTAGATGACCTTCTCCAACTGCTTCGCCTTGAGCTCTTCGCGCGCCTCTGTGCCCATGAGCAAGTACGCGAGCCAGCTCCGCGTCCCGCGCAGGTACCAGATGTGCACGACGGGAGCCGCGAGCTCTATGTGACCCATCCGCTCCCTTCGAACCTTGGACCGCGTCACCTCGACCCCGCAGCGCTCGCAGATGATCCCCTTGAAGCGGACGCGCTTGTACTTGCCGCAGTAGCACTCCCAGTCCTTCGTCGGGCCGAAGATCTTCTCGCAGAAAAGACCGTCCTTTTCCGGGCGAAGCGTCCGATAGTTGATCGTCTCTGGTTTCTTCACTTCGCCGTTCGACCACGTACGGATCGAGTCGCCCGTCGCGAGCCCGATGCGTATTTGATCGAACGTATTTACGTCGAGAGCCATTACGAAAAGCTCCTCTCTGCAGCGCGTCGTGCATCTTCTTCGTCCGAGCCCCGCTCGGGTCGACTTATGTCGATTCCGAGTTCTTCGGCGGTGCGGAAGATGTCCTCGTCCATCTCGTGCATCTCGATCTCCGCTCCGTCCTCGGCCAACACCTCGACGTCGAGGCAGAGCGACTGCATCTCCTTGATGAGCACCTTGAAGCTCTCGGGTATCCCGGGTTCGGGGATGTTCTCGCCCTTGACGATCGCCTCGTAGACCTTCACCCGTCCAAGGACGTCGTCGGACTTTATCGTCAACAGCTCTTGGAGCGCGTACGCGGCGCCGAACGCCTCCAGGGCCCACACCTCCATCTCACCGAACCTCTGACCACCAAACTGCGCCTTACCACCGAGCGGCTGTTGGGTGATCATCGAGTACGGACCCGTCGAGCGAGCGTGGATCTTGTCGTCGACGAGGTGAGCGAGCTTGAGGATGTAGACGTACCCGACCGATATCGGGTTGTCGTAGGGCTCACCGGTGCGCCCGTTGTACAACGTCGCCTTACCGTCGCGTTGAATCTGGACGTCGTCGTTCGCGGAGTCCGCGTTGAGCATCCCAAAGATCGACTGGATCGTCGGGTGGGCGCCCGCGTCACCGCTCTCGTCCCAGTGCGCCCCGTCGAACACCGGCGTCGCGACCCACGCCGCCGGCTCCGTTCTAGGACGCGTCTTTCGCAGCGCGGAGTCGCCCTTCCCGCTCGTCCCGACCTCGGGATTGACCTCGACGCCTTCCCAGCCGTGACGCGCCGCGTAGCCGAGGTGGGACTCTAGAACCTGACCGACGTTCATTCGGCTCGGGACACCGAGCGGGTTCAAGATGATGTCGACCGGCGTCCCGTCGGCCAAGAACGGCATGTCCTCGAGTGGGAGGATCTTCGATATCACGCCCTTGTTCCCGTGGCGTCCCGCGAGCTTGTCGCCTTCGGAGATCTTTCTCTTCTGCGCGATGTACACCCTTACGAGCTGGTTGACTCCCGGCGGGAGCTCGTGGGAGTCCTCTCGCGTGAACACACGGACGTCGATAACCTTTCCCGACTCTCCGTGAGGCACCTTCAAGCTCGTGTCGCGGACCTCGCGCGCCTTCTCCCCGAAGATCGCACGCAACAGCCTCTCTTCCGGCGTCTGCTCCGTCTCGCCCTTGGGGGTCACCTTCCCGACCAGAACGTCCCCGGGGCCGACCTCCGCGCCGATCCGGATAATCCCTCGATCGTCCAAGTCGGCGAGGATCTCTTCGGAGAGGTTCGGGATGTCTCGGGTGATCTCTTCTGCGCCGAGTTTCGTGTCGCGCGCGTCGACCTCGTGCTCTTCGATGTGGATCGACGTCATGACGTCGTCACGAACGAGTCGCTCCGACAAGATGATCGCGTCCTCGTAGTTATAGCCCTCCCACGGCATGAACGCGACGAGTAGGTTCTTCCCCAACGCGAGCTCTCCGTTGTGCGTCGACGGCCCGTCGGCCAAGAGATCGCCTTTGGTCACCTTTTGACCTTCGTCGACGAGAGGCTTCTGGTTAATACAGGTGTTCTGGTTCGATCGCCTGAACTTCGCGAGCCGGTAGACCTTGTGGCCGAGGAGTTGGCCTACGCGGTCCTTCTGCTGCGACCTGTAGTCGACGACGATCTGATCGCCGGACACCTCGGTCACCGTCCCGTCCCCCTCGGCGACGACGACGTCACCCGCGTCACGAGCGGCACGCGCTTCGACGCCCGTTCCGATGTACGGCGCCTCCGGCACGACGAGCGGAACCGCCTGCTTTTGCATGTTCGCGCCCATCAACGCCCGGTTCGCGTCGTCGTGCTCTACGAACGGAATGAGCGCCGTCGAGACCGACACCGTCTGCATCGGCGACACGTCCATCAAGTCGACCTCCGACGGCGGGACGAAGTCGATCTCGCTCGTCGTCCCGTAAGAGACGTTGCTCGCGCCGACGCGAATTCCAGTGCCCTGGGGACCTCGTCGCACGAGGACGCGCTCTTCGGTGAAGTTCCCCTTCGCGTCGACCGACGCGTTCGCCTGGGCGATGACGTGCTCTTCTTCCTCGTCGGCCGCCAGATAGACGATCTCTCCGGTCACGCGACCCTTCGATACCTTTCGATACGGCGTCTCGATGAACCCGTACTCGTTCACCCTCGCGTACGTCGCCAAAGACCCGATGAGTCCGATGTTTGGACCCTCCGGAGTCTCAATCGGGCACATCCGCCCGTAGTGCGAGCTGTGCACGTCACGGACCTCGAAACCCGCCCGTTCCCTCGAGAGCCCCCCGGGACCGAGCGCAGAGAGCCGCCTCTTGTGCGCGAGCCCCGACAGCGGGTTGTTCTGGTCCATGAACTGGCTCAGTTGGCTCGTCCCGAAGAACTCCTTCACCGCCGCGACGACCGGGCGGATGTTGATGAGAGTCTGCGGCGTTATCGCTTCGACGTCCTGAGTCGTCATCCGTTCACGCACGACCCGCTCCATCCTCGAGAGCCCGACTCGAACCTGGTTCTGGATGAGTTCTCCGACGGAGCGGATGCGCCGGTTCGCAAAGTGGTCCTGGTCGTCGATCCGGTACGTCGACTCGCCGTCCGCCATGTGTAAAGCGAGGTGCAAGATGTAGGTCGCCGCCGCAAGGATCTCGGAGGGACTCAGCACTCCTTGGCCCGGCGCGGGGCGCTCCAGCTCTATGCCGAAGAGCTTCGATATCCTCTCGATCTCCGGGCCGAGTTTCCGGTCGAGCTTGTAGCGACCGACCCTCGTCAGGTCGTAACGCTTCTGGTTGAAGAACGCGTTCTCGAAGTACTGCCGCGCCGCCTCGGCCGACAACGGCTCACCGGGACGCGCCCTCTTGTAGATCTCCAAGAGCGCCTCTTCTCGAGTCGTCGCGACCCCACGCTCTTTCTCCCACTGGCCTTGAAGAAAGTCGAAGTGTCGCACAAACTTCTCCAAGAACCCTTCGTCGTCGTAGCCGAGCGCCCTCAAGAGGACGAAGAGCGAGATCCGCCTCTTGCGAGCGACCCGCGCCCCGGCCGTCACGTCCTTGGACGGCTTCGCCTCGACGTCGAACTCGATCCACTCACCACGGTAGGGATGAATCGTCCCGGTAAACACCGTCTTCGCATCCCTCCCCGGTTGGAATATCACCCCCGGAGAGCGGACGAGTTGGCTCACTACGACACGTTCGGTCCCGTTCACAATGAACGTCCCGCGCTCGGTCATCACAGGGAAATCACCCATGAACACCGTCTGCTCTTTGATCTCCCCGGTCGTCGCGTTCAAGAACCGCGCCCGGACGAACACCGGAGCCGCGTACGTCATGTCCTTCTCCTTGCACTCCTCGACCGAGAACTTCGGTATCGGGCGCAGGTCGGGGTCTGACGGGTCGAACTCGAGCTCGAGACTCAACTGACCGGTGAAGTCCTCGATCGGGCTGATGTCGTTGAACGTCTCGACAAGACCCTTCTCCAAGAACCACTGGAACGAGTCGCGTTGAATCGAGATCAAATCAGGTAGGGGCAGTGCCTCGTCGATATTCGCGAACGAGACGCGCTCATGGCTGCTGGAGCGTGTTGGCAACGGCCTACTCCTCCCAGGTGGGTAGTGGACGGGACAGTACGGGTACGGGTCTATCGGATGTAACTTTGAAACTTCTAATAGTTCGAGCACTTGACGGTCGGAACTCCGACACTTCAAGACAGCTCGGCCCATCAGGGCCTTCTTGGAACAGCACGGCGCGCGTCACTCAGCTAACGATGCTGGTGAAATCAGCGGGGGGACACACGGCAACCCTCAATCCTAACCGAACAGCCGAGATAACACAACCCCACGACCAAACGGGTCGAAACAGTCCTCAACTTATCTTCAGGAATCCAGTCAGGCGGTCCCGACGTCTCGTCGTCACCGCCTCTCACCGCGTCTCACCGCGTCCCACAGCGTGTCGAGTTACTTGAGTTCGACGGTTCCTCCCGCCGCCTCGAGGGCAGCCTTCGCCTTCTCCGCATCTTCTTTCGTCGCCCTCTCGAGTACCGGCTTCGGAGCGTTGTCTACCAGGTCCTTCGCCTCTTTTAGACCCAGGCTCGTGAGAGAGCGGACCTCCTTGATGACTTGGATCTTCTTGTCTCCGGCGTCAGTCAAGACGACGTCGAACTCCGACTTCTCCTCCTCACCTGCCCCACCGCCCGACTCACCGCCGGCCGCCGGCGCCGCCGCGACCGCTACCGGCGCCGCCGCCGTAACCCCGAACTTCTCCTCGAACTCCTTCAACAACTCGCTCAACTCGAGAACCGACAGCTCGGCGATCCCGTCGAGTATCTGATCCTTCGTAAGACTCCCTGCCATCTCTTTTCCTTCCCTAATCGTTTATCCAGCTCAGTTTCGTTTTCTACTTACAGATCGAACACCTTCTCTTCGATCCTCACACAACCCAGATCTCAGGACCTCGCGCTCAACTCCCTTCGCCTTCGGCCTCGACTTCAGCCTCGACTTCAGCCGAACCCCCCACCTGCTCTGGCTGTTCTGCCTGCTCTGGCTGTTCTGCCTGCTCTGGCTGTTCGGGCTGGCCGGCATCGGAGGCGACCGGTCCTCCTTTGGCGTCGAGAAGAGCAGAGATTCCATAGGCCAAACTCTTCGGTAGCGCCTCCATTAGGGCTCCGAACTGGCGCAACGGTGCAGCGAAGCCTCCGGCCAGGCGAGCTAGGAGCGCGTCTCTTGGCGGCAGGTCCGCGAGGATCTTCAGCTCGCCTTCGTAGAGCAGCTTCCCGTCGGTGAACCCGCCTTTTACCACCAGGTGTGGGTTCGACCGCGAGAACTCCCTCATGACCTTTGCGACCGCGCTCAAGTCGCCGTCGACGAACGCGATCGCGGTCGGTCCGGTCAGCATCGTCTGGAGCGGTTCGAACTCACCTCCTCCGACTGCGAGTCTGACCAGCGTGTTCTTGTAGATCTTGTAGTCTCCACCCGCTGCGGTGAGGAGTCTCCTCAACTCGGCGAGCTCGCTGACGGATAGACCCCGGTACTCGGTGACGATCGACGCGCTCGAGTTGCTCAGCCGCACGCGCACCTCGTCGACGACGGCAACTTTCTCAGGTCTTGGACCGTCCACTTTGTCCTCCTCCGGGACTCCCTCCCGGTAGCGGGGCCGAGGACGGCGGTCAACGACGCGACCTCGGTGCGAATCGATAGATCCACACCTCATCACCTCATCGGGCAGACCGTTACTGGCCCTTTAAGCACACTTGGTGCACCGGACGTCTTCGGCGTCTATTCTCTCTTGTCTGACTAACTTAGATACTCATCTAATAGATATGTCTTAGACAGGTATCTTAGACAGGTATCTTGCACACGTTCGCTCTCAACAACGTTGACCGGTCTTTCCACGAACTCCCGGTCCTTTCAACTCACCTTGAGTTCACGAACGAGGTGACTATACCAGCGGGTAGCGGTTAGAGCAAGCGGTCGCGGCCCGGCTACGACGCCGAAGTAGCGAGCACTTCGGCAGCGACGTCGTGCACCCGCGCAAGGTCTATGCGAACCCCCGGCCCCATCGTGGACGACAGCGTCGCCGAAATAAGATACTTTCCCTTCGCCGACGCGGGCTTTGCGCGGATCAACTCATCTATGACCGCTTGGGTGTTCTCGACGATCTGCTCGCGGGTAAAAGAGACCTTTCCGACCCTCAGGTGGACGTTGCCGACCTTGTCGGTTCGATACTCCAAGCGCCCTCCCTTGAACTCAGCTACCGCTCTTGATATGTCGGTCGTCACCGTCCCTGTCTTTGGATTGGGCATTAGGCCCCTCGGACCGAGAATCCGTCCGAGCGTTCCGACCTGACCCATGAGGTCCGGCGTCGCGATCGCGACGTCAAAGTCCACGAACCCCTCGTTCGCTACTTTAGCGACGAGGTCGTCAGAGCCGACGACGTCCGCGCCCGCCGCCCTCGCTTGAACTGCGTCGTCACCCGCGGCGAAGACGGCTACCCGTTCGGTTCTGCCCGTCCCCGCAGGCAGGGTCAGAGTTCCCCTCACGATCTGCTCGGCCTTCCTAGGGTCTACTCCGAGGCGCACCGCGAGCTCGACCGTCTCGTCGAATTTAGCGCTCGACATCGACTTGACCATATCGACGGCCTGGGCCAACCCGTAGAGCGACTCGCGATCGACTCCCTCTGTAGCTCGCCTATATCTCTTTCCGTGCTGGGCCATTGGCCACTACGTCCTTTCTTCGTTCTAGCCTGCCTTAGACATCGCCGGCCCGAGGCCGACCAAACATCGATGATCTCCTTCGCCCACCCGAGGTCGCGATAGCTACCCGGAGACCGCGATACCCATCGAACGTGCCGTACCGGCAACTTGGAGCTTCGCCGCCTCGAGGTCGTCGGTGTTCAAGTCGGGCAGCTTCACCTTCGCGATCTCTCCAAGCTGTTCGTTGCTGATCGTTCCCACCTGCTCCCTCCCCGGTGTAGCCGCCCCTTTTGACAAGCCGGCCGCCTGACGAAGGAGTGCAGGCGTTGGTGGGGTCTTCAGCACAAAGCTGAAGCTGCGATCTTCGTAGATCGTTATGTCGGCCGGGATAATCGATCCTCGTTGAGATTCCGTCGCCGCGTTGTACTGCTTGCAGAACTCCATCGTTTGGACGCCGTGTGGACCCAACGCGGTCCCAACGGGTGGAGCAGGCGTCACCGACCCAGCTTCCAGCTGGA
>JAJYQJ010000102.1 GCA_021794655.1 Actinomycetes bacterium | reverse complement strand
CTCGCTACATCGTGCCAACGCTATCTCTGCGATCGTCATTCGCGACGCAAACAGCGAAGACGTGACGGACCTCACAAAGACAGCTTCCATACCGAGCCTTGGCGCTATATCCACCTGCCCAATTGTCTCTTGGGGTGAGCACGGCGCCGCAATTCTGTTCGCATTGTGTCCTCCCTCTGTCGTCGATTCAACACTTGAACTACTCAACAAAAAACACGACGTAGCGCGGATCGAAATTGCACTCGCTGACCTGGAGCGCAAGAGACCGCTCAAACTATTGAACTCGCGGGAATCCGCGAGACGCTCTTGATTACTACGATAGAGGCGTGCCCACCTACAAAGACCACAAGGCCGTAGAGACTGCCTCGGGACCAGCTCGCCTGCGTTCGTCCACCGCGATCGTTCCGATTCCAAGACAAGCTGGTCAAACAGGTGGCGAGAGCGTAGACAGGTTGTCAGACGTCGACGAGTGGGGCAGATCTGAACACATGCGCACCATCATTCGAACGATATACGAACCGATATACTCCAAGTGGTTCCGGGCAGAGTGGTGCGGGCTCGAAAAGATCCCTCGAGATGGAGGTGCGTTACTCGTCGCCAACCACGCGGGCGCAATTCCCTCGGATGCGCCGGTCATTATGCACGGAATCGAAAAGGAGTTAGGGCGCCCCGTCTACGGACTCGCAGACTACTTCTTCAAGACGATTCCAGTACTCGGTACGATGTGGGCACGAGCCGGAGGGGTATCGGCTAATCCAGATAACGCGTATCGCCTCCTACGAGACAAAGGACAACTCGCAGTTGTGTTTCCAGAAGGCACGAAAGGGCCATCCAAGTCTTTTACCGATCGCTATCAACTGCGCCGATTTGGAAGAGGTGGATTCGTCGAAATCGCAATGCGAGCCGGCGTACCGGTCATACCAATAGCGGTCGTGGGTTCAGAAGAGTCGATGCCGGTAGTGTTCAGGGTGCCGTTCGTCGCACGCGCCCTCGGGGTACCCTATTTTCCTGTTACCGCAAACTTGATAGCGTTTGGTCCATTGGGGGCACTCTTGCCGTTTCCAGCCAAGTTCAAGCTTCGCGTTCTGGATCCGATTAGATTTGACGTACCGCCTGACCAGGATCGCTACTCGAAGAGCAGGGTCATGGACGAGGCAGAAAAGATCCGCACTCAACTACAAGACACGCTGTACGAGATGCTGCGCGAACGACGAAGCGTCTGGTTTGGGTGACTGGAACCAGGCTTATGCATCCTGTGCTCTTTCATCCAATGGCCAAGGAGGTCGCCCAGTGGGCAAGCGAGTACTCGTAACGGGCGCCGACACTTTTTGGGGCGGGCGCATGGTCCAAGCCCTTGAAGCCGACCGAGATGTCGAAGTCATAATCGGGATCGGAACCCACTCTCCTTCAGTGCCTTTCGAACGGGCAGAGTTCGTCAAGAGCGATCAGGCGTACTCAATCATCAGCAGAATAGTTAAAGCGACTCAGGTTGACACCGTTGTACACACGTTCTTGGTGGTTGATTCAACCCTGGTGTCAGCTAGAGCGATGCACGAGATAAACGTTATTGGAACTATGAATTTGCTCGCAGCGGCAGGGGCTACGGGATCCACGGTGCGCCAAGTCGTCGTCAAGTCCTCGACCCTCGTGTATGGCTCTTCGGAAAAGGACCCGAACACTTTCAGCGAGGAGACCCCGCGCTCGTCACCCGCTCGTACAAGGGTAGAAAGATCCCTTATCGAAGCTGAGAGCCTGGTTCGCGACTTCGCTGAAGACAGTCCCTCAACTTCTGTAGCTGTGCTCAGATTCGCAAACGTTCTAGGAAACGACATCATCACGTCCTTCAGCAAGAACCTATCGCGCCCACTGTGCCCATCCATCACGGGGTTTGATCCACTTCTCCAATTCGTAGAAGAAGACGACGTCGTAAGGGCGCTCGAATTCGTCACCATGCGCCGCGTCTCGGGTCTGTTCAACGTAGCGGGTGACGGAAGGCTCCCGTGGAGCGAAGTGGCCAGTATATGTGGAACAAGGCTGTTGCCACTTCCAATATGGAGTCCAGCCAGAGCAATCTTTCCACTGATCAAGATGGGATACTACGAACTTCCACCCGAGATGGTCGATCTGCTTCGTTACGGGAGAGGCGTGGACACACATAAGCTAAAAGATGCCGGTTTTACATATCGCTACAGCAGTGCTGGTGCAGTTCGGAATTTCATCCAAGCGATTCGACTAAAGCGCGGTGCGGGTAGAAAGCCCAAGTCGTACACGTACGAACACGACGTCGAACAGTTCTTCCGTAATTCACGCTCAGTGGTTCACGACGTTAACCAATGAATACGTCGCCCTCTGGTTAGCCGCCCAACCACGTCGCCAACATCTCGTTACTGCGGATCTCCCACTCTTCTGCGGTGATCGCGTAACGCGCATGGTCCTCCCATACGCCGTCGATCTCCAAGAAGCGTTCGGCTATCCCTTCCAGGCGCAACCCAAGTTTTTCAACTACACGAACGCTCGCACGATTTCGCGGAATAATCGAGATCTCCACACGATGCAACCCAATCGTTTCAAATGCAAATCTCAGAGTCACGACGACAGACTCCGGCACCAGAGCCAAACCCGCCATCTCCCGGTCTATCCAGTATCCAACAAAACCGTTCTGGAACGGGCCACGTTGGATAGATGAAAGAGTCACTTCACCGACAAGACGCTCTCCGACGAATATGCCAAATCCATACCCTGATCCCATCTGGCGCTCGCGTTCTCTGAGGGCACATCTGGCTGAAAAGCTCGTTCTGTCTTCCGAAGGGATCGGGACGCCTTTAGGGCGAGGTTCCCAGGGCACTAGCCAGTCTCGGCATCGAGATCTCACCTCCAACCACTGCGGGTAGTCCGGGTCACTCAGGGTTCGAAGGACGACGCGTCGGCCAAATAAGACGAGCGGTGCAGTTCGGACACGAGAAATACTCAACGTCGAAGAACCTCCGCTAGCGCGCCCAAAAGAGCGTCGACGTTCTTCAAGCGGGCTGTGTGGCCCATGCATCCGATACGCCAGACCTTTCCGGCCAGCGGACCGACTCCAGATCCGATCTCGATGTCGTAGCGATCAAGGAGCACTCTCCTGCACTCCGCTTCGTCGAGGCCTGACGAAAGAGTCCGAGGCACCTCAACCGTGGTCAGTTGCGGCAAACGGCACGATGCGTCGGCCAAGAGCCGCAGGCCAAGTGCCTCTAGTCCGTCCTGAAGCCGCCTTCCACACTCGAGGTGGCGCTTCCAGGTCTCATCCAACCCATCGTCTAAGAGCACTCCGAGGCCGGCATGAAGCGCAAACACCATCGACACCGGTGCGCTGTGATGGTAGACACGTCCGGCGACGCTCTTTGACTCCATGTACTTTGCCAACAAGTTAAGATCCAGATACCAGCTGGTCGGTGCAGGCAGCAGTTGATCCCTTGCCCGTTTGGAAACGCTTATCGGAGACAGCCCGGGTGGGACGCCCAAGCATTTCTGGGTTCCGCTGTACGCGATGTCGACACCCCATTCATCCAACGCAACCTCGATTCCCCCTAAAGACGTCACTGTGTCGACAACCAATAGAGCATCTTTCTTCCCCTCACCAAGTGGAGCGATCTCGTTTCGCACTCCAGTTGACGTCTCGGCATGCACAACTGCTATGACCTTTGGCGAATCGTGAGCTGACAGAACAGCCTCTGGATCCACCGGAGTTCCCCAACCTGCCTCGACCCTTACTACCTCAGCTCCGATCCTACGGGCAACTTCACACATTCGCTCGCCGAACAACCCGTTTACCGCGACGACAACTGGGTCTCCTGGTTCAACGAAATTCACAAGAGCGGCTTCCATCCCAGCAGAGCCGGTTCCACTCAGAGGCAGGGTCAAAGAGTTTTCAGTCTTAAATACCTGCCTCAGCCGCTCCATAGTTTCATCCAAGACGGTCAAGAAAGACGGGTCCAAATGCCCTATCACAGGTCGAACGAGCGCCGAAGTTACTTCCGGGTAAACGTTGGAAGGTCCAGGACCCATCAGGAGCCTCTCACGCATTGCCATTCGCGCATCGTGACAGGTAAGAGGTTGGTCGCGCCAGTGAGAACAACTCCTGCCACCTCAAAAAGGGCTAAATTCCCGCTATGGCAGAGTATCTAAGAACCCTGTTCTGCCCTCGAGACCCCCCAAGTCTTCGACCAGACGTGGCTTCAAATAGCGTCGCATACGAGCACTGGCTGACGAACGAGGAACTCTCTCGAACAACAACTCCTTGCGCCGGTAGCGGAACTGCACCTGGAATTGGGGTCTTGATTGTCGCCGAGCAAATCGACACGTCGCAGATAGATACTACGCTCAGTTCGCTCGACTCACAGACAACCTCCGCGTGGCACGCGGTCGTCGCTGGTTCTTTGACCAAAGCGCCGGAGTCGGACCACGAAGTCGCTGAGTCCCGTTACTTGGACCACCCAAAGGTCAGCTTCGTCCAACTGGCGGACCTGCCACATGGTGGTACCCAAGAACAACTGACACCTGTTCACAAGACCGCTGTACCCGCTATCCTCTCTGCAGCGCTCACGGTCTGTGATTTAGATGCAGTC
The DNA here is from genome assembly GCA_021794655.1 of Actinomycetes bacterium. Lineage (GTDB taxonomy): Bacteria > Actinomycetota > Acidimicrobiia > Acidimicrobiales > RAAP-2 > JAJYQJ01. The sequence goes on along the minus strand of JAJYQJ010000102.1, from coordinate 3,237 downwards.
ACGGTTCTAAGTCCCGGAGACGTGCTATCCAAAGACGCGATCCAACTCCTCGCAGGTGCGTTGTCGGACTCAGACCTTGCCTACGCTGACGAAGACGCAGTCGACCCTGCCGGGCGCTACGTGGACCCTGTCCTAAAGCCCGATTGGTCACCGGACTTGCTCATGTCGACACCTTATATCGGAAGACCATATGTCCTTTGGAAGTCGCTGCTGGCTGCCAGCGGCGGCATAGCGTCTTACTCCGGCGCGGACTGGGAACATGACCTACTTCTACGTTTGAGCGAACATAGCTCTCGAATCACCCATCTGCCAGTCGTCTTATGCCATCGACCAAGATCTGCCGCCAAGCGATCACCTGAATCAAGATCTTCTCGATCGGCCTCTACGAACGCTCCGACTCTCGCCTTGAAGCGCAGGCGCGAGAGTGCGCTCGTCGAACCTGGCCCGTTGCCAGGGAGCTGGAACATTAAAAGGAAACTCAGCCCAGATACGTCTATCGATATCGTCATAGCGTTCCGCGACGGCGCAGCGTTCCTACGAAACTGTGTTGACTCTATTGTCAACACCTCAAATCACCTCGACATCCGCTTGGTCCTGGTTGACAACGCGACGTCTGACCTCGAGACCCTGAGTCTCATGGAGAAACTTGAGCGTCGCGCCAATGTGACCTTGATACACGATCCTTCACCCTTCAACTGGGCAGAACTTAACAATCGCGCCGTCCAATCCACGTCAGGCGAGGTGATCGTGTTCTTGAACAACGACATAGAAGCTCGAGCCCCTGGATGGCTCGACGCGCTTGGCGCTCAAGCTATGCGAGCTGAGATAGGCGCCGTCGGCGCTCGACTCTTGTACCCGAGTGGGAGGGTCCAACACGCCGGAGTCGTCGTCGGCATGGGAGGAGCCGCAGGCCACGTGCTCTGCGGCCTACCAGCGAGCCTCCCGGGATACCTGGGCATGGCGGTCTTGACCCGTAACTCGACTGCTGTGACAGGAGCGTGTCTTGCGACCCGGCGTAGCGTCTTTGAGGAACTTGGGGGGTTTGACGAGACGCTCGGGCTCGACTTGAACGATATCGACTACTGCCTGCGAGCCAGGGTCTGCGGTTACCGCGTCGTCTACGAGCCACTAGCCGAGCTCGTGCACTACGAGTCTCCAAGTAGGGGTACATCTGGGAGTGTCGAGGACATCGCGAACTTCGTCGACCGCTGGGAGCAGCTCATTCGGGCCGGCGACCCTCACCTAAACTCCAACCTCACACGTCTAGACTGCTCGTGCGCGCTACGAGAAGACGACGAGGAACGGTGGTGGCTGAATTGGCGTTCAACCCTGAACATCTCCCGAGCCAATCAAGACATGGGTCAAAGTTAACCAATTGGAACACACCACTGCTTCTTCGATCCCCGTTGCCCGATCATGACCCGATCGACCCGTTGCGCGAACACTCCGACGTGATCGCGATGCACGCACAGTGGCAGAAGTTTGACAGTAAAGATAGGACCGACCGTAGACAGCGCGCCTCTCATGGGCTACGCGCGAGGTTGCGCGACCGGATCGCCAAAGGCTACTCACAATCCATGAAGGACTCCGAGCGTGACTCTTTGGCTTTGACGGCTGACATCATCCGAGCCGTCGATGCCGTAGCGGGTCGTTGCGATGCTCTAGCTAGCAGGATTCAAACCTTAGAAGAGTCACTGCGTGAAGTTGTCGACACTCTCGGTGCGGACCTCGTCCAGCTGCGAGCGACTCTCGAGAGCATGCCTAACCAGCATCACGTTGAGCCCCCGTCACTGGAAGACCCCGGTGAATGAAGTTCGCCAACGCTTCTTCGTCTTCTCGAAGGACTGGAAACAAAGCGATCAGGACTTCGAAGAGATTTTCGTAGTGCGTAGCTGGCTCGGAGCGCTGTCACGCTTCGCAGATCTCGATATCCTCACACCCGGAAACCCTCGATCTCAATACCCAGATGGCCTTTTTGACTTGTACACGATCGGATCGGATGCGAGTGGTGGTGGCTGGCCGGTCTCTTTGGACCTCGACTCGCTCCCGCACCCTGGAGCTTCATACGCGTTTATGCGCTCAAACGACCTCGGGGCTCACCGCCTTTGGGAGCAGTTACAACCCGACGGTCGCACGCTTGGATGGTCGACTACTGCCTCGATTGACATCAGCTCCGACGTCACACTGACAGTGACCCGAGGACAACGAGACGCAATAGTTAGGCAACTCGGAGCCACAGACGTTCGCCGTGGCGACCCAGACTTGAAGAACCCTGGCGTCGTAGCCACGGGCCTCTATATCCCAATCAACGAGTTGTCCGCCGCTCAACGCCACAACGGCCTTGGGTTCACCGACTATCTCATCGTCCTCACAGATCGTCCAGGAACGAACCGCCGAGACAGTCCACCAGACAGTGCGGCGTGGATTGCCGCTCGCTTCCCTCGTGAGTACCTCGTGGTAGTGGAGGCCGGAGAAGCGTCCGTGTGGCACGAACGGTCCTTGAGGGGCTCCATCCGCGTCGATACGAGGGCCGATCTTTGGCGCCTCATCGCTCACGCCCGTGCAACCATCGACCTGCGTCCCGATCCACACGTGGCTCGGGAGTGTGTGGAGTCGATGAGATATGGGGTTCCAACTGTTGTTCCTGCGTCGACGGTCGCGGCTGAACATGTCACCGACGGCGGAGGAATGACCTACCGATCCATCGCTGAGCTGTTCGAGTGTATCGAAGCGCTTCTCGACCCGGAGCTGAAGGTAGATCTTGGTCACCAGGCGAGAGAGATCGCAGATCGTCGTTTTGGAGACCCTACTCGATTCGTTGAAGCGGTCCGGTCCGCTGTCGAACAACCCGGGAAAGATCCGGCCTCGTCTCGCGACAACACCAAAGGCCACCACGGTCGCAAGTCGCGGTCGCAAGCAAACTAGGCATGTCAACAGCTCTCTCGCCTCCTCGCACCAAGTCCGCGCTGCACGCCCGCCGCGGCCGCAAACGTCGTAATCGTATTCACCGGCGCCGTAGTGAGAGGCTGTGGATTGACCCGGCACTAGTTGCCCTCGTCGTCGTCGTCGCCTACCTGCCGTACCTCGTGGGGATAGTGTCCCCTGGGGTATTTGGCTTCAACAGTGGCCTCGCGACGTCACCGCTTGGGCCCTGGCTCGGCGCTCATGTTGGGTTACCATGGATAGATCCCAACGTTGGATACGTAAGCCAGGCTTTGGGGCATCTAGCCGAGATCG
>JAJYQJ010000058.1 GCA_021794655.1 Actinomycetes bacterium | reverse complement strand
TAGTCAAGAGCCCCTCTGAAGCGAAGAGAGATCTGTGGCAGTGGAGCTGTTATTACCAGGGTAAAGGGTTCTAGAGCGTATCCTTGGTCGTTGATCGCCCACAGGTCAAATGGATACGTTCCAGGAGCTAAGGTCCCAGATCCACTGATTGTTGCTGTGCCATCAGCGTTGCTCGTCACAGATACGTGAGGGGGCAAGGAGGCAGACGAGGTAGGACCGATCCCTGGATAGGGGGAGCCACTAGCTGCAACTCTAAAGGAAAACGGCGTGCCTGATGAGGTTGAGTAGGTGTCAGCTGAGATAAACACCGGTGGGGCTAACACCTCTAAGGCGAAGTTGTCAACGCTGGCTCCGACGCTGTTGATAGCTCCGAGATCAAAGCTGTAGACGCCGGGTTGAACACTAGATGTGCCGACAAGGGTTGCCGTCCCATCTCCGCCGTTGATGAGGCTCACACCTGAGGGCAGAGAAGAGCCTGGAAGAAGCGAGATTAAAGCACTTGGTGAGCCAGTTGTCGAGATCGGGAAGGAAAAGCTCTTACCTGCACGCACTGTGTCTCTTGCCCCAGAGCTAAACGCTGGTGCAGATCTCACACAGCTCATCGTAAGGACGAGGCTGTTCATAGCCGGTGGGACTTTGAAGACTTTGCTCACAACATCTGGATTCGATGGATCAAACGGGTTAGAGCACCCTGGAGCAGACGCGCTCACCTCGTAGTAGCCAGGCAAAGTGTCCCAGCCAAAGCCACCAAAGGGATTCGTTGTCTCCGGGTTGGACGGGGTTCCAGGAGAGAGCAGGTTCGAGCCACTTGGCACCGGGGTAAAAGGCCCAGAGGCACTTGGCGCTTCAAGCAAGGTGACAGTTGCTTGGGGCACTGGGTTTGACGAGGTGTCTATGACTCTGCCGCCTGGGTCTATGAAGATATCGAAGGACTCTGTCTCGAGCTTTCCACCTGGGCAGGTGAGCCTGGTCGTAATCGTAGCTAGGCCGTGTAGGGGATAGAGCGGCGGGATAGTTGCATCGTAGAGGCCACTGCCCTTGGAGGTCTCGGTAAGTGTGCCAGTTACGCTTTGGTACTTGTTCGTCTCGGTGTTGACAGCTGTCACCTTGTAGGTGGCTCTGGTCGCGTCAGCACAACCTTGAATCTGCAGTTGCGCCGGGCTTAACCAATAGAGGATCGGAAAGCCGTCTGAGGTGCCTATACCGTTGACTTTGGTTCCAGCTGGCACGTTGTTCACGACATTCAAGGAGAACAGTTGGGTGGCAGAGTCGTCGATCGAGTTGTTGGCATAAAACATTACCCGGAACAAGCCAACAGGCGCGTTAGGTCCAACAAAGAGAGTGCCGGTGCCGTTTTTGTTGTCAGTAAAGCTGATCCCAAAGGGGAGCCCAGACCAGAGCGAATAGAGCCAGTCGTAGTAGTCGCCAAAGGGATACATGGACAAAGAAGGCGTCGGGTAGCCACTCGTGGTCACCTCGAACGAAGACGACTTGCCGGCTGTCACGGTCAAACTAGAGGGGCTCGTAAAAGCAAGTGGTGTGTAGAAAGTCAAGGTGAAGCTCTGTGTGGTCGATCCAGCGATGTTTGAAGCTTCAAGATCGAAGTGGTGGATGCCAGGAGCTGTGTTCGTACTCAGCTCAAGCTTCGCAGTACCGTCTCGGTTGTCGACGAGGCTTACACCTGAGGGAAGAGAGGACCCAGGTGCGACTGCGATAGTGGCCGCTGGCGTCGCAGATGTCACGACAGAGTCGTTCATCGCAGTGCCAAGTTCATCGCTGAAGTGGTTCGAACTCACAAAGATCGGCTTTAGCATCTGAGTATCAGAGACGAAGTAGAGGCTGCGGCATGCATAGGGGAAGGAAGCACCGTTGCAGGGCGTGCCGTTTGCCTGTGTGTTAGGCGGTGGAAAGTAGCAGCTACTCGGAGAAGTTACCCCAGAGCAGTCCTGATTGTCCCAGCTGTGGACAGCCAACGACCCAGTACCTGGGCTGTTTACACTTGGATTCAATAGATCCTGGAACCAAGAGCCCCCACCTGGTCCATTCAACGTGGAACCCGTCGCGAGGATCTCTCCTCCGTCGACACAGGGTCCACTTGGCCCACTACACGACGCCCAGCCTTCGCTATAGGAGTTGTTCCCCCAGTAGCCGCCTGAGTAGTAGAGCCTATAGGTGTTGTTAGCCTCGACCATGTCAGGGTTCTCTATGATCCCTTGAGTCCACAGCCCGACCGAGTTCGAAAGAGGCTGGTTCGCACCAGCACTCAGCAGGGCACTAGGAGTTGGTGGGCTATAGCTGACGTTCCGCACTTCTCGATCACTATATAGCATTCTAGTCACCCTGGTCAGCGTCGTACTTATCTGGACTATGCCTTATTGGCGACTCCCCGGAGCAGGATTTCACCTGCTGCAGCTGACACCTTCTCCATCTGGGCGATAATACGTTTCATGCGACGCCTATTGGTGATCCATTCACGGTAGAGCTCCGCTTCTGCCTCGCTTAGCCGACGGGTTACCGTCTTGCCATCAACTTTATTGCTCCACTGAAAGTATGGACCGTGGCGTTGTGGGGGATCCCCCATGCAGCGACACCCCGGCTTACCACATGTCGTCTCTCGGACCACGAGGCTACCTGAGATGATGAATCCAAGGTCGTCTAGCTCTGAGACGAGTGAGCGGTACTTAGTTTCGTAGCGTTCGAGTCGGCTAACCATCTTCTTTCCTTTGTTGAGTATCCGCGCTTAGTGGCCGGGCAGTTACTATACTGCCCGCTATAGGACGAGATGTCAAGGAGGCATGATGAGCGAGGAGAAGAGGTTCGAACTTGAAAGCGAGACCATCGGAGCATTGCCGATCATCAACTGGTTCTTATCGCGCATAGGCATAGCTGAGCACTTGGAGCACGCGATCCCAAGAGACGATGTCCGCCTGCGGCTCGCACCAGCAGACGTAATCGGCGTGGTGCTTCGTAACATCATCGTTAGCCACCGGCCCCTTTATGCCCTCGGTGAATGGGCAGGGCCGTTTGACCCTAGTGTTTTAGGACTTGGCCCTGATGGAATAGCGGCGTTCAATGACGACCGGGTCGGGCGTACGCTCGACCGCCTATTCGACGCGGATAGGGCAACCTTGATCACCCAAACCGTACTCGGAGTAGTCCGAGAGTTCGACCTATTGCTCGAACAGCTTCATAACGATTCGACGACGATCACTCTCACTGGAACGCACTACCCAGGCGGCGGCGAGAATCGAGGCGGCAGGGCAGTAGCCAAGCCAGCGCATGGCCACAATAAGGATTTCCGTCCAGACCTATTGCAACTGCTGTTCGTGCTCACGATCTCAGCTGACGGTGCCGTGCCGATTGCCTACCGGGTCGAAGATGGTAACACCCCTGATGACATTACCCACATCCCGACTTGGGATGAGCTACGTGCCTTGGTAGGTCACTCGAACTTTATCTATTAGGCCCAGCTCCGGATTATGTGCAGTTTCGACGAATACGGTGTTGTGCCGGCGGTGAGTTCGCTTGGGGGCAGCACATAATCACAGGCCGTCGAGGAACGCTAGAAGTCTGTCGCCCGGTCGGTACCTGGTCGCCTGGTGTGCGGGAGCGGCCAACCGTTGCAGTGCCGCTTCCTTCGTGGCAAGGTCAGCCTCCAGGTACTGATGGGTGGTGGCAGGATCGGCGTGTCCAAGCCAGAGGGCAATGACGGCCAGATCGACCCCCGACTGGAGGAGGTGCATTGCCGTCGAATGGCGCATGGTGTGGGGAGATATCTGGCGGCCTCGCAACGTTGGGCAGCGCTGTGCGGCCACCGAGACGGCGCGGTCGAGCCGGTCGCGCACGCCCGAACGGGTAAGCGGCTTACCCGTTCGGTTCGGGAAGACCGGTGCGGAGGGGTCGTTGTCGATCCGTCGTAGCCAGCTCCGCAACTCGCTTGCCGTGGTCTTCCACAGCGGGATGGCACGCTCCTTGCGCCCCTTGCCGTGCAGGTGGACGGCAACCTCTCGGTCGAGGAGGACGTCGCGGACACAAAGACCCGTGATCTCCGAGACCCGCGCGCCGGTGTTGTACATCGTCGCCAGCAGGACCGCGTCGCGTTGCCCGCTCCAGGTGCTTACGTCCGGGGCGTCGAGGACAGCGGCTATCTCTTCGCGAGTGAGGTAGCCGAGGACCGGCTGGTCGAAGCGCTTCTGGGGAATCGCAAGGACCCGCTGGGCGACGGGTAGAGAGGCCGGATCGCGTACCGAAGCGTAGGCCATGAATGAGCGGATCGCCGCGAGCCTTGCGTTGCGGGTGCGGGCACCGTTTCCCCGCTCGGTCTCCAGATGGTCGAGGAAGTCGAGTACAACCGAAGCATCGAGGTCAGCGAGCGACAGCGCGCAGGGCTTCTTGCCCGTTTGCCGTTCGACGAAGGCGAAGAGGAGTTCGAACGCGTCACGATAGCTCTCGACGGTGCGGGCACTCACCCCTCGCTGGTCGACAAGACGCCGGAGGAAGAAGTCCTGGACGAGAACAGGAAAGGTGATCGTGGGTGCTCTCATCTGACACCTCCTTGCACCTGGTCGCCCAGTGTCGTGAACCGCTCGGCAGCTGCGTTCATCAGCTCGGGCGTCGCGCTGAAATACCAGTAGAGGTCGGAGACGAGAGTGTGACCGAGGTAGGTCGCGAGCACGGCCATCTTGGCGTTGACATCGACTCCCTCCGCGTGCCAGAGCAGGACGCGTTTGACGACCATTCGGTGGCGCAGGTCGTGGAGGCGCGGTAGTCGCGTCCGCCCCTGACTGCTCCATCCCAGCTGACGCCGGAGTGCCCTGAAAGTGCCACGCACCGCTGGGTAGGTGAGTCGCTCCTGCCGTTCGGTGCAGAAGAAGGCGTCCGACCCCTGCGTCGCACCGTATCGGTGGCACAGTGAGGCGTAGGCCTCCAAGGGTTCAAGCGCGCTCGGGTGTAGGGGGACGAGGCGGGACTTGCCACCTTTGCCAGCTCGCACGCTGAGCACGCCAGCAGTGAGGTCAACGTCGTCTCTCGAGAGGGCGAGTGCCTCCGAGATGCGTAGCCCGGTGCAGGCGAGTAGGGAGAGCAGCGTCACGTAACAGTGCGGGCGTAGCCCCCCGGAAGGGGAAAGTCCTGCCGCGGCCCGCAACAGGCTGGCGATCTCCTCGTCGGAGTACACGTGTGGCGACGTGCGGTGAAGGGTGGGACCGAGCAGGCCCGGCGGGGGGACCTCGGTCTCTCCGTCGAGGCTGGCAAGAAAGCGGAGGAACCCGCGGACGACCGTGAGCCTACGAGCGGGATTGTGGGGATCGCTGGCGGAGGTCGCCGCCGCCCACTCCACACTGAGCGCGAGCGGGACCGGGCCATCGCACCCAGAGCGGTCCAAGAAGCCGGCAAAGCAACGCAGGTAGGCGGCTTGACGCTCAAGCCGGTAGCCGAGGCTGCGGCGCATCTCGACGTAGCTCTCGGCGAGTTCGGTGAAGGTACTGGTCATCGGGTCACCTCCGGCCAGGGAAGTGCGGCCTCGCGCAGCGCCGAGAGGTGGACCTTCGCGTAGATCTGGGTGCTCGAGAGCGCCCGATGACCGAAGAGGTCGGCGATCTCCTTCAGGTTCGAGCCGTGCGCGACCAGGTCGGTCGCCAGGGAGTGCCGCAGCAGGTTCGCCCCATGGGTCGGAGCTTCGATGCCGGCATTGCGCAACGCCCGGCGTACCGCATCTCCTACGGTTCGACGATCGATTGGGGCGCCGACATGTTCGCGATGCAAGACGAACACACGCCGGGATTCGCTCGCTGGCCGCCCCCGCTTAAGGTAGGCGGCGACAGCCTCGCCCACCTGACAGGTTAGCGGAAGCACGGCGCCGTGACCGGTCTTTCGGGTCTGGATCGTGACGGTGCCCGACCGCCAGTCGATGTCGTCGAACTCGAGCCGGGCGATCTCACCTGCTCGGAGGCCCAGCCGGGCGCCGAGGAGCAGCATCGCCCGGTCTCGCAGGCCCCGTGACGAGGAGGAGTCGAGCGAGGAGAGCAGCCTGGTGAGCTCACCTGGTCCGAGGTAGCGCGGCGGCGACGCGGCTGGCCCACGGACCGCCGGGACCGCCTCGTCCAATCGGGACCCACTCAGACCTTCGGCTCGAGCGAACCGCAGAAGCGAACGCAGTGCGGTTGTGAGCAGTTGCACCGTTCGAGGCTGATAGCGGCAGGACGCGTTGGTGACGAACGTAACGACATCGCCGACCGACAGGAGACCGAAGTCTACGGGGTCCTGACCGAACACTGTCTCCAGGAAGCCCCGCGCGTAGAACCCGTAGTTGCGCCGAACGTCCGGACAGACCCCTCGCACCCGACGCAGGTGGTCGTCGAACGCCGTGAGCACGGCGTCGGTCGTCAATGGACTCTGAATGGTCATGAGTTGCTCCCTTCCGAGGTGGTTAGAAAGGAAAAGTCTCGCGATTATGTGCAGCTCCCGCGTGACCGCTCTGAAGCGGTGCAAGGAGAACATGCAGCTACAGAGGGGATCGTCCAGGCCGTTGACCGGCAACTGCACATAATCCGGAGCTGGGCCTAATAGGTGTTATGTGCAGCTGCACATAATATCTACGTCGCAGACTCCAAACTCTGCTCGAAAGAGGCGATGGGCCACATCGCTTCGAACAACGGACGATTTGTGACCATTATTCCTCACGGACGAAAAGAGGACACCTGGTTTCGCGACTGGATCCAGACTCACGCTCCTACATGGGCAGAGGCCAAACGCTGCCCTGGTACGCGTAGCGTTGACTCAGACTCGGTGTTTCGGGTATTTGAGGCACCGGTCCCCTCAGCCGACGGCTATCGGGTGATCTGGGTCCATTCGAGCGCGAAGGCATCACGCGACGCAGCGTCACGCTCGACTCGCATCGAAGCAGGGCTAGCGGCTATCGAAGAGGTCAGGGACAGACTCGCTAGCCCCAGGTCGCGTCTTAAGACCAAGGTGGCTGCTGAGGAGGCAGCACGGGCCGCTTTAGCTAAGGCTGGAGCGACCCGGTGGGTGAGCTTCACGCTGAGCGAGTCCATCGTCAAGGCCTTTCGTCCAGTGAGCCGTGGACGTGCGAACACGGAGTCGCTATATAAGAGTCGAGACAAGACGGTGTTTACCATTACGGCCGAGGTGTTGGCAGATCAGGTCACCTACGACGCTATCTGTGACGGGATGTTCCCACTCATCACGAATGACCCTCAGATGACCCCGGCCGAGGTGTTAGCTACCTACCACTACCAACCAAACCTTGAACGCCGCAACCACATGCTCAAAGGACCACAGGTAGTCGCCCCGGTGTTCTTGGAGAACCCACACCGCATCGAGGCGATCCTTGTCTGTCACTTCTTGGCTATGCTCACCGAGGCGCTCATCGAGCGCGAGATTCGCACCTCGATGAAGGCTGAAGAACTTAGCGGAATGCCTGTCTATCCCGAGTTCCGCAACTGTCCAGCCCCAAGTGCTCCTCGCATCCTTGAGTTGTTCAGCGGCGTCCAACGGCATCGCCTGGTGAACAAAGGTGCAACAGAACAGGTCTTCGAGCCTCAACTCAGCGCGCTACAGATAAAGATCCTCAACCTCCTTCACGTGCCGATCACTGCCTATAACCCGTGACCACGCTCGAAATCGGGACGCTATATCGTCATCGAGAAGTGCGGAACGTCAGCTATAGGGCTTGAAAGGAGAAGCGGTTGAGCGAGGGTAACCGTTGAAGTTGGACGGTACACCACAGCCCCCATAGTTGCTAGCAGGGTTAGAGCGTGGAGTAGCTATGTCTGTGATGACGCAATATATACGTACAAGCGGGATAGACCAAAGGGTGGTGCCAGGCCCACCTGAGGCAGAGTTGGTCTTGAAGCTCAAGTAGTAGGTCTCATTCGTTGGGTCAAAGAACGGGCTCGGGTCTATGTAGGCGGTCTTGTGGGTTGGGTCACAGAGAACCGGCGGAAGGGCTGTAGATGGAGTGTCTTCAACCGGGGTGAATTGGTTGTTCAAGAGGCTCTTTGACGCTGGGAGTGTGGCAACACCTATGCAGTAGGCGCCATCTAAACCTGCTGTAACCGCGCTCTTTGGCACGGCTGCGAAGTACATGTACCAGGTACTGCCAATCTGGATGACCCCTGGGGCCTCCGCAGGGGCCCCGTGGTCTGGGTTCTTGCTCGCCCAACCCGGCACGTTTGCCAACCCGCCACTCGGGTCGCCATTTGTCGTCCAAGACGTGCCGCCTGGGTTCTCGTGGGTTGTCCACTCTGGGATCGCAGGTGGTCTCTCAGTTCCAGAGGTCGGTGGCGTGAACGAGTAGGTCGAGAACACCGCTGCGGTGTTGTTCGTGCCGTAGGTGACGGGCACGACGTTTGGATCGGGTGCGTCTTTTATGCCGCCGTAGACTGGCGCTCCAACGACCGGTCCTGCAGGTGAAGATCCCCCAGGTGGCTGTGCTCCTACAGGACCTGCACTAACGATCAGACCCCCCCCCAGGGCCAGTGATAGTGCAACTGCGATCGACCTGACTACCCGCCTCACACATCCCTCTCTAACTATCACCTCACAAGGCTGCGAGGAGACCAAACTCAACTTCTCCAATACGCTAACACAACACAATCGAACGTGCACTCATGAATAAAACGATGGACCGTCCCTCTGAGTTCAGTAGCCACAAGCCGGAGCGGCTGGGTGGCAAGTGACACTGGGCGACCGCGGCAAATCATAGCTGGGCGAGTCCAAGACCCCTATCGGCTGCGGACAACGAGGAGTCTGTCCAAAGCAGTGTTCAAGGCGGCCTCGGTTGGCGGTCCTCCAGGCGTCCACTGGATCCTTGGATCCCTACGAAACCACTTCCACTGGCGTCGCGCAAGGGCCCGCGTCCGCCGAATTGCTGTCTCGACGGCGGTCGCAAGCGGCGTCGACTCCTCCAGATGCTCGATTATCTCGCGATATCCGAGCGCCTGACGCGCCGTTCTCGACACACCGTTTGGGCTCTTCAAGAGAGACGCCACCTCGTCGAGAAGTCCCGACTCCATCCAGGACGAGAACCTCTCTTGAATACGGAGATCCACCTGCGCCGCGTCAAATGAAATACCGATGAGGTGATGGGGCGTGCTCGGGTAGTGCTCAAGGCCCGGTCCAAACGAGGAAAAACGTCGTCCGGATCCAAGGGTTACTTCCAGGGCTCTTACGACTCTCCTTTGATTGGACCCTTCGACCCTGGACGCCGCGAGTGGGTCGAGCGACACAAGCATCGCATGGATCTGCTTTAGCCCACCCGGCCGCGCTGCGATCGCCTCCAAGGCTCTCCTGATTTCGGGCCAAACTCCGGGCACCTCCAACGAATCAACGAGTGCTCTGTAGTAAAGGCCGGTTCCACCCACCACCAACGGGACTCTCCCTCGTGCGGTGACGTCCCTGATCGCCTCGAAGGCGTCTTCTTGATAGCGCGCCACCGAGTAGTCCTCGCAAGGGTCCACCGTATCTACCATGTGGTGTCGGACATCGCTTCTATCCCCCATCGACGGTTTTGCTGTCGCAATGTCCATGCCTCTATAGACACACATTGAGTCCGCAGACACTATCTCGACGTCGCCCCTCTTCTTTGCGAGACTTAGAGCTAACTCAGACTTACCTGACGCAGTCGTGCCCAAGAGAACGACTGCCGGCGGATTCGAGCTTATCGACGTCATCCTCGGTCGCCCGTCTCGATCCACGTGGACACCCGTATAGCTGAACACACCGGTGTTCAGCCGGCGACAACCTTGATTCGAGTTCTCGTGACCGGGGCGGCGGTCACTCGCTGCAACACCCCACTTAGGTGGTGGGGTGCGGCACTCTCGACCAATACGTCGGCAAAGGTTCCTGCGGGGATCGGGCCTGCGGAGTTAAAGTGCACGAGCTTTCCCTGTCGCGTGCGTCCTGACATCCGTGAACGATCACGCTTGCTGACACCTTCGACCAGTACGTTTTCCGTCACGCCAATCCTACTTTCGTGACGGAGCAGAGCGGAGCGCTCTACGACCGATCTAAGCCTTTCGAAACGGTCGGCGATCACGTCGTCGGGAACGAAAACGTCTTCCATCGCGGCCGCTCGGGTCCCGGCGCGGGCGGAGAATATGAACGTGTAAGCACTGTCGTAGGCGGCCTCAGCCGCCACTTCCAAAGTGCGTTCGAAGTCATCCTCTGTCTCCCCGGGGAAACCTACGATGATGTCGGTCGTCACGGCCAGGTCGCCGATAGACGCCCGGGCAGTCGCGAGCTTGTCCAGATAGCGCTCTGCGCTGTACCCGCGTCTCATGAGGGACAGCACCCGGTCACTCCCTGACTGGAGCGGAAGGTGGAGGTGCTCACAGACTGCGTTGGTTGTGGCCATTGCCTCTATCGTCTCGGGCCGAAGGTCCTTTGGATGCGGGCTGGTGAAGCGGACCCGTTCCAGGCCCGGAACTGAGCCCACCTCCTTCAACAGCTCGGAGAAGAGTGGGCGCCGACCTGTTATGTCTCGGCCGTAGGAGTTGACGTTTTGTCCGAGCAACGTTACCTCTACTACGCCGTTTCCAACGAGATGCTCCACTTCTGAGACGATCTCTGCCATCGGACGGCTCACCTCTCGCCCCCGCACGGTGGGGACGATGCAAAAAGCACACGAGTTGTTGCAACCCTCTTGGATTGTGACCCACGCCGCGTGTGCGTGTTCCCTGACGGCCGACAGCGACTCTGGAAGGTCCCCAAGGTCCATGCCGGGGTCGCGCTGATCGACAACTTCGACAACACTGCCTTCTTTGTCAGCTCGCCTGAGCAGGCGCGGTGCGCTTTTCAAGTTCTGAGTACCAAATACCACGTTGACATGACCGGCTTTTTCCAACAGCTTCTCTCGATCACGCTGGGCGAGACAACCACATACCGCTATCTGAAGACCAGGCCGTTTGTCTTGAAGGGACTTGAGGTGGCCAAGGTGTCCGTAGAGCTTGTTGTCTGCGTTTTCTCTGATACAACACGTATTCAAGATGACGACGTCCGCGTCCTCGACCTCTGCGGTCTGCACTAAGCCGTCGTCAACCAAGATTCCCGCCAGCTTCTCCGAGTCGTGCTCGTTCATCTGGCATCCAAACGTCCGTATCGTAAACTTCTTAACGTTGCCCATATAACTCAAGATCCCCTTCGACGACCGTTAACAGGCATCGACGCCGCCTCTCCTGTGACGAGACCGCGACTGTCTGGGTGAAGCCTCATGACTCGCCCGGGAACACCAGTCGAGTGAAGCGCAGCCCTCGCTGCCTCCTCTACCGACGTAGAGTCTCGCACATCGCAGATCGCGAGCAGGCTCGGCCCGGCTCCGGACCAGCACGCTGCGAGAGATCCACCAGCGTGGAGCGCGCTTAGAATCTGGGGAGCCTCGGGAAACAGTGGAGAACGGTAGTCTTGGTGGAGGCGGTCTTCGGCGGCCTCACGAGTGAGGACCCTGCGATCGGCGAGGCCACCGAGAAGTAGGCCCAGTCGCCCTAGATTGAACGTCGCGTCTTCCCTACTCACCTCCGCTGGTAGCGCACGCCTCGCCTTAGCCGTCGCAAGTGCGCGGTCTGGAACAACGACCACAAACTCGAGGTCCGGATCCAACCCCATCTTGAGCGCCCTCACCGATCCTCGAATGGAAGTCGCCACGACGAGTCCCCCCAAGACGCTCGCCGCCGCGTTCTCCGGGTGCCCGTCGACTCTCGCCGCGACCGCAAGCGGGTCAGGCGAGCCGGCCGCTGCCGCCGCGGCTACCGCGAGGGCTGCCGAAGATCCAAGCCCACGTGCGACTGGTATCTCGGATCTGACGGTGATTGCCAGACGATCGTGTCCGGCTACGTCCATTGCCACTCGGGCGGCGAGGTGACTTGCGTCATCAAAGAGCCCTGCACCTTCTCCCTCACTTACGACCGTCAGCCGGGGAGCTGACTCGACTTCGACTTCGACGTACAAGTCGAGGGCAAGTGCCAAGACGTCAAATCCCGGCCCGAGGTTTGCAGCTGACGCCGGGGCTCTCGCACGCATAGGTTCACAATAGGCGCTGGATGAGTGGTTCTGCAGGGAGGTTCCCGTCAGTATGAACCACAACCACTCTTCTTTGAGTCCCGCACGACACCGTCATCTCCCCGACTGGCACACCTGCTCGCGAACCAGAGCGAGGGGCAGGGAGCAACTTGAGGTTTTCCTCGACGTCACTTCCTGGCGCGACATAGAGCGACGCGGACTGTGAGGTCACGACTTCGACTGTTTTACCTCCAAAACTGACAGTTGCGACCCGCATCCCGGGTTGGACAACTGGGTCAGTTGTAACCGCATCGACTGCGTGAGTAGCGAGCGCGAGAGCGGAACCACCAGCTTGATTCAACACCCCTACGCCTGTCTGACCGGTGACTGCTGCCAACGCAACGACGTCGGCGCCGTTGATCTGGCGAGACAAAGCCAGAACATCGCAGCCGCCCGCCGGTATCGTATAGCCCGATTTCACCCCGACCACCCCGGGTAGACCCAGCATGGGCGTATAGGTGCCGACAACCCCAGATACCGGAAGACTGACGCTCGACATCTTTACAGTCTGAGCGAACGTAGGAATCGATAGAGCTGCCGCCGCGACCTTGAGGACGTCTAGCGGAGTCGAGACCGAAAGGGATGAAAAACCACTCGCATCCGCGTAGTGGGTAGAGTTCATCGACAGGTGTTGAGCCGTCGCGTTCATCTTCGCCACAAACGAGGGAAGGCTCCCTGCGTCCCAGGTGGCCAAGATGTCCGCGAAGTTGTTCGCCGAATGGACCAGGAGACCTTCGAGGAGCTGGCGCTCGGTCAACTTCTCGCCCGCAGCGACGACGACGCTTGACTCATCTAGACCAACGTCGGTGTCGTAGGCGGTCACATCCGCCGGGGTGATCGTCACACTTGGCCCATCCTGTCCTGCACCAAGCGGGTGATCCGTCAAGATCACGTACGCGGTCATGATCTTGGTCAAGCTCGCGATTGGAACGACACTACTGGCCGGGGAGTTCGCCTCGAAGCCAACGGCAGGAACCGACACTGCGGCTTCGCCGGTCGTCGGCCAGGAAAGTGACTGGATGCTCCCAGGGATCGTCTCTGTAGGATCCAACTTAGTTGCCAAGCTCAACGACGAGCGTGCCGGCGGGGCCGAGAGGTGAGCGTTCACGTATGCGACCGCGGCTAACACGACCGCGAGCACCACGAGTGCTATAAGACCACGAGTGATCCCCTTGCCGCTTCTTAGAGGAGCCGCTCGAGTCTGAGTGGCCTTGTTCCGCGCCAACAACTCAGCGCGAGTGAGCGACGCCGCTGTATCGACGTCACTAGACTCGCCAAGTTCTGACTCGAGATCCACAGCTAGAATCAGTCACTCTTGACGAGTGACTCAAGCTCCTCTTGGGTCATCAACACCGCTCGCGCCTTTGAGCCCTGTGCAGGTCCAACAACTCCTTTTCGCTCCAGCAAGTCCATTATCCTCCCGGCTCTCGCGAACCCGACACGAAGTTTTCTCTGCAACATCGACGTTGAGCCAATCTGAGCCTTTACAACTAGGTCCATCGCCGCCGCCAGTAGCTCGTCGTCGCCGCCGTTTTCCAACTCCTCTCGGGAATCATACGCTGATGATATGCCGACCGCTTCTTCGCTGGTACCACCTTGGCGTTTCCAGTACGCCACTACCGATCGGACCTCTTCTTCTGACACCCACGGCGCCTGCAGACGCCTCGGGATGCTCGACGATGCAGTCATCACCAGCATGTCCCCTTTTCCGATGAGGCGCTCTGCTCCTGGTTGATCCAGTATGACCCTGCTATCGGCCAGCGACGACACGGAGAACGCCATACGGCTTGGAATGTTGGCCTTGATTACCCCGGTTATCACGTCCACGGAAGGTCGCTGGGTGGCAATCACCAGGTGTATTCCAACCGCCCTCGCCATCTGGGCGATCCTGACCACCGACTCTTCGACGTCTCTTGCGGCGACCATCATGAGATCGTTCAACTCGTCAACAATTACCAAGATGAAAGGAAGCTTCTTGATCTCCGCCGCCCCCTCTTCCTCTTCTGCCTCCCCCGGCTCGCCCGCAGACTCCCCGTCGACATCCAACTCGACATCAACGACCTCTGTTGGTGGGTCCAAAGAGCTCGGTCGGTCTTCGTTGGAGTCACCCTCGCTACGCTCTATTTCTGCGGCGCCTACCGTCGTCGACACGATCGAGTCCGCGGTTGCACTCTGCGCTTTTTTTGACGCACTGCGTGCAACCGCTTCAGCTCGGGCCTTAATCGACTGAGACTCTGGCGCCACGATATCGCCACGGTCGACTCCTTCATTGAAGCCGGTGATGTCACGGACGCCGTACTTGGCCAAGAGATCGTAACGGCGCTCCATCTCCTTTACCGCCCACGACAACGCGTTCGCCGCTTGCTTTGGATCGACGACGACCGCGGTCAAGAGGTGTGGAAGGCCGTTGTACTGGCTGAGCTCGACACGCTTGGGATCGACCAGGATCAACCTGACTTCCTCGGGGGTGGCTCGCATGAGGATAGTAGTGATCAAAGAGTTGATGCACGAAGACTTCCCTGCTCCGGTTGCACCGCTAATGAGTACGTGGGGCATCTGGGAAAGATTCATCATCACCGGTTTGCCAGAGATGCCCCGACCCAAAGCAACTTCGAGGGGATGTGACGCCTCAGCGGCCTCACTCGACACGAGAATATCTCCCAAGGAGACGAGCTGGCGCGTCTGGTTGGGTACTTCGACCCCGATCGCCGACTTGCCTGGGATCGGCGCGAGGATTCTCACGTCCGGCGACGCCATCGCGTAGGCAATATCTTTTGAAAGGCTCGTCACGCGCGACACCTTCACACCCGCACCCAGCTCCAACTCGAAGCGGGTCACGGTAGGTCCAGCGGTCCAACCGACCAACTTGGTCTCCACACCGTGGGTGCCAAGAGCCCTGACGAGAGCCTCACCTGCCCCGTCAATCTCCCCTGCGTCGTGGGGGCGCTCCGCAGATCGGCGAAGCAGCGAGATCGGAGGTAACCTCCACTCCCGCTCGCCGGCCGCCGGGTCCAACGGTCTCGATCCAATCGCACGATGGATATCGACCAACTCATCGCTTCCCGAGCTTTCTCCCCCAAGGCCTCCGGTCGAATCTGTGACAGAGGTCTCGTCTACATCTGCCAAAGGGTCGGGCGAGGAGCCCGACTCCTTGGGTGATGGAGTATCGGAACTAATAACGCGATCTTTGAGGTCACCGCCGGTGCCCAAGAGCTCCTGATCGAAGAGGTGTGGGGCCGAAGTACTTTCGGTACTCGACGAGGAGCGATCGGACCTCTGCGCTCTCTCCCAGCTGCTCTTTATCCACCGCGCGCTCCCGCTGACTGCCTTCGATGCCCCCGTCGCACACGAACGAAGCGACACGCCAGTCGAGATGACAACCGCAATCGCCGCAATCGCAGCTAACACGACGACCGCACCAGCGGTGCCAAGACCCATCTCCAGGGGTTTAGCGACCACAAACCCGGCCCACCCTCCCCCTACTCTCAGGCGGGAGCTCTTGGTCGTCACACCACCGATACCTGCGGCGAGCGTCGCAAGTCCTGCAAGGGATACGAGCCCGAGTAAGGCGCCAAAGACGACCCGCGTCGGATCTGGGCGGTAGCGGCGCACGATCACCATCACGCCGGCGCCAACAGACCCTACCGGCAGGATGAATCGGATCCATCCGATAGCGTCGGCGAGGATCCCGTCTACATCCCTCCCCAACGACCCCGCACCCAAGCCATACATCGCCAACGCTAAAAGGATGCCGACCGCGACGAGCCCAATAGCCAACACGTCAGCGTTTCGCTCACTGAACAGTCCTCGAGCGTCCGCTTCAGGCTCCAGATCTCCCTGGGTAACGTGTCTCCGAGCGGAGTTCTTAGCGCTTTTTTGTGGGCGATTCGAACCCGGCTTGGAAGAACCCCCGCGTTTGGGCGCGGAGCGCGACTTCAAGCGAGCTGACGGTTCTGAGCGTTTGGTCGTCACCACGGTACTACTAGGCTACCTTCAGCGGCGCCGAGCAGGGCGGACCCCGCCGTAGCTGCGCCTAGGCACTAGACCGCCAAGACCACCGGAACGATCATCGGCCGCCTTTTCGTTCTGTCTCCGACGAACTTCCCCAACGCCTTGCGGGCGTGCCTGGCCAGTACGTCTACGTCACGCGCCCCGTCATGCATCGCGTTATTCAAAGCGTCAGCAACGCTAGAGGCAGCCTCTTCGATTAGCTCCTCGGCTTCGGGGGCGTACACCCAACCTTTGGTCGCAATCTGGGGTGTCCCGCTGACTCGCCCCGCGTGGATGTCGACGGTCGCGACGACCATGACGACACCCTCTGCCGCGAGAACCCGACGATCCCGCAAGACACCGTGTCCGATATCCCCGACCGTCCCGTCCACGTACACGTACCCAGACGGCACTACCCCATCGCGGATCAACCCGTTTTCTGTGAGCACGACCGCATCTCCGTCTTCACACAGGAGAACCTCACTTGACTTGAGGCCCATAGACCTCGCCAAGTCGCAGTGATGGACTAGATGGCGGAACTCTCCGTGGACTGGAATGAACGTCCGGGGCTTCGCGACGCTGATCAACGTCTGCAGCTCACCCTGGCAGGCGTGTCCGCTGACGTGCACCGCCTCCGAACCGGTATGGATCACCTCGGCCCCCTGTCTGTAGAGATCGTCGATCACCCTTCCAACCGACCACTCGTTCCCCGGGATCGGATGAGCGCTGATCACAATTACGTCATCCGCGTCGACACGGAATCGCTTGTTGTCTCCCGTGGCGAGTAGGGAAAGGGCCGACATCGGCTCACCTTGAGATCCGGTCGACACCACGCAGATCTTGCCGGGGTCCATCGTCGAGATCTCATCGATATCCACCAACACTCCCTCGGGAACTTGGAGGACCCCTAGTGATACTCCCAACGAGACGTTGTTTCCCATCGACCTACCCAGTGTTGCGACGTGCCTACCGGTCGCCGCCGCGGCGTCTATGACTTGTTGGACCCTGTGAAGGTGGCTCGCGAAGCACGCGACGATCACCCGCCTTCCGGCCCTCTCTTCGAAAACCCTCTTGAGCACCTTGCCAACCGAGGACTCCGACGCAGTAAAACCAGGTTCTTCCGCGTTGGTCGAGTCCGACAAGAGCAACGAAATACCGGGGTCTTGAGCCAGAGCTCCGATCCGTGCGAGATCGGTCCGCCTTCCATCTACAGGATTGAGGTCGAGTTTGAAGTCTCCAGAGTGCAAGATCACCCCGGCCGGAGTGTGAAACGCCAACGCGAAGGCGTGCGGAACCGAATGTGTCGTAGCCAAGAACTCGACTTCAAACGGGCCGATCTTCTTTCTCTCCCCGTCGACCACCGGAATCAACTCGGCCCTATCCAACAGGCCCGCCTCTCGGATTCGATTTTGCGCGAGTCCCAGCGTGAGTCTCGATCCATAGATTGGAACTTCTATTTCGCGAAGCAAATACGGGAGTCCCCCGGTATGATCCTCGTGCCCGTGGGTCAACACGACTCCATCGACTCGATCCGCGTTCTCCCGTAAGTAGGAGAAGTCGGGAAGTACTAGGTCCACTCCGGGCATCTCGGGCTCGGGAAACATGATCCCGCAGTCGATAACTACTATCCTGCCTTCTGCCTCGATAGAGGCACAGTTCCTCCCAATTTCGCCGAGACCTCCGAGGAACACCACGCGAACACTGTGGTCATCCAACGACCGACCAGCTTGTAGCGAACTCGAACTACCAGAGGGTGGCTTAGCCAACTCATTCACCCCGCGACGTTGAGTCCGAGAGGTCCTCAACGACGCGTCTCGCCTCTTCAACGAGTTCTGTCGGGGCAGCTCCCATAGGGGGTCGACACTGGCCTACCCCTAACCCCATGGCCCTGCACGCGGCCTTCACCGGCAACGGGTTCGGGAACTTCTCGGTCGACTCGAATCGATACGACGGTATCAGTTTCGCGTTTTGCTCGCGCGCCGCGTCGTTGTCGCCGTTCCAGAAACTCGCGATCATGTCGCCAAACTCTTGACCCGCCCAGTGAGATGCGACGCTTATCACACCAGCCGCTCCGACCGCGAGAAGAGGCAGCGTCAGCGAGTCTTCTCCACTGTAGAGCTCGAACCCGTCGGGAGTGTCCGCTATGACCCTCGCCGCGCTCGCTACGTCGCCGGTAGCATCCTTGACCGCAACGATGTTGTTAGAGTCGCGCGCTATTCGCACCAAGTTGTCCGTGTCTATCCTTCGCCCGGTTCTCACAGGAATATCGTAGAGAACGACTGGAAGATCGGTCGATCCGGCTACGGAGGTGAAGTGCTCGTAGAGCCCAGCTTGTGACGGGCGGTTGTAGTACGGGGTAACAACCAAGACGCCGTCGACCCCGGCGGCCGTCGCCTCCTCGGTCAGCTTCACTGAATGACGTGTGTCGTTAGTACCGGTCCCCGCTATCACGGGCACCGTCACCGCCCCGGCGACGCACCTCCACAACTCGATCCTCTCTCCGTCGCTCAAAACAGGGCCTTCGCCGGTAGTTCCGCTCAACACAAGACCGTCGCTCCCGTGGTTGACCAGCCACCTAGCCAGCGAAGCAGCGCTATCTAAGTCGATCGCGCCATCGTCGTCAAAGGGCGTCACCATCGCGGTGATAACGGCTCCAAATCGAGGTTGCGAAGTTAACGGCATCATTACCAACTCAGGCTATCAGCAGTTATGCACCCGGCGACCCCGACCGCCACAAGGGAGTTATCCGGGATCTGTTCGCTCGAGAAGAGACTCAAGCAACGTGTCTATCGACTGGCGACCCGTCTGCAAAAGCATCTTCTTCTTGTGTGGAGTCCGACCAGTTCTCGAACGCAATCACCCCGAGTTCGCCGAACCTGTCTCGCAACCATCCATCGCCTGCGTCCAGTAGCCCCAGTTTCTTAATGTTAGGAACGATCTTGGAGAAGAGAAGTATCTGGAACTCGTCACGCTCGGGCGCCTGGGAGACGACCTTTAATACATCCTCCTTGGGAACCCCCAACCGCTCCCAGACCTCTTGAAACAGCAGCCTGTCGCGTAACCTGACCGCCGATTCAAATGCGAACTCTTGGCGCTCCCTGATCTCGGCTGCGTTCAAGCCAGTATAAAAGTCCTGAAGGCTTAAGACGCCGAACGCAACGTGACGGGCTTCATCGGCCATCACGTATCGCAACAGCTTCTTCAACAGTGGTTCTTGGGTCATCATATGGATGAAACCGAACGCAGCGAGCGCCAGGCCCTCCACCATGATCTGCATACCGAGATACGTAATATCCCATCTCGAGTCGCGAACTATGTCATCAAGGAGGAGTCCGAGGTGCGCGTTCATCGGATAGTGTCCAGAAAGCTTCTCGTCTAGGTACTTCGAAAAAACCTCCACGTGCCTTGCCTCATCCATGACTTGGGTAGATGCGTAGTACTTCGCGTCAATCCAAGGAACTGTCTCGACGATCTTCGCGGAGCAAATAAGAGCGCCCTGCTCGCCGTGCATGAACTGGGAGAGCGTCCAGTTCTGGTTTTCGATTCCAAAGCGAAGCCAGTCCTTGTCGTCCCACTTCTCCAATACCGTCCCCGACAGGTCCGCATTGGCCCACCTCGCGTCGTTTCCTGTAACGGCCGCGTTCGCAAGGACAACCTTCTCCTGATCTACGTCGGTCTCCCACGGCAGATCGGTCTCCGCGTTCCACTGTGCCTTCTTCGCCTTTTCGTAGAGCTTGTCCAGTTTCGGCCGCGCTCCTTTGTCGTAGTCCCACGTAAACTCCGACTGGCATCGGTTCTCCACGAGATGCGCGCCGCCGACTTCTTGCCTACCAACCAGCGAAAGCGCCGCATCGAGGTCGTTTATGTCACTCCTGCCAATTAACTCGATATTAGAACGCATCTCTTCGTCGCCACGACTCAACACAGCCATACCCAGTTCCCCTTTCCCAAATTGCCATTTTCCATATTGATTGCACGGCCCAGCTTCAAACTTTGAGTGCGAGGACTCCGGGGAGAATGAACGTCTTTACAAGATGCCTCGCCTCTTCAGGACTTCCCAGGTCAAACGGCGGATCTCCAAACCCGGTATAAGAGATCACGATCCGTATCGCCCACTCCGCGACGCGTAACGCCTGTTCGGAGTCGAGCCAGCGCATGAAAAAAGGAGCCGCAAAGCCACTCGCTGTCGACAACAGCTGATCCATCTTCGAAAAGGACAAGTGCGGAAGAATATACTGCGGCTCGTTTTCCATCACGTACGAAAGAGCGTCGTGGTCGTTAATCCAACGAGACGCTTCTGAAATGCCCGCCACAAGTACATCTTCGAGATCGTGCGCCTCACCCATCGCGGCGCCAAGAGCCGCGAAAAGGCGAGCGACCTCGGTACCGACGACCGCTTCTAGGACGTCGTCTTTGCCTCCGGGGAAAGCTCTATACAGGGTTGCCCTGGAGAGTCCAGCTACTCGTGCAATCTCTTCAACTCTCGTCTTTTGAATTCCCCGGCGCGCTATGCATTCGAGTGCCGCGTCGACAATCTTGATCCTCGTGGAGGATCGCTCCTCTCCTCCGATGCGCGAGAGACGAGCGCTGCCGCAATCCCCATCACCAGGGGAACTGAGAGTCGAAAAGGAACTCAAGGTAGGTCGGGAACTGAGGGTCGAAGGGGACTCAGCATCAAGGGGGGCAGACTGCAGGTCACGTCCGACCACCCTCAGCTCCACGGGCGCCATAGTTGAAACATTACACCTCCCGATGTTTCATTGTCAACGCGCTCGGAACTGAGGACGCTCTTCGTGGCTGGCGCTCGATCCAGTGTGTATCGTTGACAAGGTGTTGCGCAGATTCTCCCTGGTCATCTTGTTCATTGCCGCCGTGATCACGGGAGTCGCGCTGAGTCCAACCCCGAAGATCCCGGTCAGTAGCGCTCCTGGTGGGAACGCCAACCCTGCAAACTCGAGTGCCCGCTCTTCTACCCCCTCCCCAAGACTCACGCGGGTGACCACGGCAGCTCCAGCGACTACGACTGCCCCGGTTGCGACGACTACGACAACCGTTGACCCAGGAACCCTGCCTCAAACAGACGTCATGCCAAGTTCCACAGACCCCGCGTTCATCGCGAAGATGACCGATCTGATCAAAGCTGTCGCTACCGGCAACCCCGCTCTCGCCTACCCCGCATTCTTCCCGTTGAGCGCTTACCTACAAGTCAAGGCCATCCCCAATCCCGCAGCCGACTATCAGAACCGCTTGATCAACTACTACAACCAGGACATCGCAACCCTTCACAGCTCACTTGGCCCAAGTGTCGCCTCTACGACGTTCGTCAGCGTTGACGTGCCTCCGGGACAGGCCGAGTGGATAGTCCCCGGAGTCGAGTACAACAAAGGTTCGTACTGGAGGGTCTATGGCACCGTCGTCCACTACAGCGTCGCCGGCGTTCCGGGTCAGTTCACTATCGCGTCGATGATCTCCTGGCGAGGCGAGTGGTACATCGTCCACCTTCTATCGATTCGCTGAAAGTTCACTGCGACCGTTGCGGAACGATACGAACGTGGCCGCGGTCGTCTTGGCCGTTGCGCCGGATCACCATCTCTTCTGACAGCGTACTGCCACTCGAGGAGATTCTCGGCATGCCAAGTGGCGTCGTCGGCCGGCTCGTGCTCAGATACGAACGAATCCTGTCAGCGAGCGATAGAAGGTCGGAGGCGTCCCCCGGCTCTTCACACGCACCAGACGCTGCCTCAAGTGCAGTAGCTGCCTCGTTAAGAAGTCCCATCGCAGTGTCGTAGCTGTCGCCCATGTCGTCTCTCCCAAACCACCGTGGTAATCCATCACTCTATATAGTCTCTGTCGCAATTGCAGGACGCCCCGGCCAGGTTTCAAAAGACCCCTATGACCCAAGTCGCGCCGGGCACTCAAAGCTAACGTTGGACCACTCCGGCCAGTAGCTCTGCTCTCACCAGCTTTGAGACTTGCTCTCGATCCGCTAAGTCCCATCTTCCTGGAGCAGAGATGTAAGAAAGGACCATTCGGGCCAGGAAGTCGGCAGCTTCATCCACGTCTACCCTAGGGTTCAACCCGTGCATCTCCAAGTACGGCTTCAAGAACGCCGCTATGAGCTCTTGAGTGCCCGCACTCTCGGTCGTAAGGGTATGGAGCAGGACTTCTGGTTCCGTAGCTACCAAGCGTTGGAGCACCTCGTGTTCCGTTATCGCTTTGTGGGCGAGCATCAAAGCGCGCTCCATTAACTCCTCCAACGAGTCACAGGACCGGATCTCCTCGTAGAGCCGCATGAAGAACCTCCAATACTCCCAAGTGACCACTTCCTTCATCAGCTCATCACGCCCTCCGGGGAAGTACCTGTAAACCGTCGCCCTCGACACCCCTGCGTGGCGCGCCGCATCCTCGATCGTCGTCTTGGATAACCCGAACAACCCAACGCAGTCGTACGTCGCTCGCAAGATACGTTCACGAACCTCTTGTCTTGGACCTCGCCTCTTATCAGACTCCAAGGAGCGACTCCAGACCAAGTGTCAGACCCGGCGTATCTGAAACGCGCCTCGTCGCCAAGAGCACACCGGGCATAAAGGACTTCCTGTCGTAGGAGTCATGGCGGACCGTCAGGCTCTGGCCGAGTGCACCGAACACAACTTCTTCGTGGGCCACGAGGCCGGGCAGTCGAACTGCATGAATGCGAATTCCACCAGGTCCGACACCTCCGCGTGCACCGTCTACGACGGTGAGTGAAGCGGGATCTGCAACAAACTCATCGAGTCCGGCAGTTGCGCGCGCTGCTGCGATCCGCGCCGCAGTCTGCATCGCAGTGCCAGAGGGCGCATCACGTTTAGCGTCGTGGTGTAGCTCTACGATCTCCACACCGTCCATCAGCGGCGCCGCTATCTCGCACAGCCGCATCAACAAGACGGCCCCGATCGCAAAGTTCGAGATCAGCATCGCATTAGCGCTTCCTGAGCTAAAGTGTTGCCTTGCCCATACGACGTCGTCGTCCGTCAGGCCCGAGGTGCCAACCACGACGTGTACTCCGTTCTGCGCACACCAGCTCAAACTCTCTCGCGCTTGGGACGCGTGGGTGAAGTCCACCGCTACGTCGATACCGGATGGATCCACCTCATTCAAGTTGCCCACCGCCACTAGGGAGCCACTGCTTCCCCCGATCGATTCGACGACGGAGCCCTCCTCGATCGTCGGATCCACCACCGCTACGAGGTCGAGATCGTCCGCGTCGGTGACCGCTCGGCAGACCTCTTTACCCATCTTGCCCCCTGCTCCTACAACGCAAACTCTCTTCATGGGTAAGACCCTAGCGAGCAACTAGCGGCCAGTCACCTCTCTTCTAGATCGCCTCGAAGTCGCTCCTCTATTCCAGAAGTACACGGCGGCGGCTACGAGCATTCCAATCAACCCTAAGCCGGTTCCAAGAAGTCCTCTCTTGATCCCTGGGGCCTCGTAGGAGTACGTGAGCTTCCAGGCGCCAGCAGGGAGGCGAACACCTTGCACAAGTCCAACCGGAAAGACGGTCAACTCCATCGATCGACCATCTATTAAAGAGCGCGCCGTTACAGTCCAGCCTTTCAAGTAGGCCTCGCTCCTCACGACCGTGACAGCGCGACGACTCTTCACAGTCTCTACGGCCGACCCCGTGTCGCTTGTCGACACCTGAGTGACCTCTGCGCCACGCGGCCGACCCGCTATCCACGCCGGTGGATAGATCACAGGATGCAAGAATCGAGAGAATCCACGCCAATTTCCTGAGAACCGCCAGCCGTTCACGTCGAGTGCGTCCTGCAACACGCCGTCCATCGCGTAGTGCACTCCTTGAGCGGTAACCTCGGAACGGTCAGAGACAGCTCTGAAAGACCCCCCCGCAACGACGAGCCCGACACCACCGACCGCACTCGCAAGTCTCGCAGTAAAGGCGCCGGCGGAGCGAGACGCCACGGAAACGGCCGGCCATATCGTAGATCCCCGAGGCGTCACTATGCCGATCCTTGGCAGCTTAAACGCCTGAGCAGGCCCGGAACTCAACTTTTCGACGAGTTCGACGCTCGTGACCTTTAGGACCTGCCCGAAGTAGAACGTTCGTCCGCTCGCGTTGCCCGGCTCGCTTGCCCCAGGGCAGCTACCGGCGCTTCTTTGATGATGCACACCACTTACACCACTTAAGGCCTTTGGAGCCAAGAAGGTCGGCAACGTCAGAAGGGAGGAGAGGCGTAGCGGCACGAACGCGCCTTTCGCGAGAGCACACGGGTCCAGCGTGTCTAGATCATGGGTGCCCGTCGCCAACCTGTAGTCACTCGAAAGAATAGATCCGTACCCTTGAACGCTCGGATAACCGGTCATAACGTTCAAGTCGGGCTGTCCGACCGAGCTCAACGCGTCCACGTTGATACTCGTAGTGTCATAGATCGCAAAACGCCCGTTGCTTAAGAACACCGCCGACGCCCTGCGCGCAGACGGCGCGAGATCGGCATATCCCGGTGAGAGTCCAACGGAGGAGAACGCTACGAAGAGTCCGACGTCTAACGCAACCAGTCCCGCAAC
Organism: Actinomycetes bacterium; assembly: GCA_021794655.1. Taxonomy (GTDB): domain Bacteria; phylum Actinomycetota; class Acidimicrobiia; order Acidimicrobiales; family RAAP-2; genus JAJYQJ01. Next base: position 8,940 of record JAJYQJ010000058.1, on the reverse strand, counting down.
GACGCGTCTCCTGCTTAGAGGAGACAGCCGAGCCCACCAGAGAATCGCCGCAACCACGAGGACCGCCAGGACGCCTTGAACGGCTATCCACGGCCGTAGTTCGCGCCCCAACTGAGCCCCGAAGCTATCCGCCCCGAACGCCGTCTCGAGCCGTCTCGGTACGACGATCTCCGCCACACAGAGCGCAAGGGCACAAAGAGGCGGCCCAACAGCCACCCAATTGCGCCATCTACGATCGCCGAAGTTCCGATTCTCAAGTGCCCGCTCAACCCAGAAGCCAAGCAGCGCCGCCAACGCCAAGTCTGCTATCGCGATATTTCGACTCTGGAGGCGCAGGAGGTCGAAGAACGGGATGTGGCCGAACACGCCCCCGAACCACGTGAACTCGCCAAACGCCATTAGAACTCCGAGTCCCGCGAGCACCATCCAAAGGCCCCAGTCCGAGGAGCGTGGATCCCTTCTACGACCGAACGAGCGGGTCAAGAGCACCGCCGTCGCAACGAGTGGGAGCAGTCCAACGTAGCCCGTGACCTCTGGCAGGTTGTAGGAGTTGAAGTACACCGGCTGGTGGAGCAGCCCGTCTCCGCCGAAGATATCCGGCACAAGCATCAACACCGACCACTGCGGGTGCAACGATCCAGTCCCAAAGTACGCATACGTCTCAGCTGAGCGCTGGGAGAGCCTTATGAACAGCCACCCCGGCAACAGCTGCGCGGCGCCGAGTGCAGATGCCCACACGCACGCGAGCGCCTCGAAACCTACAAACATGAGCCTCGCGCGCACCCCAACGGCTTTCATCCCCCCATACGGGCGCAGGACGAGCCAGAACGTCACAACCGTCGCGACGATCTCAGCTTCGGCCATCGATCTCGGCTCTCCCGTCAACAACACCAAACCGAGCACCCCTGCGAGCAAGACCGTCCAGCGCCACCGTGAGCCTCGACCGCCTCGAGTGGGCCCCGTCGCGAGTACCGCCCAAGACAGCTTGTACTGCGCCAGCACCATGAGCGGCATCCACGCGATCCCCTGGACGATCGGCAGGTGGACCAACTGTCCAGACATCGCACCCGCGTACGTATACGTGATCGCCGCCAGAACGCACGCTAGGGGTCTAAGGCGGAACTGCCTCAGCAACGCGTAGAGGCCGAGGCTCGCAGCCCAGAACGCTACCAAGAGATTGCCAACCCACGCCGCCACCGGCGCCATGATCACAAACAACATCGTGCCCGGGTAGAACGAGCCGGAGTTCATCGCACCAAGCAACGGACTCCCCGACCACAGATACGGGTTCCACAACGGGAGGTGGCCCTGGGCGATCTGCCGGCCGGTCAGGACCCTGAGTGGGAAGTTCTGGATCGCGTTGTCTCCAGCAATTGCCGGGTACCCAAGAATCGCGGGCACGACAAACATGAGCACCGGCACGACGACGAGGACGACAACCGCCTTCGCGTCCGACGTTCTCATCCAGCGATTCAGCTTCGCCACGCGAGAGCGGACCGAGATTCGAGCTGTCGGCATCGCTATTTTATAACCGCCGCGCCTCACGCAATTCAGGTCACAACGAACCGCGGACGCGATCCAGGTTGACTCCCCCCGCCTCAACTGGGCCGACCACCGAAAGCGTCCTCGGCCTATCCAGCAACTCCGAAGCGACAGCCGCGACCGCCGATTCGTCCACTCGCTCAATACGCTCCAAGATCTCGTCGATACTCTTCACCTCTCCGTGTAGGAGAAGTGCCGTTCCAATTCGCATCATCCGAGCCGCCGAGTCCTCGCACGACAAGAGCGCTTCAGCCCGGTGGCTTCCTTTCGCTATCTTGAGCTCCTTCTCGGTGATCCCTTCCTTTGCGAGCAACTCCAACTCCTCTACGACGATCTCCAACACCTCTTCGACGTGCTCCGGCGCCGTCCCCGCCGCGACCGCAATCGATCCAGCATCTTGAAACGCCGCTCGTTCCGACCATATCGAATAGACGAGCCCTCGCTGCTCTCGCACCTTCTGGAACAACCGGCTCGAGAGCCCGCCGCCAAGCACGTGGCTCAGTATCGAAAACGCCCAACGCTGCTCGTCGAATCGAGACACACAACGGGCGCCGATAACCATATGGACTTGTTCGGTAGGCCGATCGGTCACCACCAACGGCTTCTGAGCCGCGCCCGGAGATACCCTCAACGGCGCCGATCCTCCACTTCGATTCGAGAACTGTCGATCTATCTTCGCAGCGACCGTCTCGTGATCGAAGGAACCCGCGACTGAGACAACCATGTTTCGAGGTAAGTAGTGTCGGTCGAAAAACGCTCGTACGTCCGTCGACGTTATATCCGCGATGCTCTCTTTGGTCCCTAACGTGTCACGCCCGAGCGGGTGGTCCAAGAACAGCGCACTTTGAAAACGTTCCCCCGCTTGATCTCCAGGCTCATCAGCGTGCATCAATATCTCGTCCAAGATGACCTTGCGCTCCGCGTCGACGTCCTTTCGGCGCAACGCCGGCTCTAACATGATGTTGCCGAGAATCTCGAGCCCTAAGTCAAGATCTTCAGAGAGCAGGCGCACGTAGAACGCCGTGTACTCCTTCGTCGTGAACGCGTTACAGTCCCCTCCGACTCCGTCGAGCGCTTCTGCTATATCCGCCGCGGACCAAGACTCTGTTCCTTTAAACAACAGGTGCTCCAAGAAGTGCGACGCACCGGCGAGTTCCCCGCTTTCATCACGCGATCCGGTTCCCACAAAGAACCCGATCGCAACAGAGCGAACATCGGGCATGAACTCGCTAACCAGCCGGATTCCACAGGGCAGGCAATCTTCCCGGGTCGACAAGACGATCCGCTGTTGGCTCAACGCCTGCGCGGACGACTTCGCGAACGCCGTCTATCGTCACCTCCACCAGAGTTCCTTGAAGGCGTCCCGCCTACCGACCCGGGCCCAAGGTCACCCAGCTCCGCTACGAGCTCGGCTTCGAACGCCTCCTCGAACGACGCGACGCTCGAAGAACGCGACGAGCCATCAACTCCATCGCTCTCGCCCGCCGACGCTCTAGTCGAACTCTCCCGGCGCTGTTGCCCGTCGCCACCGTCGTCTCGCTCGCCAGAGTCCAAGGAGGTAGCTCCTCCGTCGCCTGGCACAGACGCCACCGAAAGCGACACTTTCCCCTGGGGGTCAATGTCGTCGACTCTGACGTCGATTCCCTGGCCCAGCGTGAGGACGTCTTCGACTTCGCCCACCCTCTTGCCGCCCGAGAGCACCGATAGTTTCGAGATGTGCAGTAGTCCGTCGCGTCCAGGGAGGATGCTCACGAACGCTCCAAACTTCGTCAAGTTGACTACCTTGCCGCTGTAGACCACCCCAACCTCGGGAGTTGGCGGGTCGAGTATTAACAAGATGCGCCTGCGAGCATCTTCGACCGCGCTCGAATCTTTGTCGTCGATCGTAACCGTTCCAACCATTCCATCGTCGTCCACAGCGATGTCAGCGCCCGTTTCCTGCTGGAGGGTGTTGATCACCTTCCCCTTCGGACCGATCACCTCGCCGATCTTGTCGATCGGGATCTCGATTGAAACAATCTTTGGCGCACTCACAGCGACCTCCGGTCGAGGCCCTTCAATCGCGCCCTTCATAACCTCTAAAATCTTAAGTCGCGCATCTCTTGCCTGGCGCAGCGCCTGGGCCAAAACGTCCGAGGGTAGGCCGTCTATCTTCGTATCGAGCTGGAGAGCCGTAACGATCTCCGCGGTGCCGGCGACCTTGAAGTCCATGTCCCCGAACGCATCTTCTGCGCCGAGGATGTCGGTCAACGTCACATACTTTCCCTCCTCGTAGACGAGGCCCATCGCAATCCCCGCGACGGGAGCCTTGATCGGGACCCCTGCAGCCATCAACGAGAGCGACGATCCACACACCGACGCCATCGAAGTCGAGCCGTTCGAAGCGAGCACGTCCGAGACGAGACGCAGCGTGTAAGGAAACTCCGCCGCCGAGGGGACCACGGGCAACAGCGCCCTTTCAGCCAACAAGCCATGTCCGATCTCCCGGCGCTTCGGTCCCCTCATGAACCCGGTCTCTCCCGTCGAGAACGGCGGAAAGTTGTAGTGGTGCATGTAACGCTTCGACTCGTCGGGGCTCAAAGTGTCGAGTAGCTGGTTCATCCTCGGCATGCCGAGCGTCGTCACGTTGAGCACCTGAGTCTCACCACGCTGGAACAGAGCCGAGCCGTGAACGGTTGGAAACAGATCTACCTCTGCACTAAGCGGTCTAATCTCGGTCGTAGAGCGACCGTCGATTCGAATCCCCTCTTCTGCGATTCGCTTACGTACGAGCTTCTTCGTCAGCGCCTTGACTGCCGCCTTGATCTCGCCTTCACGCTCGGGGAACTCGGGGGTGAGTCGTTCAACGATTACAGACGTCGCATCTTGAATCGCCGAGTTCCGCTTCGCCTTCGACGTCACCGTATTCGCATCGAAGAGGAGTTGAGATCCCGCTGCTTCAACCGCCGCAAAAACGTCGTCTGGGTAGTCGGAGAAGGTAGAGAACTCTATCGCCTCGATCGGACCGTTCGCCGCAACCAGGGACTCCTTGAGTCTCCTCTGGAGATTTATCGACTCTCTGATCCACACCTTCGCGGCATCGAGTCCGTTCGCCAAGACCTCCTCGGTCACCTTGGGAGCTCCCGCCTCATAAGACGCCCATGACCCCTCCGTTCCGCCCGCCTCCACCATCATGATCGCAATCTCGGCGTCGTGGCCGTCTGAGAGCGCACGACCCGCGACGACGAGTTCGAACGTCGACTCGTCCCCTTCTTGGTACGTCGCATGCGGGATCCACTCGCCCTCTGTCGAGTACGCGATCCGCACCGCTCCGATTGGGCCGTCAAATGGGATGCCCGAGATCATCAACGCCGCCGACGCCGCGTTGATCGCAAGAACGTCGTGAGGGTTCACTTGGTCTGCGCCGAAAACCGTCCCGACAACGTGGACTTCGTTTCGAAATCCCTTGGGGAACGACGGCCGTAGCGGCCGGTCAATCAGCCGGCACGTCAGTATCGCCTGGTCCGACGACTTGCCTTCTCGCCGGAAGAAGGAGCCCGGAATCCGGCCGGCCGCATACGTCCGCTCCTCGATGTCAACTGTCAACGGGAAGAAGTCGGTGCCTTCCCGCACCGTCCTCGCCGCGGTCGCCGTCGCGAGGACGAACGTGTCACCGATCCTTCCAAGAACCGCCCCGTCGGCCAGAGCGGCCAACTTGCCGGTTTCAAATGTCATTTTTCGGTCGGTCCCACTGATCGGGGCCGACACAGAGATGGCCTCAGCCATATTGCTCCTTGGTTTCCAGGGGCGCTATCGGCCGGTTCCCAGTGGTCGGGCACCTCCGCCGCCAACCTCGCCTCATGACCTCAGGTTGACCAGCATAAGTGGCCGGCGACTGGCAGCCAACCTCTCCGGCGCCCGTCTTATATGTAGATATTTGGACTTAGACTTCTATCTCGACTTATTAGACTTATATGTAGACCTCTCACAGTTTGCGAGAGGTCTACTGCAGTGCGTTTATTAGCGTATTAGCGGCGGATGCCCAGCCGAGCGATGACGGATCGATACCGCTCCAGATCGTTGTCTCGCAGGTAGCCAAGCAGTCTCTTGCGCTTACCTATCATCTTCATCAATCCTCTTCGGGTGTGATGATCACCCTTGTGAACCTTGAGGTGCTCCGTCAGATGCGAAATTCGATCCGTCAGTAGGGCGATCTGCACTTCGGGAGAACCGGTGTCGCAGTCGTGGCTACGATACTCTGAAATGATCTGCTGCTTATCAGGCATATTTCGAGAAGGCCTCGGTCTCTTCGTTGGCACGGCGCCGGCCAGAGTCACTTGTCGGCCCCAGAGCGCCGCCTCCTGACATCTTCAAAGGCTGCCAGTGGTCAGCGCTGAACTGCTAGCCAGTGCTCGTCGGTGCTTCACAGTGTCCAGCTGGACGCCACTTGCCAGCCGGGGAGGGTCCCCGGCCACCCGTCACGATAGCAGGTCACGCTCGCCCCTGCCCGCCAGCACGGATTCGGCCTGCTCTACGTCCTCGCTCATCTGGGCCGCCAGCTCTTCGATCGAATCGAACTTACGCTCTGCACGAAGACGGGCCACGAAGCTCACCGTGCCTACTTCTCCGTAGAGATCCCCGTCAAAGTCCATGATGTAGGCCTCAACGACAGGATCTAGGACCTCGTCGTCTTCTCCGTAGAACGTCGGCCGCCTACCCACCGAAACCGCCGCCGAGTAGAGCGTACCGTCGGGCCGCCGATACCGGCAGGCATAGATACCCTCTCCAGGAACGACGAATCCCGTCGGGATCGCTAAGTTCGCCGTCGGGAAACCAACTAGCGACGCACCACGCCCATCGCCGTGAACGACCTCTCCTGAGACCTCATAGTCCCTACCGAGAAGCGTCGAAGCTTCCTCGACGTCGCCGTTTGCGAGCAACCTCCGGATGCGAGTCGACGACACCGGTTCCCCACTCGTCTTGCTCAGTGCAACCCCAACGACTTCAAAGCCGAACTCGGATCCTTTGTCCGCGAGCATCTTCACGTTCCCGCGGCGTGAGTGCCCGAAGTGGAAGTCTTCACCAACAACGACGAGGCGAGTACCCAACTTTGCGACTAGGACTTCTTCTACAAACTCTTCTGCGCTCTCCTCGGCTCTCTTGTGGTCGAACGGGATAACCAGCGTACGGTCGATACCACACTCCGCGATCAGTTGAATCTTTTGTTCCAAGCTAGTCAGGAGCAGTGGAGCGGTCCCTGGTCTCACCACGCTCGCAGGGTGTCGATCAAAGGTCACCACGACGCTCGTGAGCTCTCGTTCGCCGGCCAACGAGGTCAACTGAGCCAAGAGGCGCCGATGACCGATATGCAAGCCGTCGTACGCGCCAATTGTCACAGCTGACCCCCGGAGCGGTGCTACACACTTGTCAGGCCCGATAACCTCCATGCCAAGTGAGGTTAGACGCTCGAGGACCCGGTCGTGACCGCCGAGGCGGTATCACGTCGAGAACCACGAGAGGCCCGGCTCGTTCGACCCGGACCTCTCGTGTTAACACTTTGGCGAGCGCTCACCCGCCGGCTCAGCACGCCTTAATGGCTCAGCGGCTCAGCAACTTAGCGGCTCAGGGGATCCCACCGGCAAAAGCCATACCGACGATCGGCTTGTTCAGAGATTGTCCACCCATCGAGCCGTAGTAGCTCGCGTCTCCGAAGTTGAAGATCCCACCGTCGGTGGCCGCCATCCAGTACCCGTTCCCTGTCGCAGTAGCGGCCATGGTGACTACTGGGTTGTTGAGAGGCCGGTTCGCCATCGATCCGACGTAAGGTGCGCTCCCGAAGGGGAAGATGACACCGTTTGAAGATACCTCCCAGTACCCGCCACCGTTTGGATCTGCTGCAATGCCGACGATTGGCTTGAGCAACGGGACACCGCCTGTCGAGCCGTAGAAGCCCGCGTTACCAAAGGCGAAGATCCCACCGTCTGAGGCGACCTCCCAGTAACCACCACCGTTTGGCGTGGACGCAATGCCGACTATTGGCAAATTGAGCGGCTTTCCACCCATCGAGCCGTAGAATTGGGCGTCTCCGAAGGCGAAGATCCCACCGTCGGAGGCGACCTCCCAGTAGCCCTTGCCATCTGGCGTGGAGGCAATTCCAACTATCGGCTTGTTGAGCGGCTTTCCGCCCATCGAGCCGTAGAAGCCCGCGTTGCCAAAGGCAAAGATCCCACCGTCACTGGCTACCTCCCAGTAACCCTTGTAGTTCGGAGTCGCAGCCATTCCAACGACAGGTTTGTTGAGCGGCTTTCCACCCATCGAGCCAAAGAACGGCGCGTCACCGAGGGCAAAGATGCCACCGTCTGAGGCGACCTCCCAGTAGCCGCCGTTCGCGATCACAGCCAACGGCTGCGCGAAGTAGGGCGGGGCGGGAGGCGGGCTGCTCGGAGAACCGTAGACAACGGTGTTGAAGCTCGGTGTTGTCGGGTACATCTGGGTAGGCACGGTACCTGTCTTCCCACTCATGGTCATGTTTGCCTGCATGTCGAACTCGGTCTCGACGAAGGTAATAGTCCCGCCGGTAGCGGTCAGGTCTATATTGACAGTTGGAAAGCTCACGTTTTGATTAGCCATGAGATCGACACCCGACTTCAGCGCCATCTCCAGATACGGGGTCGTCGTCACGGTCGGGAACGAACTGTTGGGTTTCAAAGCGGTGCAAGCTGGGTTAGCACCGCCGGCAAACGTAGTGCAGTAAGTAAGGGTAAAGTTGCCGGCAGTCACCGCATCGCCACCAACGAGTTGAGAGCTGATGTACTTGGCGTTGGCCGGCAGCGGGATATCCACGGCCAGACCTGTTATGTAGTTAATTGTCAGACACGTAGTTCCCAAGCAGAACTGACTCGGTACCTTGATGGAAGAGGCGGTCATCGACTCGGTGAACGTCTGGCCCGGAACTGCATGAGATGGACCGTTTGCAGCAAACGATAGCCTGTAGGGAGCGTACGCTACTACTGAGCCTAAGTTCGCATAGGCCGCCTGGTAGGTGTCGATTCCAGGTCCGTATGTGAGAGTTGCAGTCTTGCAGTTGCTAGGGCCTGACTCACAGAGTTGGAATGAGACGACCTGTGTACCAGTTGTAGACGCCGTTGGCGCATAGGTAAGGATTCCGTTAGAAGTGTCTGCAGACGCTGTGCCGCTCGCCGGCTGACTTACGACGCTCAAAGTCGCGGGGTCTGCTGTACCACCTGAAGCGAGCGTGGTCGTCGAGAACTGCACGACCGCTGGAGCGCTACCGTTGGTAGAGGGCGCATACGATGCAAACCCGTTCGCGACGGCGAACCCGCTAGCTGCAGCAGCTGGAGTGAGCGAGCCAGCTAACGCGGCGGTCCCTCCGAGGCCGAGGCACATCAACGCGACAAG
>JAJYQJ010000022.1 GCA_021794655.1 Actinomycetes bacterium | reverse complement strand
AAGTTGGAACGATGGATGCGCTCGTAGCTTTCGGCGATGACCGCTCTTACCCCGAGGAGTGCGGTGCCCTTCGCGGCCCAGTCTCGACTCGAGCCGGATCCGTACTCCTTGCCGGCGATCACGATGAGCGGGACGTGTTCTTCCTTGTACTTCATCGAGGCGTCGTAGATGCTGAGCTGTTCTCCGTCGGGGAGATGGAGCGTGACGCCGCCTTCGGTTCCTGGTGCGAGGCGGTTGCGGAGGCGGACGTTGGCGAACGTTCCCCTCATCATCACTTCGTGGTTCCCGCGACGGGCGCCGTATGAGTTGAAGTCGTCGCGCGCGACGCCGTGTTCGGCGAGGTACTTGCCGGCCGGAGTAGTTACACCGATCGATCCGGCGGGCGAGATGTGGTCGGTCGTGACGCTGTCGCCCAAGACGGCGAGGACGCGGGCGGAGGAGATGTCGGTCACTCTCGCGACGTTAGAGCTGATTCCGTCGAAGAACGGAGGAGGGAGGATGTAGGTCGAACTCTCGTCCCACGAGAACGTCTCACCTCGCGCCGTCGAGACGGCGTGCCAGCGTTCGTCACCTTCGAAGACCGAAGAGTACCGGTTGCGAAACTCGTTCGAACTCAACGAGTTCCTGATCGTCTCCGCGATCTCCGTGTTGGACGGCCATATCTCGGCGAGGGTTACGGGTTTGCCGTCGCGGTCGGTTCCGAGCGGGTCGAGTGAGAGGTCGACGTCGATCGTTCCGGCGGGCGAGTAGGCGACGACGAGCGGCGGGGAGGCGAGGTAGTTCATCCGAACGTCTGGGTGTATACGACCCTCGAAGTTGCGGTTCCCCGATAGAACTGAGACGACGGAGATCTCGTGTTCGCGGACGGCGTCGGAGACGCCGTCGAGGAGCGGTCCGGAGTTCCCGATGCAGGTCGTGCAGCCGAATCCGACGAGATAGAACCCCAACTTTTCCAACGGCTCGACGAGGCCGGCGCGGTTGAGATAGTCGATTACGACCCTCGAACCCGGGGCGAGGGTCGTCTTTACCCAGGGCTTAGAGGAGAGGCCGCGTTCGACGGCTCGTTTCGCGAGGAGGCCGGCGGCGACGAGTACCTGGGGATTCGAGGTGTTGGTGCAGCTCGTGATGGCGGCGACGACGACGTCGCCGTCTCTTATCTCGTCAATTTCACGAGTCTGTGGCGTGCCGTTCAAGGAGCGGTCGGCTGGTGTTGCGGGCCGACCGGAGTCGCGGCCACGTGTAAGGGCGAAGGAACGTGGGTCGCGGCCGAGAGACGATCTGAACGCGGAACGTGCGGAGGTGAGAGATACGCGGTCTTGAGGCCGGGACGGCCCGGCCAAGCTCGCCTCGACCGTCGATAGGTCGAGATCGACGACTTCGGAGTAGATCGGGTGGTCCCCCGATGGTTCGTGCCAGAGGCCCTGTTCTTTCGCGTAACCCTCGACGAGCGCGAGATGGTCGTCGTCGCGACCGGTGAAACGCAGGTAGTCGATCGTCGCGTGGTCGATCGGGAAGAGAGTGCACGTCGCTCCGTACTCAGGAGACATGTTTGCGATCGTCGCGCGGACCTCGACGGGTAACGTCGGGACGCCGGGACCGAACGCCTCGACGAACTTGCCGACGACGCCGTGGTGTCTTAGGAGCTCTGTGATCGTGAGGACGAGGTCGGTCGCGGTCGTGCCCTCTCGGAGCTCTCCGTGGAGGCGAAGCCCGACGACGGCGGGGAGGAGCATCGGCAAGGGTTGCCCGAGCATCGCGGCCTCCGCCTCGATGCCGCCGACGCCCCACCCGAGGACACCGAGTCCGTTGACCATCGTCGTATGCGAGTCGGTCCCGACGAGGGTGTCACAGTACGCGCGGCGATCGGCGTCGCTGAAGACGACCCGGGAGAGGTATTCGAGGTTGACCTGGTGGCATATCCCGGTCCCCGGTGGGACGACTCTAAAGTTCTTGAACGAGCCTTGAGCCCAGCGCAGGAGCTGGTAGCGCTCGACGTTGCGGTTGTACTCGATATCGACGTTTAAGGAGAACGCGTCCGACGTCCCGGAGCGCTCGGCGATGACGGAGTGGTCGATGACGAGTTCCACGGGAACCTGGGGGTTTATCTTTGCCGGATCACCCCCGATCGTCGCGAGTGCGTCTCGCATCCCGGCGAGGTCGACGACGCCGGGGACTCCGGTGAAGTCCTGCATGAGGACGCGCTCTGGAGTGAACGAGATCTCCCCGCTCGTCTCGGAGGCGGTCCCGTGGTCACCGGCGTGGTCGTCCCATCTGAGGACCGCATCGATGTCGGAGGCGGTGACTTTCAGCCCGTCTTCGTGGCGAAGGAGGTTTTCCAAGAGAACCTTTATCCCGTAGGGGAGCCTCGAGACGTCGTGGCCCGCAACGTCGGCGAGGCGGCTCAACTTGTTGATCTCGAACTCGACGTCCCCGACGCGCAACGTCGAGCGGGTGGAGAAACTGTCGGGATGATCTGTCGGTTCTTTGGCCATGTTCCTATTCTGCCCTCTAATCGAGTGATGTCTTGCGCCGTTGACGAGCTGAGGTGACCGTGTCACTATATTGACTTGGCGAGGTCTAGGTCTATCAGGGTTTTGGCGTCGGCGGTCACGTTGGTGCTACGGGTCGTTGTCGCCCTGCTCGTCGCCCTGCTCGGACTCGCCGGGGTCGTAGGGTTCAGTACTTTGATGTCGGTCCCGGCCGCTGCGGGCGTACCGGGGGCCGCCTACAGGACGTCGCCGGAGCTCCCGGGCGGTACGGTCGAGAAAAACATCTTGCGCCCTCTCGTCTATCCGGGCGGAGGAGTCTACGGGTTCGGGAACGCGACGGCGAGCGATCCAGCGATGCCGGCGTCTCTCAACTCACCGATCGTCGCGATGGCGAGTGCGACGCCGACACCTCCGACGGGGACAGGTACGGGGACAGGCACAGGCGCGGGGAGCGCGGCGGCGGGGGCGTCGGCCCAACTTTCGGGTGGGTACTGGCTCGTCGGGGCGGACGGAGGGGTATACGCGCTCGGGGGAGCGCCGTTTGAGGGGTCGCTCGGGAACTTGAGGCTCAACGCGCCGGTTGTCGGGATCGCGGCGACGCCGGACGCGAAGGGCTACTGGCTCGTGGGGCTCGACGGGGGGGTGTTTAGCTTCGGCGACGCGAAGTTCTACGGTTCGATGGGGGCGAGACCGTTGAACGCACCGGTTGTCGGGATCGCGGCGACGCCGGACGGGTTGGGGTACTGGCTCGTCGCCTCAGACGGCGGGGTGTTTAGCTTCGGCGACGCGAAGTTCTACGGTTCGATGGGTGGTAAGGCGCTCGCGGCGTCGATCGTCGGGATCGCGGCGACGCCGGACGGGTTGGGGTACTGGCTCGTCGGGGCGGACGGCGGCGTGTTCACGTTTGGCGACGCGCACTTCTACGGCTCGATGGGAGGGCAGCCGCTCAACGCTCCGGTCGTAGGTATCGCGAGGACTTTGAACGGGTTGGGGTACTGGCTCGTCGGGGCGGACGGAGGGGTGTTCACGTTTGGCGACGCGGCGTTCTTGGGGTCGTTGGCGACTTCGAACGCGGCGACTCCGATCTCGGCGCTCGTCCCGACGCCGAACGACGCGGGGTACTGGATGCTCGATCCAGACGGGTGGAACTACAGCTTCGCGAACCCTCCTGCGAACGGGAGCTTCCCGGGTTCGGCGCAGATAGTCGCGGCGGCGGAGTCCCAAGTTCAGCCCGACCCGGAGACGGGTTACTTCTGCAATCCCTACGGTCCTTGTGAGGAGTGGTGCGCGTTGTTCGCGAGTTGGGCTTGGCAGCAAGGTGGGGTTGCGATCCCAACTTACGCGTTTACCGGCGACATCTACGACTGGGCGGCGGCGAACGGCACGGTGACCCCAGGAGACGTACCGCCGGTCCCGGGTGACGCGGTGCTTTATGGGACCGGGCCGTCTTCGACGGCGACGTCGCTTCATACCGGGATTGTCGCGCAAGTTTGGCCGGACGGGGCGATCGTGACGATCGAGGGTGACGCGGGCCCCGGGCAGGCGGGGAGCCTCGCCGTCGTCGTAAACGGTCCGTTTCTCATCGGGGACTCGCTCGACTACAACGGGATGGGGATCTACGCGTTCGCGCAACCTTGAGTGCTCCTCGGCCCGACGAGATGGAGCGTCGAGTCGAAACGGTGCGATGATGGGCTATGCGTGATGCGAAGTCGATACTCTACGAGCGGTTGAGCGTAGCTTTTAGTGAGGTGTCTTTGGGGGCCGACCCAGTGCTACGCCCGTCGGCTCATGCGGACTTTCAGGTAAACGGTGCTCTCGCTCTCGCGAAGTCGCTCGGGCGCAACCCGAGGGAGCTAGCTGAGTCAATTGTGGCCGGTTGCGATCTAACTGACGTCTGCGAGGCGGTGGAGGTGAGCGGTCCAGGGTTCATCAACCTGAGGCTCTCGGAGTCGTTCTTGGTTTCTCAGGCGCTCCAGATGGCGAGCGACTCCGGTCTCGGGGTAGGAGGGGGTCAAGAGGGCTCGCGCGGTCGAGTCGTCGTCGACTACTCGGCGCCGAACGTCGCGAAGGAGATGCACGTCGGACACTTGCGTTCGAGCGTGATAGGAGACGCGCTCTGCCGTCTTCTTGAGCGTGAGGGGTACGACGTGATTCGCGAGAACCACGTCGGGGACTGGGGGACTCCGTTTGGGATGTTGATCGAGCATCTTGTCGACGTCGCGGACGGAGGCGCGGTCGAAGAGCTGACGGTCTCCGATCTCGACGCGTTCTACAGAGAGGCACGTACGTGCTTCGACTCGGACGAAGAGTTTGCCGAGAGGAGCCGTCGTAGGGTCGTGAAGCTGCAGTCGGGCGACCGAGAGACACTCGATCTTTGGAGGCTGCTCGTCGCCGAGAGCATGCGTCACTTTGAAGAGGTCTACTCGAGGCTCGGCGTACTGCTCACTCCAGAAGACGTCGTCGGCGAGAGCTACTACAACTCGATGCTCGACTCACTCGTTGAAGACCTCGACGACCTCGGGATGCTCGTCGAAGACGACGGAGCAAAATGTGTGTTCCCCCCCGGATTCACCAATCGTGACGGCGAGCCGTTACCGCTGATCATCCAAAAGTCCGACGGCGGATACGGATACGCGGCGACGGATCTCGCGGCGATTAGGGACCGGGTCGACGACAAAGGGGCGAAGAGGATTGTCTACGTAGTCGGTGCTCCCCAGGCTCAGCACTTCGCGATGTGCTTTGCGGTCGCACGAGCGGCGGGGTGGCTTCCAGACGACGTCGAGGCGGTCCACGTCGAGTTCGGTAACGTCCTCGGGTCGGATCGAAAGATGTTCAAGACTCGTTCTGGAGAGACGGTTAAGTTGATAGACCTACTCGACGAAGCTGTCGAGCGAGCGGTCTCTGCGATCTCGGAGCGTGGAGACTCGGTGAGTTCCGGAATCGAGAGCGTAGCTAGGATGCTCGGGATCGGTGCGGTGAAGTACGCGGACCTCTCCACGGAACGAACCCGCGACTACATGTTCGACTGGGAGAGGATGCTTGCGTTCGAGGGCAACACCGGTCCGTATCTTCAATACGCCCACGCTCGGATAAGGTCCATATTTCGCAAAGGTGGCGTCGAGGGAGCGGACGTCACGATCGTTCCGGTGATACGTGACGAGCGGGAGCGTGCGTTGCTGGTCGCGTTAGTGGGATTTGGCGCCGCGGTCTCAGAAGCGGTCGCGACGTACAGCCCGAGCAAGCTGTGTGCGTATCTCTTTGACCTCGCGACGACGTTCACGTCGTTCTATGAGGGGTGCCCGGTTCTTAACGCGCCGGACGCAGAGAGCCGCGGTAGCCGAATGTTGTACTGCGAGATGACCGCGAGGGTCTTAGCCGACGGGCTCGGACTCCTCGGCATCGAAGCCCCCGAGCAGATGTGAGGTGGCGCCGCTGAGTCGATAGTGGTATCCATTTAGCGTGGAAGAGTTCATAGACGCGCTCGGCTTGGCCGCACAGATTAAGTCCCGATCGATCTCACCGTTGGAGGCGCTCGAAGCGTGCCTCGAAGCGATAGACCGGTTGAACCCGGCGTTGAACGCGGTGATCTGGAGAGACGACTCCGCGGCGAGGGCGGAGGCGGTGGCGATAGGCGAGCGGCTCGCGAACGGCGAGGACGTCGGAGCGTTCGCGGGAGTTCCGTTCGTCGTGAAGGACTTGACGAAGGCGAAAGGCCAACCTGTGACATACGGATCCGGGGCGGTGCCCGAGACTCCGGCGACGGAAGACGAGTTGGTAATAGCCGCTCTTAGAAGAGCTGGATTTGTGGCGTGCGGGAGGACCAATACCCCAGAGTTCGGGCCACTAACGGCGAGTGAGAACTCTCACTACGGAATCACGCGAAACCCGTGGGACACGTCGCGGACTTCGGGGGGATCGAGCGGGGGGACCGCGGCGGCGGTCGCGTCGGGGATGGTCCCGATCGGACACGGCAACGACGGCGGAGGATCGATACGGATTCCGTCGTCGTGCTGCGGACTCGTCGGCCTGAAGCCGAGTCGGTGGCGGGTCCCGAGCGTATCTCCGGGATGGTTCGGAGTGTCGGTGGAAGGTGTACTGACTCGAACGGTCGCCGACACCGCGGCGGCTCTCGACTGCATATCCGAACCTGACCTGTCGACGTGGGAACAGGCCCCACAACCACGGCGGCCGTTCTCCGACGAAGTTGGTGAAGATCCCGGCAGGTTGCGCATAGCGTTGTTGACGACGAGCGCGCTCGGCGTACCCGTTGACGACGGCCCTCGTGAAGCCTGCGAACGAACCGGTCGTTTACTGGAGTCGCTGGGCCACAGCGTCGAGGTCTTGGAACAAGACGTGCTCGACCTCAATGCGGTCGAGCCGTTCTTGAGCGTCGTGAACACCTCCTACGGTGCGTTTGACGACGTCGACTGGGATCGTGTTGAACCCCATAACAGGGCTGGTCACGACGCCGGCCTGCGTGTCGATGGGCTCGCCGTCGTGCGCTCGTTGAAAGCGTTGCGTGAGTTGACGAGGCCTGTCGTGAAGCGCTGGGGAAGTGAGTTCGACGTGCTCGTTACCCCGACGATGACGATAGAGCCGCCTCCGGCCGGCCAACTTCTAGCCGAAGCCCACGGGAACCCCGAAATGCCGCCGCCGACCGCGCTAGCGATGGTCGCGTTCACCGTCACGTTCAACCTGACCGGCCAGCCGGCTATCAGCCTGCCGCTCGGGGAGGGTTCTAGTGGTATCCCAATTGGGGTCCAGCTCGTCGGCGCTCCGTGGGGCGAGGCTCAACTGATCCAGGTCGCTTCCCAACTGGAAGAGGCCGCGCCGTGGCGAGACCGCCACCCCCAACTTCTAGCTCCTGGGAGTTGATCGTAAGCTCTATAGCGGGCGCAACCAGGCCAGTTCAGTTAGCGAGTGCCATCGTGACTACTGGGTTGGTGAGGGTTATCCCACCGGTGCCAGGAAGCGCTTGTGCGTCTCCGTAGGAGAGGATCGCACCGGTTGAAAGAGTCAACCAGTAGCCCTGTCCATCAGGTGTCGTGGTCATCGCTACAACCGATCCAGAAGGAGCCTCTCCTACCCCTGAGCCGTAGAACTGCGCATCTCCGAATGCAAAGACACCACCGTCAGAGGCTACGAACCAGTAGCCGTTTCCACTTGGAGTTCGCGACATTGCCTCTATTGGCTTGTTAAGGGTCAAGCTACCTGTTGAACCAAAGAACTGAGCGTCACCGAATGCAAAGACACCACCGTCACTGGCTACCTCCCAGTAGCCTTTCCCATCTGGGGTGAGAGCTATACCAACTACTGGCTTGTTCAGTGGCTTTCCACCCATAGAGCCGTAGAACTTCGCATTTCCGAATGCAAAGATCCCACCGTCTGAGGCTACTTCGTAGTAGCCGTTTCCAGAAGCCGTCGGTGCTATGCCAACTATTGGGGCATTCAGTGGCTTTCCACCCATAGAGCCGTAGAACTGAGCGTTTCCGTAGCTAAAGATCCCACCGTCACTGGC
>JAJYQJ010000145.1 GCA_021794655.1 Actinomycetes bacterium | reverse complement strand
GATCTTCTCCCTACGAGAGGCTCGTTCAGTTGTGAAACTGCGTCTCGTTCGACGTCACCACCCTGATCTTTTCTCCCACTTAGCCAGGTCGCAGATCACTTGGCACGTGGACCGGCCGGCGGAACCGAAGTAGGTATCAAACGGTTGCCAGTCGACGGTGGCGAACTCGGTGGGCCGGTCCTTGGAGCGTGTCCGTTCCCGCCTCCTCCAGAGGCTCCTGGGCCACCTTGAGCACCACTGCCGCCCGCCCGATGTGAGCCGGCATTCGTTGACCCAGAGCCCGTAGACCCAGAGCCCGTAGACCCAGAGCCCGTAGTGGTCGTTGTGGTGGAACTCGTTGCACCGGGAGGCTTAACTCCCTGGCAGTAGGCTGCGACTGTCTCCCCCTTCGCCTTTGCCGCAGCCTCTAAGTTCGAGAACGCGACCGAACTACTCCATCGCCCGGTGTTCGCCGCCGCAGCTGAGGACGCAGCTGCCCTACGAGTAGAACCAGTGCCGGAACCAGACGCAGTGCTAGAACCCGTCCCCGTGGTGCTAGAACCCGTCCCGGTCCCGGCGCTGGCGCCAACTCCGGTTCCCGTACCAGGGTTAGAAGTACTCGTTGTGGTACTCGTTGTCCCCTGGTGTGCCAAGTAAGCTGTACAAAGGCCGTAAAGCTCGTTACCCGGAATTTGGGGACCCGAAGCAGTTCTGCTTTGGGTGGTGCCGGGTCCGTTAGATCCAGACGAACTCGATCCGCTGGGAGCTTTGGATTGATTTGGATTCGGAACTGAGATACCGATGTGGCTTAGAGCACGCGAGACGTCGGACTGGGCGCTCCCCGGTAGCGAGCCGGCCGACGCCGCTGCGACGCCAGCGGTGAGCGCGAGAACCGGGATCGCGATACCAGCCGCCTTCAAAGTGAAGAACCTTCCAAACATTGACTTCCTCCCTCCTAAAGGCCGAGTCGTAATCTGGGATCCGCTATCGATTCCAGAGCGAATCGCCTCGCCCATTGCCGAGACGGTCGCAGCGTGGGAGGACAGCTCCGTGTCAGCTGCCGAAGCGTTCACCCGCTGGATAACCCCTGCTATCCCCGCGAACTGCGGAGGGGCGTCGTTTGGGTGGAGAGACCCCGATAGCAGCCTCTCTACTGTCGTCTCGTCGATAGGAAACCGTCTCATCTACTCAGTTAGATCGCACGAGCACACGAGATCGTTACATGCTGCAGCTCTCTCAGCACCGAGCAGCGGGAAACGTACAAGAACCTGTACGAACGTCCGAGGCGACATCACGGTTTCAAGAGCCTTCGAACGTCTTTCGAACCTGCTCGGGGGTGAGGGTCTCAGAGAGTCGTTTCAACGCGCGGTGCTGGGCAACACGAATCGAGCCTGGTCGTTTACCTAACAACTCGGCTACCTCCGAGATATTGAGACCACCTAGAACGCGAAGTGCGATGATCTGAGCTTGCTCACGTGGCAGTCCTGAGAGTAGGACACTGACCGCCTTTTGTGCAGCTAACGCCTCTATTCCCTCGCTCTCTTGACCTGGGTGACCCGGATCGAGGACTGACTCGAGTGAGCTCTCTATGACCTCGGCCGATACGGGGTCGGTCTTCCTTCGCGCTCGTCGCCGTTGCTCGTCTATCGCTCGACGATGAGCGATAGAGAAGAGCCATCCCCGCAGCGCGGACTCGTCGCCTTCAAACGAAGATAGGTGCTTTGCGAACGCGAGCCACATCTCTCCCGCAAGGTCGTCTGCGTTCTTAGGGTCGCACCACCGTAGGTAGCGAAACAAGGCTGGATGGTGAGCACGGTAGATGAGGGTTAGCGCCCACTCCTGACCGGCCTGGGCCGCAGACAGCACCTGATCGAAGTCTTCCATCGCGCCCCTATCATCGCGCCCCTATCGTTGCACCACCCTATCGTTACACTGGCCGTCAAGATCGATACGCGAGTCGTGCGTTGACGTGAACTTGACCCAAAGCGCGGTTACACCTCAGCAGTCAAGCGTCGTTGACCGCGGTTACGAGCTTCTGCAACGTGTCCTTCGCATCGCCGAAGAGCATGACGGTCTTTGGATCGTAGAGCAGTTCGTTGTCTATGCCCGCAAAACCCGGGCGCATAGATCTCTTCAAGAATACGATGTGCGCGGCCTGATCGGCGTTAATTATTGGCATCCCGTAGATGGGGCTGCCGGGTGTCGACTTCGCGGCGGGGTTGACGGTGTCGTTCGCACCGACCACCAATGCGACGTCTGTGGTGGGCAACTGCGGATTCGCCTCGTCCATCTCTTTTAGCTCGTCGTAGGGAACGTTCGCCTCCGCGAGCAGCACGTTCATATGGCCAGGCATCCGACCGGCCACCGGGTGTATCGCGTAGAAGACCTCGACTCCTCGTGCCATGAGAGTGTCCGCGAGTTCGCGGGCCGCGTGTTGTGCCTGGGCGACCGCTAAGCCGTATCCGGGGATAATCACGACTTTACGTGCGTATGCGAGGAGAACGCCTATATCTTCTGGAGTTCCAGACCTCACCGAACGACCCTCAGGCCCTTCGGTACCGCCAGAAGCGCTCACGACCGAACCGAACGCACTGAACAAGATGTTCGGCAGTGACCGACCCATCGCCTGGCTCATCATCCTCGTGAGAAGGATGCCCGATGCACCCACCAACGTTCCCGCGACGATCAGCAGATTGTTGTCCAACGTGAAACCCGACGCGGCGACCGCGAGACCCGTAAACGAGTTGAGCAGCGAGATCAAGACGGGAACGTCTGCACCGCCAATTGGCAACACGAATATCACGCCGAGGACGAGTGCCGCAATTAGAAGAACCCAAAGGATCGGAGCAGACGACGTCGCGATGACGGCGCCGGCGAGGCCGACGACGCAGGCAGCCACGACGGCGTTGAGGGCCTGCTGTCCCGGGTAGGTGATCGGACGCCCCGTCATGAGCTCTTGAAGCTTCGCGAATGCAATAGCTGACCCGGAGAACGAAACGCTGCCGACCAAGACGCCAAATAGGACCTCTACGACCTTGTAGGTTGCAGCTCCCCTGTAGGCTGGACTGATGAACTCAGCTATGGAAACGAGCGCGGCCGCTCCCCCACCGACGCCGTTGAAGACGGCGACCATCTGAGGTATTGCCGTCATCTTGACGAGGCGCGCCGCTGGAACAGCGATGACGAGCCCGATGATCATCGCGACGATGATCATCCAGAGGTGCGCTAGGTTGGGTTGAGCGAAAGTCGCACCGATTGCGACGACCATTCCGGCCGCTCCGATGATGTTTCCGAGCCTCGCGCGTCGTGGAGAAGCGAGACCTTTGAGCGCGAGTATGAACGCCGCGATCGCGACGAGATAACACAGATCGATCGCTGTAGCCCGGCTCACGTTCGCCCGCCCGGCTCACCGTCGGCCCTAGGAGTTTGGGCACGATCTCCCGGTTTTCCCTTGAACATCTCAAGCATGCGATCCGTGACGACGAATCCGCCGACGACGTTGAGCGTCGCGAGGACGACGGCCAGAAACCCGAGCACTTCCTCGGGGACCGTGTTCGTGTGTCCAAGGATTAAGATCGCACCGACGAGTATCACACCGTGAATCGCGTTCGATCCTGACATCAACGGGGTGTGAAGGATGCTCGGGACCTTGGATATCACCTCAATCCCGACAAAGACGGCCAAAACGAATACCGTCACATACTGGAGTATTCCACCACCCACTAGCTGCTCCCTTCCGCTCGAGAATCCGCTATGAGATCCGAGGTCGGACCGTGGACGACTTGTCCGTCGCGCACTACGCATGTTCCAAGCACAATCTCGTCGTTGAAGTCCGGGTTCATCGAACCGTCGCGAACCAAGAGGCCAACGAAGTTCAAGACGTTACGCGAGTACAAGAAACTGGCGTGTGTAGCCATACCAGACGGTGGGTTCTCCATCCCGACGACACTCACGCCGTCGACTTCCACGACTTTTCCAACCTCTGTCACCTCACAGTTCCCACCGGAATCGGCGGCCATGTCTACGACGATCGCACCTTGTGACATCCCCTCGACCATCTCGCGGGTGACCAGCAGCGGTGCGGCACGTCCCGGCACCGCGGCAGTCGTGATGACGACGTCTGATACTGCGACTTCTGCAGACAGAGCGTCTCTCTGTTTCTGCTGCTCTTCTTCTGAGAGTTCACGTGCGTATCCACCACTTCCCTCCGCGCTCACCCCGAGATCGACGAAGGTCGCGCCGAGACTCTCGGCTTCTTCTTTGGCCGCAGAGCGCACGTCGTAAGCCCTCACTACCGCACCCAGCCGGCGCGCCGTCGCAATTGCCTGAAGGCCTGCGACGCCGACGCCCATCACAAGTACCTTCGCCGGGGGTACGGTGCCGGCTGCGGTCATGAACATAGGGAAGAACTTTCCAAGATGCTCCGCTCCAACGAGGGCTGCTCGATATCCCGAGACGGTGGCTTGGGAACTCAACGCGTCCATCCCCTGCGCACGACTTATCCTCGGAAGAAGATCAAAGCTGAAGACCGTGGATCGCTTTTTCACTAGTTCGTTGAGTGACTCAAGAGACGCCGCGGGCTGCAAGAAGCTCAGCACGGCGGTGTCCGATGGGAAGACCCTCGCTTCGTCAAGAGTGAGCGCGTTGACCTTGACGACCAAGTCCGCTCCGCTAGACGCGCTATCTAAGTCCTCGGTCACCGTTGCCCCGGCTGCCTCGTAGGCGCTGTCGGGAAACGACGCGGCGGCGCCTGCGGAGGACTCGATAGTCACCTCCCAACCCGAACTCATCAGCCGCTTGACCCCGTCTGGGACCATCGCGACCCGCCTCTCGCCGATGCGGGTCTCTTTAGGAACTACGAGTTTCACAGAGAACGTGTCTAGCAGCTAACACGGCCCTAGCGACAGAACGGGTTCAGACCTGCACCGTCGCGACCAATTCACGCTGGCCGAAGTTAACGCTCATCAGCGTTTCCCAGGCTTGTGTCTCCCCGAGGGAGGGGTTCTGGGAGTCGACCGTCCACCGCTTTTCGTCAACTTGGCGGCACCGGATGTCTTGCTCGCCCGAGTCGTGCGCTCCGAAGCTCGCTCGCCTGAACCTTCTCGACTGGAACCTCGCTTCGAAGGAGCCTTCTTCGTCTCGACATCTTCAACCCGGGGAACCGTCGCGTCCGATGGACTGTCGTCGAAAACAGGCAAGGCGGGCGTATCATCTACTGTCGCCGACTCACGAGACACGGTTGATACGTCCGAGAACATCAGTTCCCTGCCGGACAGTCCCAGAGGTCCCACGATGCCAATTCCGGCTAACGCGCCGTCTTCACTCCATCCTCCACCTTTCATCGGGAACCTGAAATCATGCGCGTTCGCCAATACTTCTGCCTGGTCGACACTGAGCGGTGGGGCGAAGAAGTATCCTTGGGCAGCGTCGCAGTCGAACTCGTTTACTATCGACGCGTGAAGCTCCGTCTCCACTCCTTCGGCGACGGTCGACATTCCAGAGGAGTGGGCGAGATAGACGACGGTTTCGACGACCATCCGGTTTATCCCCGCCTGTGCTTCGAGGCTGCCAACGAACGACTCGTCGATCTTTACGGTGTTGACCGCAAGCTTCCTCAGTAGGTCGAACGAGTTCCAACTCGTCCCGACGTCGTCGACCGCGAGCTGCACACCCATCGCCGCGATGCGTCTCAGGTCCTTCAACGCGGGTTCGTCGGAGAGGGTGTGTTCGGTTATCTCGACGGTGAGGCGATCCGGGTTAAAACCTGACGCTTCGAGTGCGCTCTCGACAGAGCTCGACGCAACTCCCCTTCTAAGTTGGACGATTGAGCAGTTGACGGCGAGTTGTGCGCTAGACGGCCAAGCGCTCGCATCTTTGCACCCTTCGTTCAGCACCCACTCGCCGAGCGCAACTATGTCGCCGTTCGCCTCGGCCCAGGGGATCAGGAGCTGGGGAAGGATCAGTCCTTCCGTTGGGTGGCGCCAGCGCAGGAGTGCTTCGAAGCCAAGGAGCATCCCAGACGCGAGGTCGACGACCGGCTGGTACTCCAGAACTGGCTCACCCGCCAAGACGAGCGGTTTTGAGTCACGCTGCCACAGGTCGCCAGTTGCGTCTTCCAAGGTCACGACGAGCGTCCCGGCAACTCGGCGAACACACAACCCGGCCTCACAACTCGCTCGACACCGTTTGGACGAGCTTTGCAACCTGGACTTTCGACGTCGTTGACCAGTAGAACTGTCTCTGGGTGACCAGCGCTTATCACACCATCAACCTATCATGGCGACCCAACACGGCGCGCGCTGCGAACATCGTTAACACCCGCGTTCGCACCGGTGGCGCGACCCCTTATACCGCAGTCGGTCAAGTGAAAACCCCCTGTTGACCGGCCGTTACCGGCGTTTGACCGTCGTGAGGGGACGGCTGGGCGAGGACCGTCTGGCGGACCAACACCCGGGCGCTCTTGGTGGTGATCGAGCGCGCTCACCTCACCCCTACACTGTCGCAATGGATACCGCACTTCGATCACCAATTGGAGAAGAGGTCGGCAGTTCGCGCCGTTCGCCGGACTGGATTCTCTTGGCGCTCGCGTGTGTCGCACAGTTCATGGTCGTTCTCGACGTGTCGATCGTAAACGTCGCGCTGCCGTCGATTAGCAGAGACCTCCACTACAGCGCGTCCGGCCTCCAGTGGGTAGTGAACGCGTACGTGCTCACGTTCGCCGGTTTCCTCTTGCTCGGCGGGAGAGCTGCGGACCTCTTTGGACGCCGGAAGATCTTCCTGTTGGGACTGGTGATTTTCTCGGCGGCGAGCTTGTTGGGTGGTCTCGCGCATACCTCGGTCGAGCTCACCGCGGCACGGGCGGCCCAAGGGATCGGCGGGGCAATCCTGTCTCCGGCGACGCTCACGATTATCGTGACGACGTTTCGAGGTACGACGCTCGCTCGGGCGCTTGGGATCTGGAGCTCGGTTGCAGGAGCGGGCGGGGCGACGGGTGCGATCCTCGGCGGCGTCCTCACGTCGGAGCTCTCGTGGAGGTGGGTGCTGTTCGTAAACGTCCCGATCGGGATCGTAACGACGATAGCTGGGATCAAGTACTTGAGCGAGGCGAGAGACACGAACGCTGATCGTTCCCTTGACGTATGGGGGGCGATAACGGTCACCCTCGGGCTCGGCGCGCTCGTGTTCGCGATCGTGAACACCGACACGTACGCGTGGGGATCGTCGAGGACGCTCGAGACGCTCGGGGTGGCGGCCGTGCTTCTCGGGGCGTTCGCGGTGATCCAGATCACAAAGCGTTCGAACCCGTTGGTCCCGTTCCGCCTCTTCAAGTCGCGACACGTCACGGGGTCGAACCTCGTGATGGTACTCATCGGTGCGGCGTTCTTCTCCGTCTGGTACTTCCTGTCGCTCTACCTCCAAGACGTCCTTGGATACGACGCACTCAAGGCCGGCATCTGCTTTGTGCCACTCACTGTCTCGATCGTCGTCGGTGCGCAGGCGAGCTCGCGCCTCGTCCATCGCTTGGGAGTTCGGACGCTCGTCGTGGTCGGCACGGTGATAGCGGCCGGTGGATTCTTCTGGCTCTCTGGGATTGAGGCGAACGGGAACTACTTCGTCCACGTGTTCGGTCCCGGGTGTGCGATCTCACTCGCGCTGGGACTGCTGTTCACCCCGCTCGCCCACGCGGCGACCTCTGGCGTCGCGCACTTTGAAGCAGGGCTCGCGTCGGGGGTTCTCAATACGTCACGTCAGGTCGGCGGTTCCGTCGGCCTCGCCGCTCTCGCAACGATAGCGATCAGTAGGACTCGTAGCGTGCTCGTCGCGGGCCACTCGACGCAGGCCGTCGCGCTCAGCGCCGGTTACTCGACCGCGTTCAAGGTCGCGGCGGTGATGTGCTTGGTCGCGACGCTGTTCGCGTTCGTCGTTCCGCGTATCGCGGAAACGTCAGTCGAGTGAGCACACCATCGCCTGGGAGTGCATACGAAGACCGACCCTGTCTCGTATCCCCGGTAAGAGCTGTGGGGGGCCGTGGCGGGTGAACCCAGA
>JAJYQJ010000083.1 GCA_021794655.1 Actinomycetes bacterium | reverse complement strand
CGGGATCGCTACGACGCCACAAGGCGGCTACTACGAGGTCGCCTCAGACGGCGGGATATTTAGCTTCGGTCCCGGTGCAACCTTCTACGGCTCGATGGGAGGAAAGCCGCTCAACAAACCGATCGTCGGGATTGCTACGACTCCACAAGGCGGCTACTACGAGGTCGCATCCGACGGCGGGATCTTTAGCTTCGGTCCCGGTGCAACCTTCTACGGCTCGATGGGAGGAAAGCCGCTCAACAAACCGATCGTTGGGATGATGTGACGCTCGTTCTAGTAGAACGTGAGCTGAATGGTTCAGGTGAACGGGTTAGAAACGGTCACCGGCCCGTAGCGTATACCTCGCTGCAAGTCTTCTGAATAGAGAACGTCAGCGCCGAGTCGTTGAGCCGAAACTATGATGAGCGCGTCCCAGAAAGATAGGTGATGATGCTCTGCGAGATCGGATGCTGTAACGATATCGTCGACGTCCGGGCGATGAATTTGCCAAGCTCGGTAAGTCGTGATCACGTCTCGTGCCGCAACTTCCGTCATCGGCGACGCGATCTTTCGCGTGACTGTGACGTAGAACTCTTGGAGAACCTGAGAACTCAAGACTCCATAGCGGCTGTTCCACAGGTCCGTGAGCACTGACTTGGCGGCGGCGTGTTTGTCGGCGGCGTCCGAGTCGTACGCGTAGACGAGAATGTTGGTGTCGACGAAGGTACGCTCAACGCTCATGGAGGAGCTCGCGTCGGAGCGTGTGAGCGCCGCCGAGATGGTAACCGTTCTCGAGTTGACTGAGCGCGCGTTGGTGATTCGATTCGTAGAGGTGATCCTCTCTCACGATTCGGTCGATTTCCCCCGCTATCAAGGCGCTGACAGAGGTGCCGCGCCGCGCGGCCAAGACTTTCGCCTGCCGGATCGTCGTTTCATCAAGGCGTAGGGTCAAGTTTCGACTCATTCGAGCAGGCTAGCACATAAATAACGTGCTGCACGTTATCAACGTGTAGTCTCGCCGATACGACTGTCGGGAACTCGAGTTCTCCTAAACGGCCAGTTGAGCAAAGTTATTTGGACTCGCCTATCTCGATGTTTGCCGAGTTCCGCGTGGCACGAAGATGGAGGGAGATGGAGTAGCCTCAGGTGGCATGTGCGGCATTATCGGAGTAACCGGTGTCGACGAAGCGTTCTCGTTCTTGGTAGAAGGCCTGCGTCAGCTGGAGTATCGCGGCTACGACTCCGCCGGGGTCGCGCTCGTCGCCGACGGAGATCTCTGGCTCGCACGGGAGGCTGACGGGAACCACTCGGTCGAAGAGCTCGCCCTGCTCGAAACGGGGTCTCGGGTAGTGGGGTCTGGAGTATCGGGGTCTCGAACAGGGGAGAACTCCGGCGCTAGTTCCGGCGCCAGCTCCGGCGCTGGAGACGTGTCGATTCCGCCCCCTCGGCACTGCGAGGCCGGGATAGGACACACGCGGTGGGCGACCCACGGCCGCCCGACGGTCGAGAACGCGCACCCACACGTCGACTGCTCGGGCCGGTTGGCGCTCGTCCACAACGGGATCATCGAGAACCACGCGGAGCTCGCGGCGCGGCTCGACGCGAACGGTCACGAGATCGCGTCGGAGACCGACAGCGAAGTACTCGTTCACGTCATCGAAGAAGAGCTCCGCAGATCGGAGTCGTTGTTGGAGGCGGTGCGGCGAGCGCTCGAAGATGTCCGGGGTTCGTTCGCGATAGCGGTCGTGTCGAGCGCGGAGCCGGGAGTGATCGTAGCGGCGAGGCGGGTCTCTCCGCTGATATTCGGCGTCGACGAGCGCTCCGCGGTGTTGGCGTCCGATATTCCGGCACTTCTTGGAACGACGAGGAACCTGTTTGCGTTGGAAGACGACCAGATCGTCGAGCTTCGTCCCGGCGTCGCGCACGTGAGCGGCCTCGACGGATCCAAGGTGGACCCGGTGCCGCTCACGATCACGTGGGACCTGGACGCGGCGAGGAAGGACGGGTTCGACGACTTCATGACGAAGGAGATCCACGAGCAGCCGCGGGCGGTCGCGGAGACGCTCCTCGATCGCCACGGTCCTGGTGGTTCTCTCGTCCTAGACGAGCTGCGTCTGACCCGCGAGGAACTGAGACTTGTTGACAAGGTGTTCATAGTCGCGTGCGGGAGCAGCTACCACGCGGCGCTCGTCGCGAAGTACGCGATCGAACACTGGACTCGCGTTCCCGTCGAGGTCGACATCGCGAGCGAGTTCCGCTACCGGGACCCCGTGCTCGATCAAAGGACGCTCGCGATCGGAGTGAGCCAGTCCGGTGAGACCGTCGACACCCTCCAGGCGATGCGTGAAGCGAAACGCTGGGGCGCGCGGGTCATCGCGGTCTCAAACGTCGTCGACTCTTCGATGACCCGAGAGGCCGACGGGGTTCTCTATACGAGGGCAGGTCCCGAGATCTGCGTTGCCTCCACGAAGACCTATCTAGCTCAGGTCGCCGCGTTGGAGGTGTTGGCCCTCGCGCTCGCGGAGTTCCGTCAGACGTTGGACCACGGCGTGATAGAACGGCTCGTCGGGAACCTGAACGAACTGCCTGCCGCGATCGAAGAGTGTATCGATCGGGAAAAGGAGGTCTTCGAAGTAGCCGACCGGATCTTGGGGGCGCGTGACTTTTTCTATCTCGGCAGAAACGTCGGATATCCCGCGGCGATGGAGGGTGCGTTGAAGTTAAAAGAGCTCTCCTACTTGAGAGCGGAGGCGTACGCGGCGGGCGAGTTGAAGCACGGGCCGATAGCGCTGATCGAACCCGGCACCGTCGTCGTCGGGATCGCGACGCGGAATCGCTTGAGGGAAAAGATGTTGGCGAACGTCGCGGAGGTGAGGAGTCGTGGGGCGACGGTCGTGCTCGTCGCGAACGACGGGGAGCGCGACGTTGAAGACGTCGCTGATCACGTCTTGTGGGTGCCGGAGGTAGAGCCGCTCCTTTCACCGGTCGTCAACGCCGTTCCCCTCCAGCTCTTCGCTTACCGGATGGCTCGAGAACTCGGCTACGACGTCGATCGTCCGCGGAACTTGGCGAAGACGGTGACGGTCGAATGACGGTCTTAGGTGTCGGAGTCGACGCGGTCGACGTGGAGCGATTCAGGGCTCTCTTGGAGAGGAGGCCGGCGATCAAGACGAGGATGTTCACCGAGGCCGAGCTGGACGACGTCGGAGGTTCAAAGAGCGGAGCTGCCCGGTTAGCGGTCCGGTTCGCGGCGAAAGAGGCGACGATGAAAGCCTTGGGACGTGGAATTGGGGCTTGTCGGTTCTTGGACATCGAGGTCGTTCGCTCGAACAAGTCCGGATCCGCGAGTGGTGCTCCGAGCCTGCGTTTGGCGAGACGCGCGGGCGAGCTCGCGCGGGCGAAGGGGGTCGACGAGTGGCACGTCTCGCTCACCCACACTCAGTTGGTCGCGATAGCGGTCGTGACGGCCGAGGCGGTCGAAAGAGGTCCCGGATCCCCCCGGATCCCCCCGGGGCGACCGGACAGTGGGCAAGAACAGTGGGCGAGGACAGTAGGCGAGAGAAGTGATACCGGTAGCGACGTCGAGTGAAGTCCGTGCGGCAGACGAGATGGCTCTTGGACAAGTATCTCATGAGACGCTCGTAGCGCGGGCGGGTACCCACGTCGCGCGGGCGGCGTCGCAGATGATCGCGCCGGTCTACGGCCGAAGAGTAGTCGTCGTCGCGGGGAAAGGGAGCAACGGGGCGGACGGGCGGGTCGCCGCGGCGCTGCTCGCAAAGAGAGGAGCGCTCGTAAGAGTCGTCGACGCCGCGGACGATCTTCATGAGATCTCTGGATGCGACCTCGTTATCGACGCGGCGTACGGGACCGGGTTTCACGGTAGCTACAACGCACCCTCCCTCGTCGGCGATCCCCTCGTCGTCGCGGTCGACATCCCGTCTGGCGTGAGCGCGGACACTGGAGAGGTCTCGGGGCGCCCGATGATGGCGAACAAGACGGTTACGTTCGCCGCGTTGAAGCCGGGGTTGTTGATGGGTGAGGGGAAGACGTTCGCCGGATCGATCGACGTCGCCGATATCGGGGTTGTCGTTGACGACGCGAGGGCGGAGCTCGTCGAGGACTCCGACGTCGAGTACGGACTTCCACGTCGCGACGAGTCGGGGCACAAGTGGAAGACGGCGGTGGCGGTGATCGCGGGATCGCCGTTGATGCGCGGCGCACCCGTGTTGTGCGCGACGGGGGCGCTGCGGGCGGGGGCCGGTATGGTCTTGACGGGTACTCCCGGGGAGTCGTATTCGACGAACGCTTCTGCGCCGCCGCCGTGTTCGTCCCCACGAGAGGCGGTTCACGTTGAGCTCTCGGGCGTCGAATGGGCCGCTCAGGCGCTCGAGCAGATCGATCGCTGCAAGGCGCTCGTGATAGGTCCTGGGATCGGGCGGTCGCCCGAGAGCCGCTCTCAGATCCTCGAGGTGATTGAGCGCGCACCCGTTCCCGTCGTCGTCGACGCGGACGCGCTCGCCGCGTTCGACGGCGTAGACGCCCTCAGGAGGGTCGCGACGTCGCGATCACATGAGACGGTCTTAACGCCCCACGACGGGGAGTACGCGGCGCTCGCGAAGAGAGCTCCCGGTGCGGACCGGATCGCCGCCGCGAGCACGATCGCTCGAGCGTGCGCGGCGACCGTGTTGTTGAAAGGTTCGCTCACGACGATCGCTTATGTGCCGAGCGGTCGAGGGTCGGGAGGGGCACTGGATGAAGGCACCCCTGTGAGAGTCCTGCTCGTCAACTCTGGGTCCTCGAAGTTGGCGACGGCGGGGACGGGAGACGTGTTGTCCGGGATGATCGCCGCGTTCATCGCACGCGGGCTCGAGCCGTTCATAGCTGCGGCGTTCGCGGCGCACGTCCACGGACGGGCCGCTTCGATAGGCCCCGGAGAAGGACTCGTCGCAGGAGACCTCCCCGGTCTCGTTTCTCGCTGGCTCTCCGGGGAGCGTCCGAGGCGAGGTCGCTAGGCCCGTGGGCGACGGTACGGTTCGACCGGCTTGGGCCGAGATCGATCTCGGAGCACTCTCGCGAAACACCGCGAAGTTGGTCGCACTCGTCTCTCCGGCGGCACTCTGCGCGGTCGTCAAAGCGGACGGGTACGGACACGGCGCCGTCCGTTGCGCGTCGGCGGCGCTCGCGGGGGGCGCGGCGGGGCTCGCGGTTGCACTCGTCGAAGAGGGGATAGAGCTCCGCGAAGCGGGTATCACCGCACCCGTGTTGGTGCTCTCCGAACCCCCCTACGACGCGCTCGACACGGCGGTCGCCGGTGGGTTGACGCCGACGCTCTACAGCGAAGGTGGTGTCGTTAGGACGGCGGCGGCCGCACGGGCGTTGGGCCGGAGGGTGCCCGTCCATCTGAAGGTCGATACGGGGATGCATCGTGTCGGGGCGGACCCGTCTGAGGTCGGCGATCTCGCGAGAGCGGTGAGTGCGGAACCGATGTTGACTCTCGAGGGCGTGTGGACACACCTCGCGGTCGCAGACGGATCGGCGTCGAAGGACGCGGAGTTCACCGAGCTCCAACTCGACCGCTTGGGCGACGCCGTCTCCGCGCTCGAACAGTCCGGCGCGACGCCGGCGCTCGTCCACGCCGCGAACTCCGCAGCCGCGATCGCCTACCCCGCGTCGCGGATGGACATGGTTCGTTGTGGGATCACCCTCTACGGCGAGTTGCCCGGGGACGCTCGGGTGATCGAGTTGCCGGAGTCGATCGGAACGCTCGAGCCGGTGATGTCACTCCACGCGAAGGTCGCCTCTGTTAGGGAGCTGCGCGCCGGCGACCGCGTCTCTTACGGACTCCTGCGTCCTCTCCCGACCGACGCGTTCGTCGCGACGATACCGATTGGGTACGCCGACGGGGTACCCCGCAAGCTCTTCGAGGCGGGCTTCCAGGTTCTAATAGGTGGCCGCCGGTATCCGATCGCCGGAACGATCACGATGGATCAGCTGATGGTCGACTGCGGGGGTGGCCCGCCGCCGACGCCGGGGGACGACGTCGTTCTCCTCGGACGTCAACTCGACGAGGAGATCACCGCTCGCGAGTGGGCCGATCTGCTCGGAACGATCAGTTACGAGATCCTCTGTGGAATCGGGCGGCGGGTCCCGAGGGTATATCTCGGCGGACCGGGACCCGACCGTGACGTGACGACCGCCCCCCCGATCGCCCAAGACCGCCTCTTCCGATGGAACTAGCGAACGGGGTTGGGGCCGTGACCGACGACTCGCCTGTAGCTAATGTAGCGGTCATGACGGAGGTATCGGAGTGCGGATAAGACGTCGGGCTATCGTCGCCGGCGTCGGTGCCGCTATCGGCGTCGGCGCCGGGGTTCTCTACGCGGCGGAGCGGCGCCTCGTGAAGTCGTGGCGAGCCGACGAGTCGGCGATCGCCCGCGCAGGTCTCGCGCTGCCCGCAACGTTGACGCATCGGTTCGTCGACGTGAGTGACGGTGGGAGGATCCACGTCGTCGAGTCCGGGGACGGCCCGCCGATCGTCCTCCTCCACGGAGTGACGCTCAGCGCCGCGATCTGGCCAAGGCAGCTCCGAGATCTCTCCGGTTCGCACAGGGTCGTCGCACTCGACCTGCGTGCCCACGGCCAGTCGACCGTCGGAGACGAAGAGTTGACGTTCGACCGGATGGGCCGAGACGTCCTCGAGGTCCTCGACGAGCTTGCGATCTCGGGCGCGGTCCTCGTCGGGCACTCGATGGGCGGGATGATCGCCGAGACCCTCTTGCTCAACCACCCCGACGCCGCCGGGGAACGACTCGCCGGTCTCGTGCTCGTCGCGACGTCGGCGGGACCTCTCGTTCCAACCCGCGGAGTTGGAACACGAGCGGTCTCGTTCCTCGGTGGAGGAGCCAGAAGAGCGCTTGGATACATGGAGCGCCACGGAAAGGGGCTCCTCCCGCCACAAGACGACGCGGCCGCCTGGGTTTCGAGGGCCTCGTTCGGCGCTAATCCAGATCCTGCGGGGATCGAACTCGCGCGCTCGATCATCGGAGCGATGTCGCCGTCCGCGATGGGCGAGATCCTCGACCCGCTGCTCAGTTTCGACGTCCATCGAGAGATTTCGTCGATCGACATCGCGACGAGAGTCGTCGTCGGGTCACGCGACCTCTTGACGCCACCTCGTATGGCACGTTTCGTCGCACGCAAGATTCCCGGCGCGCAGCTCACCGTTCTTGAGGGATCGGGGCACATGGTCATGTTGGAGAGGCCCGACGAACTCAACGCTATCTTGGACGAGATCTCGTTAACCACAGTCTGACGAGCGATTCGAGCCCGTACCGCCGTTCCCCTTGACGCCTCATGAGCGCTTCTTTAGGATATTTCGATAGCGTCGACGATCGGATCGGCGAAGGAGGGGGCGAGATGATCATCTCGAGGCAGGCAGCAGGGGAACGGGCAGAGGTGAGGGCGGTCCGTGCAAAGCTCTTGTTCGCTCTCTTTGCATCTGTGATTGTAGTAGTCCCGGTACTTCCAGCCCAGGGTTCTGCCCCGGGTCCTCTCCAGTCCTCCTCCGCTAATAGCGTTCCGATCGCTCCTGGGATTCCAACTGGTTCTCTGAGCTCTATGACTATCCCTCCAGGGTGCCCCCGGTTCTCATAACCCCAAAGAGCGAAGCCTCGATAGCTGAAGCGCCAACGCGTAGAGATAGTCATAACAATAGCTCGGATGGAGCGAACGGTAAGAGCCTCGTCCTCTTCGGTGGCAGAGGTCCCCTTGGTGTCTCAGATGAGACCTGGATCTTTGACGGACACACCTGGAAGCAAGCCACACCAAAGACCTCCCCACCTCCACTCTACGGCGCCTCTTTCACCTACGACCGAGCAGTCCATCAAGACGTCCTCTTTGGCGGGATGACGGCAAGTGGTCCGTCATCTTCGACTTGGTTGTTCGATGGAGAAAACTGGTCTGAGCTTTCGACTCCTTTCTCCCCGTCTCCACGCTATCTTGCAAGCTTCGCGCCGATCAGTCACAGCTCTTCAAGTGAGGACGGTCGTCTTGCAGGGCAAGACCAAGGTGGAAGTAGCACAAGAGAGAGCCACGGTG
>JAJYQJ010000104.1 GCA_021794655.1 Actinomycetes bacterium | reverse complement strand
CCGAGCCGTTGTTGTACCCAACAGCGTAGCAGGTGGTAGTCGACGGACATGCTACACCGTACAGGCTGCTCGCCCTTGAGGGCAGAGACTGAAAGGTCCACGTGGCCCCAGCGTTCGTCGTGGCAAGGATCTCGCCATACCCCACCGCGTAGCACGTCGTAGTCGACGGACACGCTATGGCGGAGGGGCCAATAGTCCCAGAGGGCAGAGACTGAAAGGTCCACGTGGCCCCGGCGTTCGTCGTGGCAAGAATATATCCAGCAGTGTTCTCCCCAACCGCGTAACAGGTCGTAGTCGACGGACACGCTATGCCGTTGAACCTATATGTGCCGGAGGGCACGGACTGAGAAGTCCACGTAGCCCCAGAGTTCACGGTATAAAGGATCACTCCGGCACCCGCGCTGTTGTTGTACCCAACCGCGTAGCAGGTGCTAGTCGACGGACACGCTACGACCGAAAGGTCAACGATCCCAGAGGGAAGGGACTGTGAGGCCCACGTAGACCCAGAGTTCGTCGTGGCAAGAATATATCCAGCAGTGCTCTGCCCAACCGCGTAACAGGTCGTAGTCGACGGACACGCTATGGCGGTGAGGTAACCAGTCCCAGAGGGGATGGACTGAGACGTCCACGTAGCCCCAGAGTTTGTCGTGGCAAAGATGTCACCGGACAACGAGCCCGAGCCGTTGTTGTACCCAACAGCGTAGCAGGTGGTAGTCGACGGACATGCTACACCGTACAGGCTGCTCGCCCTTGAGGGCAGAGACTGAAAGGTCCACGTGGCCCCAGCGTTCGTCGTGGCAAGAATATATCCAGCAGTGTCCTCCCCAACCGCGTAACAGGTCGTAGTCGACGGACACGCTACGGCATAAAGGTCACTGGTCCCAGCGGGCAGGGGCTGAGAGGTCCACGAAGCCCCAGAGTTCGTCGTGGCAAGTATCTCTCCGTACCCCGAACTGTTGTTGTGCCCAACAGCGTAGCAGGTCGTAGTCGACGGACATGCAATACCGTCGAGGCCGCTGGTGGCCCCATAAGGCACGGACTGAGAGATCCATGTGGCCCCTGAGTCCGTGGTAACAAGGATCTCTGCGGCACCCGTAGCGCTGTTGTACCCAACTGCGTAACAGGTCGTAGTCGACGGACACGATATGGTGCCGACGTCACTGGTCGGAGAGGGCAGGGACTGAGAGGTCCACGTAGCCCCGGCGTTCGTGGTTGCAACAATGTCTCCAGAAGGTGAGGTGCTCTGCCCAACCGCGTAACAGGTCGTAGTCGACGGACACGCTATAGCGGTGAGGTAACCGGTGCCGGAGGGGATGGACTGAGACGTCCACGTAGCCCCAGAGTTCGTGGTGGCAAGGATGTCTCCGGCGTTCGAGCTGTTGTACCCAACCGCGTAGCAAGTCGTAGTCGACGGACACGCTACGGCGTTGGTCCCCGGGACCGCCGGATAGCTCGCACTGACCCGCCACCCTGTACCCGTAGCCCCTGCGGGACTCGTTGTAAGAGGCGCGAGTACAACTAAGCCTGCGCTGGCGAGTATGACAGCGACTACCCCGACGAACGTCTTTACCTCTCGTAGTACTCGCACTTGCCCCTCCTCATCTGTGGATCAGTTCCGACCAGTGGCGTCTAAGGCCCCGGCCACGACGCCACTCGTGTCAACTCGAGCTTACGACATCTCACCGGTCAGCTCGTAAACGAACTGTTGCACCGAACGAACGTGGCGTCGAGCAGCTCTAATGGGTAGTGGAACCAGCGACGAGGCGTACACGGATATCGGGCGGCAACGGGCGACGTAACCGCGGTCACGCTATGAAACGAAGTCCGCGCGAACTCTACCGGTTGCGAGCGTCGATTGACATTGGGACCCGCGCGACGACGAGTCCGGGCCTTCTTCTGAGGGCCGCCGCGAGCGCGAGATCTGTCTGGTTGTGAAGGATCCGGTAACGGAGCCTTTCGGGAACGACGACAGGGATTAACACGACGATCTGATCGTTCGACTTTGCGATGAGGTCGTCGACGAACGCAACGATCGGACGCACGACCGACGCGTGGTCGGTGTGTACGACGTTTAGCCGCACCCCTGGATGCCACCTCTCCCAGTCGGCCTCGACCGTTTCGTGGCCTCCCTCATCTCCTCCGTCAAATACCACCGTCACCGCGATCACTTCGCTACTAAGCGATAGCGCCTCGCTCAACACTTGAGACGTCAGGCGCGACACCCGCGTCACGGGGACGACGACCAAGGTATCTTTGCCCTCCGGGACGCTCGGAACGACTCCTACGCCGGACTGCTCGTCGCTAGCGACGTAGTACGCCTCGATCCGGCGAAACAGCACGATCAACAGCGGAACCGCGACGACGACCACCCACGCCCCCTCGGTGAACTTCGAGAAGATGAACACTAACGTCGCGACGCCCGTGACAACCGACCCGACGCCGTTCAGGGTTGCCCGCCGCCTCCAACTCGTCGGTCGTAGCCGCCACCAGTGGAGTACGAGACCGCCCTGGGCGAGCGTGAACCCCGTGAACACGCCGATCGCGAACATCGGTATGAGTGCGTTCGTGTTTCCCTTCACGACGACGAGCAGCACTCCCGAGAGAACCGTCAACGCCCAGATCCCGTTTCCAAATACAAGCCTGTCGTCACGTACCGCGAAGAGCCGCGGTAGGTACCGGTCGCGAGCGAGGAGACTCGTGAGTACCGGAAGGCCCCCGAACGACGTGTTCGCCGCGAGCGCGAGGACGACCGTGATCGTCAACGACACGACGTAGTACGCCAAGTGCCGCCCGACCGCGTATCCCATGATCTGACTCAAGACCGTCTGTGTCGTCCGCGGCTCCACGTGGAACCGGTTACTCAACTCCGCGAGTCCAAGCAGCATCGCCCCGAGGATCACACCGAGGAGTAGCTCGGTCCGTTTCGCCCGGACGACCCGCGGTTCTTTGAACAGCGGCACGCCGTTCGCGATCGCCTCCACACCGGTGAGCGCGCTGCACCCCGCCGAGAACGCCTTCAACACGAGAAGGATACCGATCGTAGAAAGCCCCGGCGGTCCGAGTATCGGCTTCCCCGGTTGGGCTTCGTGGAGCCCCAACGGATGGACGAGTCCGACAACGATCACCGCGAAGAGCCCCACGATGAACATGAACGTCGGGAGGAGAAACGCCCGGGCGCCGTCGCCCAACCCACGCAGGTTTAACAACGTGATCACGCCAAGGATTCCAAGGCAGATCGGCACCGTCTCGGGGATGAGCGACGGGAACGCCGACGTCAACGACCCGACTCCCGCCGCTATCGACACCGCGACCGTCAACGTGTAGTCGACGATCAACGCCGCCGCCGCGACCTGACCGGTCCTCGGTCCGAAGTTCTCGCGCGAGACCGCGTACGCTCCCCCACCCTTCGGGTACGCGTCTATCACTTGGCGATACGACGTTACGAGCAGCGCTAGGAGCACGACGATCCCAATCGTGATCGGCAGGATCAGACGGAGGGCCCCGACGCCCGCCGTCGCCAACACGACGAGTATCGCCTCGGGTCCGTACGCGACCGACGTCAGCGCGTCGAGCGACAGCGCCGAGAGACCCTCCACGGGGGTGATCTGTTCCTTCGCGAGCTCCTTCACCGACAGCTCGCGGCCGATCATCGCTCTATAGATCGCCGATCCGTACCTCCTCGGCGGGCGGCCCCTCGTACGCTTATCTGCCACCGGTCAACTATACGCTTCGGCGTCGTCGCGACTCGCGATACCCAGACCCCCAGCGATACTCGGCGATGCTCGCTGGCCGCGTCGGTGGCTGGCTAGGAGATGGCTGGCCGCGTCGGTAGCTCGCTAGGAGACGGCTGGCCGCGTCGGTGGCTGGCTAAGAGGCGGCGTCGACACGCCGCAACGTATTGCGGTCTGTGTGTAGAACTGTCCGCTCGACACGGGCGTGCTCGATCGTCGTCGTCTCTTCGTAGGAGAACGTCGCGTCTCCCACGTTGACGCTCACCTCGTAACGAGTCGTGCGGGCCGCGGTCGCAAGGAATTGATTCGAGAGTATCCCGTAACTCGTCGAGCCGATATCGGCCTCCAGGTGAAAGGTGCGATCGCCAGGCGTCGCTTGTCCACCCGCCAGCACGACGACTCCTCGGGGAACCATGAAGCAGCGCATGACCTGGCCCGCCGCGGCGTCCCACAGCCAGTAGCCGACCTCTGCGTGGAAAGGATCGCCCTCTCCGTCCCTCCAGGCCTCCATCCGATAGTCGAGTCCGTAGAGGACTTGGCGTCCGTTCTCGACGGGGCCGAACGCCAAAAACGTGACCTTCTCCCGGTACGGCGTCTCCAATATCTTGTCGACGCTGTTCGCGTAGGATACGTCCAATCCGTCTTCGCCCTCCCAAGAGCCAACGAGGCCCTCGAGCGGTCCGAGTTCTAGTCCGAGCGTCACGGTGTCATCCTACCTTTCTTCGCCGGTCTTCCTGCGTCCGTCTTCCTTCGCCGGTCTTCCTTCGCCGGTCTTCCTGCGTCCGTTCGAGGCTCAGTTGTCGAGCGTCGTGAGTAGCTCCGCGAACTTGCGCTTCGCGGCGTCTCTACGCGTCGGGATGTGCTCCGAAGGGACCTCTTTGGGCGAGTAGTTGCGAAGCGTCCGGCGGGCGACGGTCTGGCGATGGACCTCGTCTGGGCCGTCGTAGATCCGCGCGGACCGAGCCGCTCTGTACATCGCCTCGAGGGGAAGGTCGCAAGAGTACCCGAGTGCGCCGTGGACTTGAATCGCTCTGTCGATGACGTTGTACAAGACTCCCGCACCGTAGTACTTGATCATCGCGATCTCGATCCTCGCGGCCGCCGCCCCTTGCGTATCTATCTTCCAGGCGGCCTGCAACGTCATCAGCCGGGCAGCCTGCATCTCCGCCGCGGAGTCCGCGACCCAGTTCATAACCGTCTGCTTTTCGGAAAGCATCGACCCGTGCGCGTAACGCGATACGGCTCTCTCGCACATCATGTCGAACGCCCTGCGCGACTGTCCGAGCCAGCGCATGCAGTGGTGGATCCGCCCCGGTCCCAACCGTGCTTGAGCGAGGACGAACCCCTCTCCTTCTTTCCCGATCAGGTTCTCGACCGGCACCCTGACGTCCTCGTAGACGATCTCGGCGTGGTTCCCGAACTTCTTGAACGGCGCCGTCGGATCTTCCATGCTCTGGACGTCTCGCACGATCTGTACTCCCGCCGTCTCGACCGGCACCACGATCATCGAAGACCCCTCGTAGGGATGAACGTCGGGATTCGTTACCGCCATAACGATAAGGAAATCGGCGACGGATCCGTTCGTCGTGAACCATTTCCGGCCGTTTATCACGTACTCGTCTCCGTCACGAACAGCCGATGTTGAAAGAAGGGTCGGATCGGACCCCGCGGTGTCGGGCTCGGTCATCGAGAACGCACTGCGCAGCTTTCCGTCGAGGAGAGGTTGAAGCCACTTCGAGCGCTGGTCTTCCCTCCCACTCGACTCAATGCCGACCGCGAGCAACTCGGCGTTACCCGAGTCCGGCGCGTTGTTGCCGAAGACGACCGGCGCAAACGCCGACTTTCCCAAGATCTCGTGCATGAGCCCGAGCTTGACCTGACCAAACCCCATCCCGCCGAGCGACGGAGGCAGGTGTGCGGCCCAAAGGCCGCGCGTCTTGACTTCGTCTTGCAACGGACGGATCACGCTAAGTACTTCGTCGTAGGAGAGTTCGAGGGTTTCTAACGGCAAGATCTCGTCGTCGATGAAGCCCCTCATCCACGCAAGCTTTTCCTCGAACTCGGATTCGGTAGAGAAATCCCAGGCCACCGCGGCCTCCTCTCATAAGCTCCAACCTTATCTACGCTCATCGTCGGCCTTTACACCGCTGATTACCGCCGGGGAGCCTCCCGGCTATAGCGTGTCTCACGTGGCTAACCAAATAGACCAGTCCTTAATGCGTAGCACCGACTCGCAGGGTTCGGCCAGCCGTGCCGACGTCGACACAGAACAGCGCGAACTCATCGACGTCGCGAAGAAGGCGCTACTCGACGAAAAGCGGCAGCTCGACCACGACGAACTCACCGCACTGTCCCAGGTCCCAGACCCGGCCGTAAGTGCGCTCGCCTCGCTCGCCCACGAGGTCCGCCTCCAGTGGTGTGGCCCAGCCGTCGACCTGGAAGGAATAGTTTCAGCGAAGACCGGGGCTTGTCCTGAGGACTGCAACTTCTGCTCGCAGTCGTCTCAGTTCGAATCGACCGTCAAAGCCACCCCGTTCCTCGATACCGAGAACGTCCTACGGGCCGCCCGAGAGACAAAAGAGTCGGGCGCGTCTGGATTCTGCATCGTCCTCGCGATCAGAGGACCCGATCAGCGTACGCTCGATCGCATCTTGGAGCTCGTCCCGCTCGTAAAGAAAGAAACGGGTCTAAACGTGTCGGTCAGTGCGGGGCTTCTAAACGCCGACCAGGCAAAGGCTTTGGCGGAAAGTGGCGTACACCGCTACAACCATAACCTCGAGACGGCGCGCTCGTACTTCCACAACGTCGTGACAACTCACAGCTGGGAAGATCGAGTTCAGACGTGCAACGTCGTACGCGAGAGCGGGATGGACCTTTGCTGCGGTGCACTCCTTGGGATGGGAGAGTCCGACGCCCAACGAATCGAACTCTTAGAGGAGTTGCGCTCCGTCGCCCCAGCCGAGGTCCCGATCAACTTCTTGAACCCTCGTCCAGGGACGCCGCTCGGAGACCGTCCAATCGTTGACCCCTGGGAAGCCATCCGTTGGATCGCGATGTTCCGCCTCGCCCTCCCGTGGGCGATCCTGCGCTACGCGGGAGGGCGTGAGGTCACCTTGAGAGATCTCCAGGCTGTCGGGATGACGGCGGGAATCAACGCGCTTATCGTCGGTAACTACCTCACAACGTTGGGACGTACCCCCGAAGAGGACCTCCAGATGCTCGCAGATCTGCGCATGCCGATCGACTCGCTGAGCGTCGCGATCTGACCCGATCGACGCTGCCCGGTTAGATGGGAACTCCGGAGGGGACTTCGTCGGCTCAGGGGACTTCGTCGGCTCAGGGGACTTCGTCGGCTCAGGGGACTTCGTCGGCTCAGGGGACCGAAGGTCGACTCGTCGCGCAGTTCTGCGATGGATGCGGTAGGCGATCGTCTGAGTGCGGTGGGTGTCGGCGTAGCCTCGATCCCCCTCGGTACTGCCGGTTCTGTGGGCTATGGTTGACGGTGACGGTTACTCCGGGCGCGTGGATAGCTCGATGCCGCGCCCACGGAGAACTCCGACCCGACTGACGGCTGCTGCCGCTTTCATCACGCGGTTGCTCTGTCGCTAAGACCTGTATCTGCGGGCGTCATCTGGAGATGAGACCAAGGATGCGGCGAACGAGTCCGTCGACGTCTCCTGGAACGACGAATAGTTCTAGTCCGTACACTTCCCTCAACCAACGGGCGTTGAGCCTGTGTAGCTCCGAGGTGACATCGAACCTATTGAGCGCTACGAGTATCTCGGTCTTCGTGCCCCTCGGCCCACGTGCACCGCCCAGCGCGGTCTTCAGCGCGTCAACGCTGAGTCGCACGGAGTTGAGCGTACCGAGTCCGGCGTCTCCGACTAACACGACTACCTCGGGATCGAGTTGACAAGCCAGATCCACCGTGTCCCCATCTTCGGCGATAGGCGAGCGGACTCCCCCTGCCGACTCGACTACTCCGATTGAAGCGAGACCAGTCTCGCTCCGCTCGGGCCAGCGCAATTCCTCTGCAAGGTCTTTGAGCGTGAACGGAGGTCTGTCCAAGACTCGTGCGGCCATCGGTGGCGCCATCGCGACTTCGTAACTGCGCTGCGGGGAGCATACCTGTGAAGGATCCTCGCCGCTTGAACGCGCAAGTACGACAGCGTCGAGCTCGTCGAGACGACCGTCGGCGTCGTAGGATTGGACGGGTTTGCGTGCGAATACAAAGTGGCCGAACGACTTGAACTTCGAGATTAGTTGCGACGCAACCCAGGTCTTGCCGACGTCGGTACCGGTCCCCGCGACGAACACGACGCAGTCCGGCCGCTCGTGATGAATCCCTACTACCAACAGACGCATCCTCGGTATCGGCCTATAAAGCGGTCAAGGCCCGCAAAACCCGTGATCTGCCGCGCCCACCGAGGCCTCCGGTCGGA
>JAJYQJ010000153.1 GCA_021794655.1 Actinomycetes bacterium | reverse complement strand
GCGTCGCGGGACTCGAACTCCTGATCGCGTTGATGCTCTCGGCGATCGCACCTGCGCCTCCGTCGGCCAAGTCGTCACGGGCCACGCACGTCACCACCGCGTGGGCGAGATTCATCGACTCGACGGATCGAGCGATTCTCTCGGGCTCACTTGGATCTACCGGCAAGGGGCGGCGGCTGTCGACTTGGCAGAATCCACACGCCCTCGTACAACGATCCCCGTTCACCATGAACGTAGCGGTCCCTTCAGCCCAACACTCGTAGATATTGGGGCATCCCGCCTCTTCGCACACCGTGACGAGGCCGAGCCCGTTGAGCGTGCGCCCGGTAGCCAGGTACTGAGGGCCGATCTTGAGCGGCGCACGGAGCCACTCAGGTTTGCGCTCACTGACCGGCTTAGCTAAGTCCGCGTCGACGCCGGCACGACGCAAACGCCCACGCATCGCGACCGGGACCGAAAGTTGCCCGGGCGTCGCGCAAGCGGCATCGGGACCGGGACCGGGACCGGGACCGGGACCGGGAGGGCTTCCCGGAACAGATTGATCGGACGTGTGCTCACTTTTTTCACCTCCACGATCAACCCCCGCTCCTCCCCAGAGTCGAACGCTCTCTACCTCGAGAGCGTTCAAGACGTCTTGAAACGTGGTCTTAAATCC
Source organism: Actinomycetes bacterium (assembly GCA_021794655.1). Taxonomy (GTDB): domain Bacteria; phylum Actinomycetota; class Acidimicrobiia; order Acidimicrobiales; family RAAP-2; genus JAJYQJ01. Next base: position 33,839 of record JAJYQJ010000153.1, on the reverse strand, counting down.
CTCTTCCTCAAGTGAGGTGACTTCGTACTCATGGATCCCACAGGGTACGATGTGTGAAAACATCTTCATGTCACAGTCGACGTTTACCGCTACTCCGTGAAGAGAGCGCTTAACTCCCGAATCGGATCGAACAGTTTTCACGCCGATCGCGGCAACTTTTCTAGGACGATCAGAGTCGGTCCCCAACCAGACGCCCGGATAGCCCGGGAGGGTCCCGATGCCTCTTACCGTCTCTGGAACTCCGATTCGTTGAAGAGCCCTCACAACTACCTTCTCGAGGTTGTGGACGTGTCTGGGACCTGAACCAGGATCTTCTTCCAAGGAGACAACCGGGTAAACGACGACCTGGCCGGGGCCGTGATACGTGACGTCGCCTCCCCTGTCTGTCGTTACGAGGTCCGCCCCGACGGACTCTGGGTCGACTAGGACGTGAGCTGGGTCGGCACGTACCCCGAGCGTGTAAACGTGGGGGTGCTCCAACAACAGCAAGTACTCGTCGTTACCGTGCGTCGCAAGAGCCCTCTGGAACGATACTGCGTCTTGGTAAGCTACCCTTCCCAACCTGCGCACACGGAGCATCGCCGCTGTGGCCTAGAGCTCGGCTTCCCAGTCGCGAGAAGCTATCAATTCGCCGACCCGAGCCAAGTACGACGAGACGTACGCTCCGTCAACTGCGCGGTGATCCCAGCTCATCCCGAGGAGTCCGGTGGAATGTATCCCGATCGACTCGGTGCCGTCTGGGAGTTCGACTACGACGGGGCGTCTCTTGATCCCGTCGGTCGCAAGAATCCCAACTTGAGGCTGGTTGATGATCGGCACGGTGAAGTACGTGCCGAACGGCCCGTCGTTGGTAATCGAAAACGTCCCACCGGATATGTCGTCGGCCGTGAGCTGCCTAGTCCTCGCGCGGTTTGCGAGGTCCCGAATCCTGCGAGCTATACCTCGAAGTGTGACCTCTTCGGCCCGGTGGATTACCGGGACGATCAGGCCTTCATGCCCAAGGTCCACCGCGATCCCCAAATTTACCTCTTGGTGAACTATCAGGGAGTCTTCCCCGACAGAGGCGTTCAGGTTCGGGAAGCTCCTCAGTGCCTCCACGCTCGCTCTAGCGACGAACGGCAGGTACGTAAGAGAGAACCCCTCCTCAGCCCGAAAGCGCTCGCCCCAGGCCCTCCTCACTCGTTCGACCGACTCAAAGTCGACTTCGTTGGCGATGAACGCGTGTGGAGACGTCGCTTTGGAACGGACCATGTGCTCGGCGGTACGCCTGCGCATGTTTGAAAACGGGACGACGTTGTCGGTTGCTGCGGGCCAACTTTCAATCGCCGGAGCGACCCGCGGTACTGCCGACGGCGTCGCTGACACGCTCGGGGTGTTACTGAGCGCAACTGTCCCCGAAGGAACGGGCGACGGTGGAGCCGATGCCGGTGGTGGTGGTGGTGGTGGTGGTGGTGGCGGCGGGTTAACAGCATTCACCCACGGATCGGGGTTTCCACCACTCTCACGAACCTTTCTCGCGTCGATGACCGCTAGCACGTCCTCGCGGGTTATCCTCCCGCCGAGCCCCGTCGCGTTCACTTCGTCGGGATGGATACCGTTGTCGGTCAGCAGCCGCCTCACTACCGGCGAGAGTATCCGCGCGCCCTCAGGGCCTGGAGGTGGAAACGGCGAGACGCCGGGGGTAACGGGAGTTGGTGACTCGACGGCCGGTGTCGGTGGTGCTGCCGGTGGCGGCGGCGGTACAGGTGGTGGCGGTGGGGGGGGCACAAACGGCGGAGCCGGTGGTGGTGGGACCTGGGCCGACGGTGAGCGTTGAGTCGTTGGGTCGACGGCGGCGGTCGGGGCCCCAACCCCGGTGGTCGCCTCGGAGATGACCGCTAAGCGGACGCCGACGTCGACGGTATCTCCTTCGGGCACGAGGATCTCACTCAGTACGCCGCTAGCGGGCGAGGGGACCTCTGTGTCGACCTTGTCGGTTGAGACCTCGAAGAGTGGTTCGTCGACCGCCACCTGTTCGCCGACGGACTTCATCCACCGGGTGATGGTCCCCTCGGTCACCGTCTCTCCGAGCTGTGGCATCGTTATGTCAGCCAATGTGAAGTCCCCTTCCTGTGAGTGCGAGCATCGTTTCTCCGAATGTTTCTGACAACGTCGGGTGGGGTTGGATGAACTGGGCGACGTCGGCCGGCGTCGCCTCCCAGTTGAGAGCCAGGTAGCCTGCGCCGAGTTGTTCGGTTACCCATGGCCCCACCATGTGAACGCCGAGTATCCTCCCAGTCGATCCGTCGGGAGCGCGTTCGGCGACGACTTTTACCATCCCTTCGGTCTCCCCTATGATCCGGGCTCTGCTGTTGCCGCCGAACGGATCCTTCATCGTGACGATGTCGTAGCCTCTCTCTGTCGCCGCGTCCTCGGTCAGACCGGCAAAGGCGACTTCTGGATGGCAGTAGATCGCCCATGGAATTTTCTCATAATCGACCGGGAGGACCGGCTCACCGAGGATCCCTTTGACCGCTACGATAGCTTCGGCGAATCCCACGTGGGCGAGCTGAGGCGTACCCGCGACGACGTCTCCGACGGCCCAAACTCCCTCGGCGTGGGTCTGCTGGTATGCGTCGGTGATAACAAATCCTCGCTCGTCGACCGTGACGCCGGTGTCGCTCGCAAGGAGGCCTTCGGTCCGCGGGCGTCTGCCGACGGAGACGACAATCTTGTCTACCTCTCGGCTCTCACCGTCCCCGAAGTGAACGACGGTTCCTCTCCCGCCTTCGATGGGCTGGTGGCCCCTCACCTCCACGCTCGTCGCTATCTCCATCCCGCGTTTCTTGAACGATCGAGTGACGACGGCTGTCACGTCACGGTCACACCCGCTTAGTAGAGCCGGGAGCGCTTCGAGGATCGTCACGTTCGTTCCGAGATCGCAGAGGAGAGAGGCAAACTCACAACCGATAGCGCCGCCCCCGACGACCGCGGCGGACTCTGGCACAGAGTTCATGTCCAAGAATTCGTCAGAGGTGAGCACAATTCGTCCGTCCACGTCGAGACCGGGGAGCGTGCGTGGAATGGAACCCGGAGCCAAGACGATGTTACGCCCGACGATCTCAACTCCTGCGTCCGCACCACGCGTTACCTTTACGAGTTTTCCGGGATAGAGCGTTGCGATCCCGCCTATGACGGTCACTTTACGCCCGACGAGTAGTCCAGAGAGCCCCTTAAAGAGCTGTTCGACTACCGTGTTCTTGCGCGCCTGGCTGACAGAGAAGTCAACCTCTTGCACAGACGAGTTCACTCCGTAGTCCCGAGCCCGTGAGACGCTGCGAAAGACCGACGCGGTCTCCAAGAACTCCTTGGCCGGAATGCATCCTCGATGGAGACACGTCCCACCGACCTTGTCGCGTTCGACGAGCGCGACGGAGAGCCCGGCGGAGGAAGCGTAGAGCGCGGTCGCGTACCCACCGGGTCCACCACCGACGACGACGACGTCATAGTGGGTCTCTGCGGTCGTCGTCGTTACCACCTCCTACTAGTCGTCTCGAACACCTTCTCGTCCGACGCCGCCGGGCGGCCCGGCTCGGTCGAATCGCAGAACTCAGGCACTCAACGCGTCGCCCGTACGGCGGAGTCTCTCGATGAAACGCTGTGAACGAACTCGCAAGACGGCGCCGAGCGACGCTAGGCCGCGTGTAGGATTGTAGCTCTCCGAGGCGGCCCCCAATTCATCGAACTCAGCGTCGGTCAACTCGATGTCGGCTGCGGCGGCGTTCTCTTCGGCCTGGGCGACGCTCGAGGCGCCTGGGATTACGACGACGTTTGGATGACGCACGACCCAGGCGAGAGCGACCTGAGAACAACTCGCGTCGTGCGCTCTGGCTATCTCACGGAGGGTCTCGATGAGCGGAGTTGCTTTCTTGAGGTTTTCGGGAAGAAACGCGGGAGCAGAAGCGCGCATCCCTTTTGGAACGTTCGCGGCGTCGTATCTTCCCGAAAGAAGTCCCTGACCAAGGGGGCTGTAAGCGATTACTATTCGGTCGTGGTCTTGCGCCCAGCGAATCATCTCGGGCTCGATCGAACGATCGGCGAGGCTGTAGCGGACTTGATTCGAGATGACTGGCCCTTTGGCGACCCGCTCTGCTTCCTCCCACAACGGGAGAGAAAAGTTACTGACCCCGATGTTCCTCACGTGACCTTTTTCACGTAGTCGCCCGAGCGCGTCAAGGGTCATCTTGAGCGGCACTACAGGGTTGTGCCAGTGGAGCTGGTAGAGGTCGACGTCGTCGACTCCCAGCCTCTTCATGCTTCCGCTCACGCGCGACTTAAGGACTGGATCGAACGGGGCGAGAGGGAAGAGCTTCGTCGCCAAGAATACGTCTCGTCGCCGTTCTGTGATCGATCGACCGACGATCTCCTCTGACCTGCCAAAACCGTAGATCTCGGCGGTATCGATAAGGTTCACGCCGAGGTCCAAGGATCTGCTGACTATCTCTGGTGCGACCGACGTCGCGTAACGTTGCCCGTACGCCCACTCACCCGAACCGAACTGCCACGTCCCGAGCCCGATCACGGAGAGCTTCACACCACCGGCTTCGACGTACTTCACCGCGTCACTTCGGCGGCATCCTTATACCGCCGTCCAGCCTGACCACTTCTGCGTTCAAGTAGCTGTTGCGGGCCATCGCGACGACCAATTCGCCGTACTGCGCGGGGATCCCCAAACGTTTCGGGAAAAGGACCGACTCACCCAACGCCTGACGCTGAGGCTCGGGCAGCATCGCCAAGAGCGGGGTGTCGAAGAGGCCCGGCGCGATCGCCATGACTCTTATCCCGACGACGGCGAGGTCACGCGCGGCGGGCAACGTCATTCCAACTATTGCACCTTTGGATGCGGAGTACGCGAGCTGTCCGATCTGGCCGTCGAACGCGGCGACCGAAGCGGTGTTGACGATCAGCCCCCTCTCGCCGTCGTCGCCGGGTTCGGTCTCTGCGATCGCGGAGGCGGCCTTGGTCATGACGTTGAAGGTACCGACTACGTTGAGTTTTTGAATGAACTCGAAACTCGACAGGTCGTGAGGGGAGCCGTCTCGATTGATTACCCGACCGACCCAACCGGTCCCGGCACAGTTGACGGCGATCCTCAACGGAGCGCCGGAGGCGGCTTGATCGACGGCCGCTTGGCAGTCGGCCGGTTCGGTCACGTCTCCCGCGACGAAGTTGGCGCCGACCTCACCCGCGACGTCTCTTGCGCCGGCCTCGTTTCGATCAAAGACGGTCACTCGAACCCCCTCGTTGGCGAGCGCCCTAACGGTCGCCGCCCCGAGACCCGACGCCCCACCGGTGACAATTGCTGAAATTCCATTTAGCTCCATACCCCGAATCGTATGGCGGAACCCGCCCGCGCACCAAACGAGGGTTCGGAGGCGGCGCCGGGTTTCTCCAACTCGATCTCGAGGACCTCGGTTCGCCGGGAAGTAGGTAGAGGGTCGGCGAAACAGTACTTGGCCGAACGGGCCACGTTCCTGCTCGCTTCGACTGATAGCGTCGGCACTCTCGCGGCGCTACCGACGATCTATTCGCTCGTCCTCTGCGAATTGGCGGAAGGGAATACGCTGCGGATCTGTTTCAGATTGATGCGGCTCGTCCGTAGGTTATCCAAGTCAATACCGTTTCAATATGATACGCTCTTGCCATGCCGGGGCAAAACTACTTGGAGCTGCTAGAGCTGGCGAACGGCCAGTATCGCTATGTCACCACCGACGATGCCCGGCGCCACGGGGTCGATTGAGTATTTCGGTTCAATCCGATCACCCATTTCGGTTCAATCCGATCGCGATGTCGAGGTGAGCGAGGGTCCACCACCGCGTTGAGCTGACAGGGCAACTTCCTCTTAGATCCCCCACGTTGGGTGCGAGAGGAGGAAGAGATGTCAAGTCCCCGCAGCCCTATGAGGGCGAGGTCGGTGCGGAATCGGCCTCGTTTGTGAATCCGTGGTCTGCCAGCGCTTGGTGCAACCGGGAGACAACATCCTCGTCGGAGATAAGAGACACCCACTTCAATGCTTCATCTACATCAAGATCGGAGAACGCATCACGCAGCATATTGTCGATGTCGATCCAGTCTTTCGGGCGATTGAAGATTGCCTTGCAGGCGATAAGGTGCTCTTCGGCGATGATAGGGATGGTGGTTCCTGAGAACGAGACGACATTTACTGCGCTACGAATTGCTTTGTGAAACTCCATATTGGCGAAAAATAGGTCGATGGGCAACACGGAACTCCACCTGAGGCGAACCTGTCCGTCTCGTTCGGCTAACAAACGGCGGTCTTCCCCGACAGTGATCCCAAGCGCTGCCATCGTGTCGAGGACTGGTCCCGATTCCTCGGACGTGCAGAAGATGTTGATGTCGACGTCGTTGGTTGCTCGTGGTTCCGTATAGTAGATGAGAGCGATTGCCCCACCGAAGGCGTGCGCGACTTCCGTGTCATCTAGGGCATGGTGGATTGCCAGGATTCGATCCCGCAGGTGCCCCACGGCGTAGCCAGGAGTGCTCATCGCCGCGACCGTTTCCGGTTGGCGATGATCGGAAACTCCAATTCTCCTTCCTTCCCTATGCCATACCGGCCCGTGGCGTCTACAAGATCAAGCAGATCGAGAAACGCTGCGGCGTGTTCTTCCGGCGTCCGATTCCTCCACGAGACGGTTCCCTCTGGCGCAGGTTGATTCTGGAACTCGTCGTGCTCAGCCATCGCCGGACTCCTTATTGCCTGTTCCCCCTGTGCCGCGGATCTCGACGCGCAGGTCGAGCCCACAGGCGGCGATGATGCGAGCAAGTGACGATACGGTTGGATCGCGCTGGCCAAGCTCGTAGGCGGCGATGGCAGAGGGTGACGTACCGGCGCGCACCGCCAGAGCGCGCTGGGTGAGGCCAGAGCGCCGCCGGGCTTCGCTGACGACCGAGGCCGCTATGCCGTTTCGTCGTACATTATTGAGCTTGCTCATGGCATCCATCAGCCTACCACTGTGCTACCGCATCCGGGTGCTGTCACGTGTGGCGTATTAGGCGTACGTAGCGTACGTCCCTATGCTGGATGCCGTGACGGGACACCCTCGTGCAAGAGAGCCTCTGGTAGCTCTTGTATGCAGCTTCTCGTAGCTTCTTGGTCCTCGATGCCTGCTCCCAGGGCCAAGAGGTGAGTAGAGATCCTCTTTGGCGGCTGCTCTTCTAGCCCTTGGTCCGGCTGCTCTGTGGCCCTCTTGGTAGGCGGTTAAGAGATCAAGAGATAGGGACCAGGAGAAACAACCTGGCTAATGAGCGCCCGGCTCGCCTTCCGGCGCGGTCAGTTCCACGGGTAGGATCGGTCATAGGAAGATACTCCTCCACTGGTCGTGGAAACCCGCGGATGTTGCTTGATTGAGAGAGCGATCTCTATCGCGAAGTCAGGTGCAAACCACGTCAGCACGCTGCCGCCCCTCGATTTGCCTATGAGCTACGGAACCTTGGTCAAAAGAGCGTCCCTGCCTATTCAAACACTATGCGGCTGAGCCTCTGCACAGCTAGGCCTGTGGACGAGTGGGCCTGTGGGCGGCGAGATCTCTGGCGTTCATCGAGGCTTCTACCGCTAGGTCGTCGACGACTTCGTTCCACCGATCTCCGGAGTGACCCTTTATCCAACGAAACGAGACCCGGCGACGCTCGTCGAGCGCGAGTTCCAAGAACGGTTCCCACAGGTCACGGTTCGCGACCGGCTTTCCCTGGGAGTTTCGCCATCCGCGTCTATACCAACCCTTCCACCAGCCTTGTACGAAACAGTTGACGACATAAGTTGAATCGCTGATCACCGTCAGACCACCCCGCTGATCGTCCGAACTCGGGTCGTTGACCTCGCTCAGCTCACGCACGGCCATGAACGCGGCGGTGATCTCCATACGCTGGTTCGTGGTGTCTGTATCGTACCCACTGTCGCACGGGCCGTCGGGGACGACCCACGCCCAACCGCCCGGGCCGGGGTTTCCAAGACAGGATCCGTCGGTGTAAACAACGCTAAATCGCTCGTCAGAGTCCACGGCTGCCCTGCTCGTCGGCGGGCGCCTCAGAAGTCCTCGTCGGAGTAGATAGTCGGTATCGGCACATCCTTACAGATCGTATCCGAAAAGCGGGTATCACAACTCTGTTCTGGCCTATCTTTCCAACGTTGCCCAGAGGTGCCAACATAGGGTCATGCTATTCGACGGCATATCCCACCAGATCCCAGACATCGACCCGTCGGAGACGTCGGAGTGGATCGACTCGTTCGACGAGGTCGTCAGCGTCCACGGTCGCACGAGAGCTCGATTCTTGTTGATGAAACTCTTGGAACGGGCGCGTAGCCAGCAGGTCGACTTTCCCTCGACGGTATCTACTCCCTACGTCAACTCGATCCCACCCGACGAAGAGCCGTGGTTTCCAGGCGATGAGAACTTAGAGCGTCGGATTCGAGCTTTCATCAGGTGGAACGCTGCGGTCATGGTCACGAGAGCCAACGCTCGAACCGATGGAATCGGTGGTCATCTCTCAACGTACGCGAGTTCCGCCGCTCTCTACGAGGTCGGCTTCAACCATTTCTTCAGGGGGAAAGACGACGGGGGGCCCGGTGACCAAGTCTACCTTCAGGGCCACGCGTCTCCGGGAATCTACGCTCGGGCTTACGTCGAGGGAAGGCTGACCGAGTCCGAGCTCGACAACTTCCGGCATGAAGTTGGTGGGAACGGTCTTCCGAGCTACCCCCATCCGAGGTCTCTTCCTCACTTCTGGGAGTACCCAACGGTTTCGATGGGTCTCGGCCCCATAGCGGCTATCTACCAGGCTCACGTGAGTCGCTACCTGCACCACCGTCGCCTCGTCGATACGTCGACGGCCAAGGTTTGGTGCTTCGTCGGAGACGGCGAGATGGACGAGCCAGAGTCGATCGGCGCGCTCGGAGTTGCGGGTAGGGAGCACCTGGACAACTTGATCTTCGTCGTCAACTGCAACTTACAACGCCTGGACGGCCCGGTGCGTGGAAACGGCAAGATTATCCAGGAGCTCGAAGCTGTATTCCGCGGTGCCGGGTGGAATGTAATTAAGGTGATTTGGGGGTCGCGTTGGGACGACTTGCTCGCTCGTGACGTCGACGGAGTCCTCCTCGACAAGATGAATACGACGGTCGACGGTGAGTTCCAGAAGTACGCCGTCGAGTCGGGCGCATATATCCGTGAGAACTTCTTCGGTCCGGACCCCCGGCTGAGAAAGATGGTCGAGGACTTGACCGACGACGAACTGCGCACGCTTCCACGGGGTGGGCACGACTACCGCAAGCTCTACGCGGCTTACAAACTCGCGACGGAACAGACCGGGGCTCCAACGGCAATTCTGGCCAAGACGATCAAGGGCTGGACGTTGGGACCTCAAATAGAGGCCCGCAACGCGACACACCAGATTAAGAAGATGAGCAAAGACCAGCTCCTCGCCTTAAGAGATCGCCTCCACCTCGCCGAAGAGATACCCGACTCCGCCCTGGAGTCGGACCTCCCTCCCTACTACCGCCCTCCCGAAGGCTCCGAGGCATACGAGTACCTGATGGCGAGGAGAAAGATGCTCGCCGGTCCCGTCCCGAACAGGGTGATCAGACCCGTGTCGCCTGCCCTTCCCTCTCCCGACGCGTTTTCGACGTTCACGGCCGGCTCGGGGAAGCAATCGGTGTCTACGACGATGGCGTTCTCTCGTCTCTTGCGAAACTTGGTCCGTGACCCTCAAATCGGCCCGTTGGTCGTACCGATCGTCGCCGACGAGGCGCGGACGTTCGGCCTCGAGTCCATCATCGCAGAGGTCAAGATCTACGCTCCCGACGGTCAGCGCTACACCCCCGTCGACGCGGATCTTCCTCTTAGCTATGCGGAGAGCAGCTCAGGCCAGGTCCTTCAAGAGGGGATCACTGAGGCGGGAGCTCTGGCCACGTTCACCGCGCTCGCGACGTCGTACGCGACGTGGGGACGGCCGATGTTGCCCGTCTTCTTGTTCTACTCGATGTTTGGTTTCCAGCGAGTTGGGGATCTCCTGTGGGCGTTGGGCGATATCAGAGGTAGAGGGATCCTGGCCGGGTGTACCGCGGGAAGGACGACCCTGCTCGGGGAAGGCCTGCAGCACGACGACGGGCACTCCCCGCTGCTCGCCTCCACCAACCCCGCGGCCAAAGTCTACGACCCAGCCTTCGCATACGAGATGGCGATCATCGTAGAGGACGCTATAGGCCACATTCTGGGTGCGAATCCAGAGGATCACTTCTGGTACATCACGCTCTACAACGAGACGTACCCGATGCCCTCCTTGCCAGCCAACGCCGATCCGTCCGCACTGCGAGCGGGCGTCGTCGAGGGAATGTACCGGTTCGCAGAGCCGAGCGAGCAAGAGGGGTCAAGACACGCGACGATCTGTTTTTCCGGTCCGATGTGGCAAGTCGCGCAACAGGCGCGTGAGATCCTCTTGGACCTCTGGGGCGTATCGGTTGACACGTGGTCCGTCACCTCCTGGACGAACCTCAGAACCGAAGCACTGTCAGTCGAACGATACAACCGCCTGCACCCCGCCGAAACCCCTCGCTTTCCGCTGGTAACAACTAAACTTGGTGGCGGAAGTGATCCAGTGGTCGCGGTGAGCGACTACATGCGTGCGGTGCCTGACCAGTTGGCACGCTTTATCACGCGACCTTTCGTGTCTCTTGGAACTGACGGGTTCGGTCGATCCGACGCCCGAGAGGCTCTTCGACGATACTTTGAAGTCGACACGGCTCACGTCGTCATCGCGGTACTATCAGAGCTCTTCAAGGCCGGTAAGTTGGAGCCGAGTGAGGTCGAACGAGCTATTAAGCATTTCGATGTCGACCCTGACGCCGTGAGCCCATTTGGCTCCTGAACCTCCGATCCAAGAGATGAGACCTACAACACTTCATCTGACCGGCGACCGATCGGCAGACGACCTCTTGTCGAGCAACCCACTTGCGCTCCTAATAGCGATGGTTCTCGATCAGCAGATTCCCCTGGAGCGAGCGTTCAAAGCACCGTCGATCCTCGCCGAACGGTTGGGTGGGCGGTTGAACGCTCTCACGGTCTCGTCGACGCCGCCCGACGACTTTGTGGAACTCTTCTCTCAAAAACCCGCCCTTCATCGTTTCCCTAAGTCGATGGCCGGTCGAGTCCAGCAGGTCTGCCAGGTGCTTCTAGAAGACTACGGTGGCAAGGCCGAGAGTATTTGGGCCGACGCAAGAGACGGTCGTGAACTAGTTGCAAGACTGGAGGCGCTACCGGGATTTGGAGCCCAAAAGGCCCGAATATTTGCTGCCCTCTTAGCTAAGCAACTTGGGGTGCGCCCCAAAGGATGGGAAGCTGCGACACACCCCTACGGAGCCCCTGAAACCTTTATCTCGGTCGCCGACGTCACAGATCCAGAGAGCCTTGAGCGTGTCCGGGCCTTCAAACGCGCAGCCAAGTCCGGCCCAGAAAAGTCCGGCCCAGAAAAGTCCGGCCCAGAAAAGTCCGGCCCAGTCGAGTCACCAAAGTCGTGACGCTAGAACCGGGTTGATCCGACGGTGCCGATGGACTGGAACCTCGCCGAGCGAAGACTTTATCTCTGTACTCCAGACAGGCCTGATCTAGCCGACTTTGTCACCCTTTGCGTTAGAGGCGGCGTTGACATCGTTCAGCTCCGGGAAAAGTCACTAGACGATCGCAGCATCCTAAGACGGGCGGTGCTCCTAAAGGAGCTATGTAGCGAACTCGGGGTTCCCTTCATACTGAACGACAGGCCAGATCTTGCGCTCGCGGCTGGAGCTGACGGCGTTCACGTCGGACAAGACGATCTCCCGGTCGCCGTTGCAAGGAAGATCGTCGGGAAGGACGCGATCGTTGGGCTTTCGACGCACTGCGATGGCGACCTCGAAGCAGCGCTGGACCAACCGGTTGACTACATATCAGCTGGGCCAATCGTCGCGACTCCGACAAAGCCGGGAAGGAGTGGCACCGGCACTGCCTACGCCGTACACGCCTCACAGTCCGCAGATGTGCCGGTATTTGTCACCGGTGGAGTATCCGCCGATCGAGTTGGCGAACTCTTCGCGTTAGGAATCACGCACTTCGTATCCGTGCGCTCGCTCACCGAATCAGATAACCCCTTCGAGGAAGCGAGGAAGATGCGAGACGCAATTGAGGCGTCGATTGCCACTTCACAGGCCAATGCGCTGCGCGAGTAGCTCGCGATGGAAAGCCGGGTCTCCAAACATAAGCTCAGACGATTTCGCTCTCTTAAAGTAGAGATGAGCAGGGTGTTCCCAGGTGAATCCGATGCCACCGTGGATCTGAATGTTCTCGGCCGCTGCGTGGAAATACGCCTCTGAGCAGTAGGACTTGGCCAGGCTGGCTACAACGGGAAGCTCGTCTGAACCCTCCGCGACTGCCCAGGCGCCGTAGTATGCCGCCGACTTCGCGGACTCGACTTCTAACAACATGTCCGCGCACTTGTGCTTTATCGCCTGGAAGCTCCCGATAGGTCTTCCGAACTGGATTCGAGTCTTCGCATACTCAACCGCCATGTCGAGGCAGTGCTGAGCCCCTCCGACTTGCTCTGCTGCGAGTGCGACCGCGACGAGGTCCATCGTCTTGGACAGTCCGTCTTCTATGCCACCCTCTTTGCTCACGAGCCGACAGGGAGTCCCGGAAAACTCCAAGCGTGCCTGCTTGCGGGTCTGGTCCATCGTTGGAAGCGAAGTTCTCGTCAAGCCTTTGGCATCTGCGTCAACCGAGTAAAGACTCAGTCCAGAAGATGAGCGCGCTACAACAAAGATCACGTCTGCGATGTGGCCGTCGAGCACGAACATCTTGGTCCCATTCAATACCCAACCGGACCCTTCCTTCTCGGCCGACATCGACAGAGATTCAAAGTCCCACCTGCCACTCTCCTCAGTAACGGCCAGAGTGGCAATTTTTCTGCCCGCGGCGATCCCCGGCAGATAATCCCTCTTCGCGTCTTCGTCCGCGCAACAAAGAAGGGCGCCCGCGGCGAGCACGACTGACGCTAAGTACGGGCCGCAGTACAAAGCGGCCCCCATCTCCTCCAACACCACCGTCAACTCGACGTAGGAGAACCCTGACCCTCCATATGACTCCGGAATTGCGAGCGACTGCAAGCCCAGTTGCTCGGCCATCTGGGCCCAAACGGCCGGGTCGTAGCCGTCCTCTGTCTCCATGAGCCGGCGAACTTCGGACTCGGGTGACTTTTCAACCAAGAACCGGCTCACCGCGCGGCGCAACTCCTCTTGCTCCTCGTTGAAAGCAAAGTTCATCAGAGATCCCTTCAGCTCGTGACTCTCTCGTTCTTATAACTCGTGGGTAGCGCCTGAGAAGCATAACGACTTTCCACGATGTCTACCAGAACCTCTATGTCGCAGGGCGACGCGAATCTCGGGAATTGGAGGAACTGCACGTCAGCCCGGCAATTACCTATAGGCACATCCGATACCCGTCCAACGTCTAAGTTGTGCAACTATTGTCCTATGCCCGAACTAGCGAGGATCTGGGAGGACGCGAGCTGCGAAGTGCACAAAGTTGTTGTCGGTCCGATGGACAACAACGTCTACATCTTACGTTGCCGACGCTCAGGAGAGTCTCTCCTCGTGGACGCAGCAGACGAGCACGACCTGCTCCTTAAGACTTGCAGAACCTTGCAGGTGTCGCGAGTGATCGAGACTCACGGGCACTGGGACCATATACAAGCGGTCCCCGCCCTGCGAGACGCCGGTATATCGGTCTCTGTAACCCCTGAAGACGCGAGCATGCTTCCCTCTTATGACGAGTTACTCGAAGACGACACGGTCATCGAGGTTGGCCAGCTGAGGGTCCACACTACGGCCACACCAGGCCATACCCGAGGATCCATGTGCTTCTCAGTCGAGAACACTCCGCTGTTGTTCTCTGGCGACACGCTCTTCCCAGGGGGGCCGGGAAACACGTCGTTCGAAGGAGCGGACTTCGCAACAATTATTCGATCCGTGGAAGAACGGCTGTTCGCGCGGTTCTCCCCGGAAACCCTCGTCCTCCCGGGCCACGGCGCATCAACCACTATTGGAGCGGAGTCCCCCCACCTCGACGAGTGGATCGAGCGAGGATGGTGAGTTAGAGCGCGGTCGCTGGATGGCGGGGGGTGCTGATCAGCTCGACGGAGTCTGGAAGCCCATCTACTCGAACACTGCCGTCTTCGACTTCTACGTCTATTCGCGCTCCGGCAAGCGGTATGCCTTCTACCTTTAACCTTCCAAACTCAGGGGGGACCATCGGAGCTAGCCAGGTCTTGCCATAGGGTATCCACGGGTCAAATCTGAGCAGTGTCCTAAGGCACAGCAGAGGGGAGGCAGCGGACCACGCTTGAGGCGAACACGAAGTCGGGTAGACAACTGGAACCTCGAGTTCTGAACGATCGAGGCCGCTGAAGAGCTCAGGCAACCTCCCGCCCTGGGCAGTCGCCGCCTCGAACAGCGCCATCACCAGCTTTTGAGTTCCCTCTTCGAAGCCGTAGCGAGCCAGTCCAGCCGCGACGATTGCCGTATCGTGGGGCCAGACAGACCCGCAGTGGTAGCTAACAGGGTTGTAGCCACCCATCGACGACGCCAACGTTCTTACCCCCCAACCGCTGAACATCTCGGGCGAGAGCAGCTTTCTCGCCACCTCCTTAGCCTTCTCCTCGTCGAGTATCCCCGTCCAAAGACAGTGACCCATGTTTGACGTCATGGAATCGATCGGCTTCTTATCGGCATCAAGACCTACGGCAAGCCAACCTCTGTCCTCCAACCAGAAATCCCTATTGAAAGCTTGTTTCAACGAGTTCGCTCTGGTTCGAAAGCTGTTGAACAGTTCAGCATCCCCGGCTTCGTAGGCGAAGTGGGCACGCGCCAAGTAGGCACCGTAGACGTAAGCTTGGACCTCACACAGAGCTATTGGCGCCGTCGCTACCCTCCCGTCTAAGTAGCGAATTCCATCCCAACTGTCCTTCCATCCTTGATTCGCGAGGCCGCGATCGGTAGCTCGGCGGTACTCTACGTATCCGTCACCATCGAGATCTCCAAAGTCGCTTATCCATGCGAGTGCTCGATCCGCATTCGGGAGCAACTCGTCCACGATCTCGCCAGCTAGGCCCCACCGGCGAAGCTCTCCCAAGAGCATGACAAATAACGGGGTCGCGTCCGCTGTCCCGTAGTAGATGTTCCCACCGCCCAACGAAAGAGAAGCCGCTTCCCCAAAGCGCATCTCATGCAGGATTCGACCGGGTTGCTCGTCGTTGCGTGGATTCACCTCTTTTCCTTGAAATCGGGCTAGGGTCTGGAGAACTCCGAGCGCCAAGTCAGGATCCACCAAGAGCGCCATCCACGCCGTAAGGAGGGAGTCTCGACCGAACACGGTCATGAACCACGGTGCGCCGGCCGCGAGCACGACACGGTCTGGAAAGTCCGGGTCAAATATCCTCAACGCTCCCAAGTCTTCTGCGCTGCGTGCAATTACCCGACGGACTCCCTCGTGGTCGGTGCTGACGTGTGGCACGCGCTGTCTCCACTCCGCCAAACGCTCGGAAGGAGCGGAGCGCTCTACGGGCTTTCCACAGCGATAGCGCGGATCGATGACCTCTTCTTCGATGATCGGAGACGCCTCCATACAACCTGACCACTTCCCTCTCGCCGGGACGACAACATTTACTCGTACCATTCCTTTTGAGATACTCAAGTCCGCCGACATGAGGTGACCCGTCGAGGCTGCGTCGCTATCATCGCTAGCTGAAAAGCGAAGTTTAACTCCTCTCGTAACGGATCCTCTCTTGTAAGAAAAAGAGAGCGTCGTAGCGTCAAAGTCTTGAGTGACGTCACCGTTTCGTTCGGTTGCACGCCCTTCTTTGACTGCGAACAAATTGGCGAAGTCAGCGTCAACGAGAGCCTCAATAATGCAGATCGTCGGCTCGTCGCCAAAGTTCTGAAGCGTTAGATCTTCTCTCATACCCTGCCCGACGTACCTGGATCGAAGAACCATCAAAGTTGAGTCCGCGTGCCCGGGATCTGGTGACGCACGAGAGACGAAAGTAGCGGAGAACGGATCCGAGTTGACTGCGGTGAGCGACTCCAGGCTCTTGCCGTCTATCATTAGTTCGAGGCGCGAGAGAATGCGGGTGTCTCGCACAAAGAGGCCCTGTGCGCCGCCTGGAACGATGTCCCCAGTTGGATCGCTGATTGCAAACGTCGACTCGTCGACCAACACGACTGCGCCACCACTTCCACCAAGTGAGGCAACCTTGCCAGAGTATGTCCACGGGGCAACCACGAACTCGGAGCGTACTGGCTGGAACTGCACAGCGGTAGCCGGGCGACGAGCGGCACCCGCTAGACTGGTCGTGTGGCTCCCCTCCTCGAGATTGAAGATCTGCACGCCGCAGTCGATGAAACCGAGATCCTGCACGGGGTGAGTCTCAGCGTCGCCTCAGGAGAGATCCACGCTCTTATGGGTCCAAACGGCGCCGGCAAGTCAACGTTGGCGGCCGTGATCATGGGACACCCTGCTTACCGAATCACCCGAGGCAGGATCGCTCTAAGCGGTGAAGATATCTCGCTCTGGCCGCCCGACATCAGAGCAAAAGCAGGGGTCTTCCTGGCGTTCCAATATCCCGAGTCAATCGACGGAGTGTCGGTAGTCCAGTTTCTCCGCCAGGCTGTCGCCGCCCGCAAAGGCCAAGACGACCTGTCGATCCTCGAAGTTCGGATTGCGATGAGCGAGTGGATGGAAAGACTCGGTATGGACCCATCGTTTGCACAACGGCATCTGAATCAGGGATTTTCCGGAGGTGAGCGGAAGCGAAACGAGATCTTGCAGATGGCGCTGTTGGAACCGCGCGTTGCCGTGCTCGACGAGACGGACTCAGGCCTCGACATAGACGCTCTACGAACTGTTGGACGAGGAGTCAACCTAGTCAAAGAGTCGAACCAGGAGATGGGAGTAGTGGTAGTCACTCACTACCAAGCAATTCTTGAATACCTCCAACCAGACCACGTGCATATCCTGGTCGACGGAAAGGTCGTCGCCAGTGGAGGACCAGAGCTCTCACTTGAGGTCCAAGAGTATGGATATGACAGATGGCGCGATGACGGTGGATGACGTCGAGGTGGCCTCAGGCTACCTCGACGTCGAAAAGCTACGACGCGACTTCCCGATCCTCGCTGAGAGGGTTCACGACCGTCGGATCGTCTATCTCGACTCTGCTGCGACTTCATTGACCCCACGGCCGGTCATCGATGCAATCTCGAAGTACTACGAGACGACACATGCAAACGTCCACCGTGGCGTATACGCAACCGCAGAAGAAGCAACGCGGCTATACGAGGAAGCCCGGATAAAGGTCGGTAGGTTCATCGGAGCGACTCGCCCCGGAGAAGAAGTGGTCTTCACCAAGAACGCGACTGAAGCACTCAACTTGATCGCATCTTCTTGGGGTCACGCCAACTTGAAGGAAAACGACGTCGTCGTCCTGACCGAAATGGAGCACCACTCCAACATCGTCCCGTGGATAATGCTCTCCGAGGAGCTTGGTATCGAGTTGCGTTACGTTCCAATTGATGGTTCGGGAAGGTTGGACCTGTCCAACTTCGATGAGTTCTGTGACGGAGCAAAGCTCGTATGCGTTAGCGCAATGTCAAACGTCCTTGGCACGATCAACCCGATTACCGAGATGAGCAAGGTTGCACACGACCACGGCGCGCTCGTCGTAGTTGACGGTGCTCAGTCCGTTCCGCATCTTCCAGTTGACATCCAAGAGCTCGGCGCAGATTTCTTGGCGTTCTCCGGCCACAAGATGATGGGGCCGACAGGGATCGGGGTGCTCTGGGCCAACGCTACGATCCTCGAGGCAATGCCTCCGTTCCTTGGCGGCGGCGGCATGATCCTCGACGTGAAACCCGAAAAGTTCTTGCCGGCCGACCCACCTGATCGCTTCGAAGCCGGCACACCGCCAATCGCCGAGGCGGTCGGCCTCGCCGCTGCGGTCGACTACCTGCAATCGATCGGCATGGGCCAGATTCGCAGTCACGAGCGATCCCTCACCGCGTTCGCACTTGAATCAATTGGCGAAAAGCTCGGAGATGACTGCCGGATATTCGGGCCGCCGGCAGGCGACGATCGTGGCGGTGTCATGTCGTTTTCGTATCGTGACGTACACGCACACGACATTGCACAGGTCTTGGACCAGTACGGTGTGTGTGTGCGACCGGGCCACCACTGTGCAAAGCCACTCATGCGCAAACTGGGCGTCGCGGCTACCGCAAGGGCGTCGATAGCCCTATACAACAGCGAAGACGACATAAACGTATTGATCGAGGGACTTGTCGAAGCCGGTAGATTGTTTGCAAATGCGTAAGTTCGAGGAGTTAGACTGATGGCAGATCTTGAAGAGCTGTACCGAGAGATAATTCTTGACCACTACCGTTCACCTCGAAATCGAGGTGAACTCCCAGTTCCCCCAGCTCACCGGGTGGAGGGATTCAACCCGCTCTGTGGGGACGAGGTAGTGGTCACGTTGATTGTGAACGATGACACTGTGTCCGACATAAAGATCGGGGGAACCGGGTGCTCGATTAGTCAGGCCTCGGCTTCGCTGATGTCATCGGCCGTAAAAGGAAAGCCCGTGGATGAAGTGCGGGGACTCATCCACACGTTCAAGTCAATGATGTCGGTCCATCAGTCGACCCTGGGAGACGCCGACGAAGACGGCCGGCAGATCGAACCGGGACCTGAAGATCCAGAGTTAGTCGATTCAGACGCACTCGGCGAGCTGGCTGCCCTTCAAGGCGTCGTAAAGTTCCCCGTGCGGATCAAGTGCGCTACTCTGAGCTGGAACGCTCTCTCCCAAGGACTCGACGAGCTGAGCTGAGCTGAAGCTCGCAGGAACTTCTCGGTCCAGAGCCCTTGCCCACAGTGAAACACTGTGCCCTCCCTACGATTACGGGGTGTCGCTTCACTCATCCAAAGATCTATCCGTACGGCCTATAGCCCGTGTGCTCTAACTCCTGCGCGAGTTCTGGGCCCCCACTCCTGACTATTCGACCATCTACCATGACGTGGACCGCGTCGGCCTTGAGCTCCACGAGGAGCCGTTCGAAGTGAGTGATAGCTAGAACACCCAGGCCCCACTCGCCAGTGGCACGCTCCAATCTGGAAGCGACCATGCCAAGTGCATCAACATCTAAGCCCGAGTCGATCTCGTCAAGAACACAGTACTTGGGACGCAACGCTGCTATCTGGACCATCTCGTTGCGCTTCATCTCGCCACCCGACAGATCCACGTTCAACGGGCGCCTAAGAATTGCGGGTTCGAGTCCGATCGCCGCCGCCTCTTCTCCCATGCACCTGCGGACCCCTTCCAAGGTGAGCTCGCGATCGGTTCCTGACAACGCACTTACTAGGACCGACTCGAGAAGGACGCCCGGTACTTCGACGGGTTGTTGAAGTACTGCCACAAGACCGGCACGTGCGCGCTCGAAGCTCGCCATCCCCGTCAACTCAACGTCGTCGACGCGTATCTCTCCCGCCGTCACGTTAGTCCCGGGTCGACCCACTAAAGAGTGTGCGAGAGTGCTCTTCCCGGATCCGTTTGGTCCCATCACGACATGGACCTCTCCGGGGCCAACTTCGAGATCAATCCCGTGTAGGACCTCGTGACCACCTACTTCGGCTTTGAGCCCGTGGACTTTCAATCCGATCGACCCCTTGGAGGCACTGCTCACGGGAGCTTCACCCTCACCTCGTCCTCGACGATCTCGACCTCGAAGGTTTGAATCGGCTCCGTCGCAGGCAACGAACAGGGTGCTCCAGTTCGCAGATCAAAAGTACTGCCGTGGCGCGGGCACTCTATCTCGACTTCGTCTTCCCACACCTCACCATCAGACAAGGCATAGTTCTCGTGACTACAACGGTCCGTGACTGCGTAAAACTCGTCGGCGATCTTGACCAATGCAATGTGAAGCCCGTTCACTTCGAAACTCTTCACTTCCCCGCTCTCGATGTCTTCCGCCTTGCACAGGATCAAACGATCTACCATCTTCTAGCGCACCTGCCCGGCAGATCCGGTTGAACCACTTCGATGCTCCTGGCCGGCATCGGCTGCGTTAGGCAATCCTGGTAGCTCTCCTAGCGCATCTTTTAGACCACTCCCAACTTCGGCACGTAAGAAGCTGTCTGCTTCTTCGATTGGACACTTCGAAACGATGTCGTCGAAAAACCCCATGACTATGAGGCGCTCCGCCGTCTCTGGGGGTACGCCTCTCGACTCAACGTAAAACCTTCGATCTTCATCTATCGGTCCGACCGTCGAAGCGTGCGAGCACCGTACGTCGTTCTCCTTTATATCGAGGTTTGGGACGGAATCTGCGTGAGCCGACTCGTCCAGAACTAAGTTGTGGTTGGTCTGCATCGCCTCGGAACGAACCGCGCCGTGACTAATTCGGATAAGTCCGCTATAGACCGAACGCGAGCTGTCGGCAACCGCCCCTTTGCAGAGGAGGTCGCTCGTCGTCTGTGGCGCGTTATGGTCTTGCTGGGTTCGGATGTCGTGAACCTGATCATCCCTTCCCAAGTAGACCGAGTTGAGCTCACTGGACGCACCTCTCCCGACAAGCGACACGTCAACACGAACCCTGTCGTAGTGCGACCCCAGACCAACAGTGAACAACTTCAGCTTCGCTCTTTCGCCAACCCTGGAAGCAGAGCGCGCTATATGCCAGACGTTCGACCCTAGCGTCTGAAGGGTCACGTAAGATACTGAGCCCCCGTCACCGACAACGATCTCGGTGACTGGAACGACCAACGCACCTTTGACTCTTAGAGGACCACTAACCACCTCTACGATCCTCACGTCGGATCCTTCCCCTACACGCACCAGTGTACGTGGGAAATAAGCGGGTCGTGTCTCAAAGGAGTCGGGAAGCCACGTGTATATCAGGATCGGGGCCCCAAGCCTCACGCCGTCTGGGATGTCGACGACGACTGCGTCCGGGTGGAACGCGTCGTTCAGGCGAACCAGTGCGTCACCACCTCTCATGACTGACCCCAACGATTCCTCTGCGGCGTCTAGTTCCAGCCCTCCGACCTTCGCTCCACCAACGAGTCCGTTCCCGGAAAACTCCCTCTGTCCGAGATCACCGCTCACCGTCGAACTCCATCGGGTCGGTTCGAAGAACAGCTCTTTTTCAAGATAGCCTTGGCCAACTTCGCTTGCTCCACGCGGGAGAGCGGGCAAGATCGAGTACGCGTCAAGATCGAGGGCGTCGATTGGCGTGTAGCGCCAGACCTCCTCCTTCTCGGAAGGTCGTGGCATGGACTCGAATGCGTTGTACGACTCCACCCTGCGTTCACACAACCACTTCGGAGTGTCTTGGTGATTCAGAGTTCTTAGATTTTCGGCTGTAAAGCTTGACAGGATCGATCCTCCAACGGGTATCTCTGGTCCCGAGCCAATCGAGACACGACAACTCGGAAGGGGCAAAACTTCGGAACTCTTCCAAGCCTCTACTCTAGCTGGAGAAAACAGCTGCAAGTACCATTCGGGTCACGGCTGGTTCGGATCAACCGATGTACCACAACACCCGGCTGGGCCAACTGCGGCTAGAAGGCGAATGGAACTAGCCTCATATAGATGAAGGTCGAAGAGTTCCACTCAACGGTGCTGACGATAGAGCGTCGGGGCCACGTATCCATCCTGTGGCTTGACCGCCCGGAAGCTCGGAACGCAATGGGAGACACGTTCTGGTCGGATCTTCCCGTTGCCATGGCTTGTCTTTCACAAGACCCAGAGGTGAGAGTGGTTGTTGTAGGGGGCCGAGGACCTCACTTCTCCGTCGGACTCGATCTGAAGAGTCTCAGCTCAGCTATCACAACTGGGCAGTCTGGCCCGCGACTGTCGAGTGCGGCAAGATCAGCTGAGATCAAGAAGATGATCCAATTCATGCAGGCCGCGATTACCTCTGTAGCCGACTGCCCAAAGCCGGTTATCGCTGCGGTACACGGATACTGTATTGGTGGAGGCATAGACCTTATTACAGCGTGTGATATCCGTATCGCGTCTAGTGACGCGATACTTTCTGTCCGAGAGACGAAGGTGGCAATAGTTGCAGACCTCGGTACTCTCCAACGCTTGCCACTAATCGTCGGACGCGGACATCTATTCGAGCTTGTATTTTCGGGCCGTGACATCGACGCAAGTCGCGCTCGGCAAATCGGGCTCGTCAACGCGGTGAGTCAAGACGCCAAATCAGTAATCGAAGACGCGATAGAACTCGCAAACGACATCGCTTCGAACTCGCCGTTAGCCGTCCAAGGTGCAAAGGCCGTCCTTACAGCCCAGACCGCCAGTGCGGTGTCGGATGGGTTGGACTACGTCGCCAACTGGAATGCCGGGATGCTAATATCGGACGATCTCATGGAAGCAATCAGCGCGTTCATGGAAAAACGCCCTCCCGACTTCAACGGAAGGTAACGACACTATCTATCTACCGGTGTCCCCTGCGCCGCCAACGCTTCTTTGCGCTCCCTTTATCTTTCCTCGCGTCTTGTTCAAGAACCTTGGCGAGCACCTCGGGAGCAACGTCGTTCACTATGTCCTCGGCGTCCTCCAGAATCGCTGCAACCTCCTCCCCGGACTCGTCCGGTTCGTCTTCGATAGCGGGTTCCACAAGAGTCCCATGCACCCATCCAGCGTCGGCCAGGCGCCTCTCGTACTTCGAGCAGTCCGCGGGGCACCTCCAGGGCGCCTCGGGGGCCAAGTCCAAGATACAAAACCGCGCCACCTCACCTGAATCGTAGGTCCTACTCTGAAAGTTCTTGCATTCCTCGCGCATCGCCACGATGACATGCTGCCACTTAATGCCGCCAAGATCACTTCACTCCGGTGGCGCAGGTCAGCCTACCGAGCCCTCCATCTGGAGCTCTATGAGGCGGCTCCACTCAACTGCGTATTCCATCGGAAGCGTCCTGGTGATCGGCTCAATGAAACCGTTTACAATCATCCCCATCGCCTGGCTCTCGGATAACCCTCGGCTCATCAGATAGAAGAGCTGGTCGTCGCCGACCTTGGAAACTGTCGCCTCGTGCCCGATCCGAGCGTCGCGTTCACCAACTTCCATATACGGCTTCGTCTCCGAGATCGATTCGTCGTCGAGTAAGAGTGCATCGCAACGAACAAACGACTTCGCACCTTTGGCTCCTTCGTCAACATGGACCAACCCTCGATAAGTTGTAAGCCCACCCTTCTTGGAGATGGACTTCGAGACGATCGTAGAGGTGGTCTCAGGCGCAGCGTGGACCATCTTCGCACCGGCATCTTGGTGCTGGCCCGCGCCCGCATACGCGACGGACAGGACTTCGCCTGACGCCTTTGGTCCCATCAAATAAACCGACGGGTACTTCATCGTAAGGCGCGAGCCGATGTTACCGTCGATCCACTCCACCCTGGCCTCCGCTTCAGCTCTGGCTCGCTTCGTAACCAAGTTGTAGACGTTGTTCGACCAGTTCTGGATCGTGGTGTAGGTGATCCGGCTTCCGGGCAACGCTACTAGCTCGACGACAGCAGAATGGAGTGAGTCCGTAGAGTAGACAGGTGCAGAGCATCCTTCCACGTAGTGCACCTGGCTCCCCTCGTCCGCGATGATAAGCGTTCGTTCAAACTGACCCATATTCTCAGCGTTGATACGAAAGTACGCCTGAAGTGGCATCTCCACCTTGACGCCGGGAGGAACGTATATGAACGATCCCCCCGACCAAACAGCTGAGTTGAGCGCAGCAAACTTGTTGTCGTTTGGAGGGATTATCGTCCCGAACCACTTCCTAACCAACTCTGGCTGCTCTCGCACGGCAGAGTCCATATCCATGAACAAGACACCTTGTGCCTCCAGGTCTTCGCGGTTCCTATGGAAGACGACTTCACTCTCGTACTGCGCCGTCACCCCGGCCAGATACTTGCGTTCCGCCTCTGGAATCCCAAGTTTTTCATAAGTCGACTTTATGGCGTCGGGCAGGTCGCTCCACTCGCCCACCTGATGGTCGGTTGGTTTTATGTAGTAGTAGATATCGTCGAAATCGAGGTCTGGCATGTTGACCGCAAACCACGCGGCCATCGGCTTGCGCTCGAAACGCTTCAACGATTTGAGCCGAAAGTCCCTCATCCACTGAGGTTCTTCCTTCATCTCCGACATCTCGCGAACGATCGCTTCGTTTAGACCCTTCTTCGGTTTGAAGATGTAGTCTTCTCTATCGCTCCAACCAAGCTGGTAACGATCGAGGTCAAGATTTACGGTTGCCATCGTGCTCCTAGTGCCCGGCGTACTCCCTGGCCGTTCTGCGCTGTTCCTGTCTGTCTTCTTCTGATCTCGCTCTGCGGGCATATTTACCCTATCTACATAGTAACAACTAATCGTACCGGGGGAAACACGGTCAATAACCTCGCTTGCGACAGCGTCTCGTCAGGGATAGTGCCGCTCGTCTCAATGCCCAACGTGAGAGGCTAGCGAAGTGCTCTCACCAGGCGCAGAACCCAGAACTCCCCAACCGCCCAGACCAGCTCGCGTTCCAAAAGTGCTGGCGGCTCACGGCGACGAGCGCGTTGACTACTGGTACTGGATGCGCGACAAGGACAACCCTTCAGTTCTCTCACACCTGGCAGAGGAGAACAGGCACTTCGAAGCGGTTACGAACCACCTCAAAGAGTTGAGCTCGGCAATCTTTCAAGAGATAGTCGCCCGAGTAGTCGAGACCGACATGACCGCACCGGTTCGTCACGGTGACTGGTGGTACTACGAGCGCAGCCAAGAGACGAAGAACTACCCGATCCACTGTCGATACCCGGCCCACGAAGATGAACCGCCAAGACAGATCGCGTCCCTCGATCAAGAAGAGGTGCTCTTGGACGAAAACGACCTCGCCGACGCCCACCCTTATTTTTCAGTGGGAAGCCTTGAAGTAAGCCCGGACCACAAGTGGTTGGCCTACGCCGTCGACACGACCGGAGATGAACTCTTCAACATCAATTTCCGGCGTCTCGGACTCAACGCAACGCTAGACGACACTCCCTCTCGACGTCGCGACGTCGCCGAGAGCGAACAACTCGGCAACGACGACGGTGCTCGATCGCACGAGACCATCGAGTCTGCGTACTACGGGTTGGCATGGTGCAACGACAGTAGAACGATCTTCTATACGCGAACCGATGAGACGATGAGACCGTTCCAGCTCTGGCGCCACCTCCTCGGAAGCGACCCGACCACAGACGAGCTGGTCCTGGAAGAGAGCGACCCGAAATTCGTCTTAGATGTCGAACGGAGTCGAGATGGAAAGTACATCGTGGTCAACCTGAACAGCTCCACCACGAGTGAAGTGTGGGTAATACCAGCTGATCTGCCTTACGAAGCCCCGCTGGTCGTCACGCCAAGAGAACCAGGAATCGAATACTCACTCGAGCATCTAAGTCTCGGTGAAGCTCGACTTGGATACTTCTGCGTCCTCACCAACCGTGACGCCCAGGACTTCAAGGTAGACCTACTTCCAGATACGACGAACGCGACGAGCGAACCGATCGAAGTTCTAAGACACAGACCCGGCGTTCGCCTCGAAAGTGTCGCCGCGTTCGAGCGTTGGCTCGTCGTCTCCGAGAGAGAAAACGCCGAAATCCGCCTGAGGATTCTCGAACTGTCGGATCAATGGATCCACCAGATCGACGCCGACGATCTCGATTCACACAAGAAAGACGTGATCGCACGCAGCTATCTAATAGATCCCGAGGACTACCCGTCGACACTGCAGTTGGAACGTAACCCTGAGTACTTTTCCAACACCGTCCGCATAGAAAAGACCTCGCTCAAGACCCCGCGCACCGTAGTAGACGTGGACCTTTCTACCCGAAAGTCAACAGTTATAAAACGCGAGCCGGTACGCGGATACGACGAAGATCGCTTCGCTACGTTCAGGTTGTGGGCAGACGCACCTGATGGAACGAAAATCCCAGTTTCAGTCGTCCATAAGAGCGATATCTTGGAAGAGTTAGACTCTGAGCCTGGTACTCCCCCTTCAAAGCCGGCGCCTTGCCTCTTGTACGGGTACGGCGCCTACGAGATCTCGAGTGATCCCGTATTCTCATCGTCACGACTCTCCTTGCTGGAGCGTGGTTTCATATTCGCGATCGCCCACGTCCGAGGGGGAGGCGAGATGGGAAAAGCCTGGTACGAAGAGGGAAAGACCGGCAACAAACTCAACTCCTTCACCGACTTCATCGCCTGCGCACAGCACATGATCCACTCCGGGTTCACAAGCCCGAAGCTAATGTGCGCAAGAGGCGCTTCTGCAGGTGGGCTTCTGGTGGGGGGTTGCGCGAATATCGCACCTGAGCTTTTCAGGGCGATCGTTGCCGAAGTACCATTCGTCGACTGCCTCACCACGATGATGGACGATACTTTGCCACTCACTACAGGCGAGTGGGAGGAGTGGGGAGATCCGCTCTTAGATCCCAGCGCCTACCAGACGATCAAAGCTTACAGTCCCTACGACAACGTCCGCTCGGTTAACGAAGACGGAACGCCGGTAAAGTATCCAGACATACTCGTCACGGCCGGTATCAACGACGTGCGGGTTGGATTCTTCGAACCTGCGAAATGGGTGGCACGCTTGAGGGACGCGAACCCAGCTAACCGTGTCATCATGCACACCGAATTCGAAGCAGGCCACGGCGGAGTGTCGGGTCGCTACCGAGCTTGGAGGGAGGAAGCTCTCATACTCTCCTTCCTCCTCGACGCGGTCGGCTTCAACGACGCGTGAAGTCCACCGCTCTCAGCCAACGCTGGAGCGAGGTTGCAAGGTCATCGTAAAAGGAGTCTGGAAACCAACAGGCAAAGTAACTGCTTCGCTGTTCAAACTCACCGCAACCGAGCTAGGGGCTCCAAGAATCACCGTAACGACCCCGCTGACCGGCAACGACTGTTTCTGGCCCGGAGGCAGGGTCGCAGATAGCAACACGGCGCCCGACGACGAGGTGACGTTCACCCAGCAACGACCGGTAGTCGCCGCAACTGTCAATGTGTAACTCGACGCAGGGGCCAGGTAAGTCGCAGTAGTCGCCGTCCAAGTCGTCGCGGTGAGACTCGGTGGTGCAGTTGTCGAAGTTGTCGTAGACGAGCGCCGTCTCCTGTGGCCGCGGGAACGACTCGAATGACTATTGGTTGGCGCAGAAGACGACTTGGTTGAGTTCGTCGAAGCCCGCGTACGGTTAGCGGTCTTCTTCGACGAAGTCTTGCTCGTCACGCTTGCGACGGTCAGGGCAACTACCAAGACGACTACCACTACCCCGACGACCGAAACGATTCCAAGACGGTTTGGCCCTCGATTCATTGCAGACATCGCCCTATCCCGCCCACGTCGGCTACGACTCGAGCTATCTCCTGGCGTGTCGCTAGACAAGCCAGGATCGTCTGGAGCATGGCGATCCAGAGCCGCGACGGAGGGATCAGTAAACACGATTCCTCCCGGCGGGGTATCCAAAGACCCGTGTGGTTGCGACAGAAGTTGAGCGGCGGGGCTCTGATCGTCTTGGTGATCCACTCGGGGGGAGTCTCCGGTCCGGCTGACAGAAACGCTCGGCGACGAGGTGGATAAGCGTGCCCCTTCATCGACTACCCCAAAGCCGCCTCGAGCGCTGCGGGACCCTATCTCCTGGAGGGTTTCAAGCGTATGGCGATAGCCTTGAATCGAGTGAACTTCATCACCGCCGCGACGATGTATCACCCACGCAGCTACGGTGATGATAACGACTAAGACGACTAAACCAATTAGGACCGACATCTCTTCCAGTGAACCTCCCCGCCCTTGACGACTGGGCTTCTGACTCCGCCGCTTCGCTTGGGATTACCTGGCATCGCATCCCTCACGGCACCGCGACCAACGGGTCTGGCTTGGAAGAGCTGGTGGATGAGTTTGCTAGCTTCGGTTTGCTCTGCCACGTTGCTTCGGCAGAGGCCCGGTTCTGGGCGCTACTCAGGGCTCTGGCCTTTCGGCACTGCACCATATGGTGTGCCTCGCTCTGGTGTACTGACCAGCGCTTAACAGCCTCGAGATTCGTGACGCAGATAACAACATCTGGCCCTATTGGGACGTAGTCCCCATGTATCGCTTTTTGGAAGACGTTGATCGCTCCTATAGCGTCTCGGTGACAAGTGAACCCACAGTTAGGGTTCTTGCACCGGTACTCCCGCCCCGAGGGGCAGTTGCGTGCTCCACACGCTGGACAGGTCTTGGATGAATTGGACTCGTTCAAGTGCTCTAGTTCGAGCCCGGTCTTTTCTGCTAGATACTTCTCTTGTACACCTCTTGACCACTGCGAGAGCTGCTGACGGCCGTGGCGTCCCATGCGGCGGCGTTGCTTGGTCTTTCGCTCGATGCCTCGCACGTCTCCTACGACGAGGCGTCCGGTGGTGTGAGCGATGACATGATCTGTGGCTTTCCTCGATACTTGATGGTCGAAGTCCCTGAGCTGCAAACGAGCCTTGCCCTTGAAACGTTTCTTAGCTGCAACGAGCCTGCGGTGCTTGTAAGAGCCGTTCTTGCACTTGGAGAGTTTTCTCTGCAGTCCACTAACAGCCTTGTTGCGTTGGCGCTTGATCGCTCGGGCCTCTCGGCCGTTGATGATGGTTATGTCGATGGTCTTGTTATCTGCCCAGGTCGCAAGTGTCATCGGGTTGATGATACCTTCGTCTATCGTAGTGATGGTCTCGCCGGCAGAGACCTGGCGTCTTGTCTTGTAGGGGATGTGCAACGAGTGCTGCCGGTTGTCGATGTCCCAGCAGAGCTGGATCTCGCCCCAGAGATCATGGGAAATAAGCTCACCTGTTACAGGGTCGATCACCTTCGGCAACTCCAACACGATGCCAGGTCTTCCCCGCCCGAGTGACAAGTTGAGCTTGCCGTCGGGTCGCAGCCTCCACCCGTATCCTTTGGAGAACGACAGAGGTCGGTAGTTCTTCTTCCGCCAGGGCGTTCGTACTAACATGCCGTTCTTCCGGTTGCTGCGAGAGGTTTTGATCGCCTCATGTAGATCGTGGGCGATCGTTTCGGTGCTGTGGGCATGAAGTGGACGTTTTTCCCGTGGAATCGAGGTGATGAACGATTGTATGTCGTACTTGCCGGGGTTGTGCTTCGCTCTCCACTCTGCATGCACCCAGTCGACCGCCTGGTCCCAGAGGCCGGCGGCAAGGTGGTGAGCGTCGTGTGCTCGCCTGTAGTTTGCTCCCGAAAGCGTAACAGGGACAATGGATGTGCGTGTGACCTCGCGGCTCGTTGGTGTCCCGGCTGGTGCTACGACCATGTGTTCGATAGTACACGACGGGTGTATCTCTCATGATAGAAGGGTCCCCAGAGTGGGGCTGGGTCTTGTGGTTATGTCCCCAGTCGGTCATCTCCGAGTACATCGCTCGCCAAGAGATCGGGCAGGACCACAGGAGACATGGTCCACGAGTGTCTACGAGGTCAACAACTCCCTCCACTTGGATCTTCCCAGTTAGAAGTAGGTACAACGTCACTTCAGACTGCGAAGACTATACTACGTCCGCAACCCGTACCTCGGTCTCAGGTGGTCAGCGATCTCCGCCCTCTTTGGATTTGTCCGATCCCGCTCCGAAAGAACCGGACTATCCAACCCCCAGTCCGCGTTCACCTCTAAGTCGTCCCACGCCAGCCCTAACTCGTCAGCTGGGTTGTAGTAACCATCGACGAGATACCACAGCAACAAGTCGCTGAGTGCGCCGAACCCGTGAGCCACGCCGGGTGGGATGAAAAGTCCGCAGTCACGGTCCCCATCTAGATCAATCGACTCGGTCACGCCGTCGGTGGGCGATCCCAACCGCAGGTCGTGAAGGACCACCCTTGCCGTCCCGCGCAGCACATACCAGTAGTCCGCCTGATGGAGGTGGTAGTGAAGCCCGACGAGCGCCCCAGCTTGTTTCTCTGAGCGATTCGATTGGACCATCTCTCTACCCAACGGGAGCCACTCACGGCGATACGTCTCGACAAAGCGACCGCGTGCGTCCCCATGTGCGTCAGGATGCACCAACACGACGTCAGAGATTTTTGTCGACCCTTCAATGTCAACCACGGCCAGCCAACTTAACAGCCCGTCAAGTCAGGTGTCTATAGTTCCAAACTCGCCCCTATAAAAGAGAAGCGGCTTGCCCGGGCCTGTCCCGAGGTCCACAACCTTTCCAGTCACCAGTTCGTGGTCGCCCGCATCGTGAATCGCGATCAGCTCGCAGTCGACGTAAGCGATCACTCCATCGAGACGGGGGACCCCATTCGTGCCCGGGCTCCACTCAACGCCTCGAAACTTATCCGATCCCGAAACGGCAAACGCTCGGCACAGGCCGTCTTGATCGTCGGCCAAGATGTTGACGCAGAACCAGCCAGCCTCCGCTATTCTGGGCCAGCTCGTCGAAGTCTTCGCCGCCGCGAGCGCCACCATCGGAGGGTCTAGTGAAAGAGAAGTAAACGCTTGGCAGGTAAATCCAACCGGCCCTGCGTCTTCAATCGCAGTAACGACGGTAACACCGGTCGCAAAGTACCCTAGAACGTCTCGGAACCGCGTCTCATCGACACCGTCTGAACTGCGGTCGGAAAAACGTTTCGACAACGTACCCACCTCGTCCGCCGGGTTCACGTCTTGGCAAGATTGATCGTAGTCCCTTCGCTCGCCGCAGTTACTTCTGTTAAACGCTTTGCGTCTTGCATGCGACGGGCAACAGACGTCAACTTATCGATGTCACGATCCGAGTGAGACGGATCATGGTGGAAAAGCACTAGTCGCTTTGCGCCAGACTCCGCCGCAACCCTCACAGCGTAAGCGACGGTTGAATGTCCCCACTCCGCCTTCTCCATGAACTCTTCATCGGAGTATTGGGCGTCATGCATGACGACGTCCGCACCTTCACAGAGCTCCAACACCGATTCGGGGACGACCAACCTGTCGAGCGGCGCTTGATGGTCTGGGATGTACGCCACTACCTTTCCGTCCGCTTCCACGCGAAAACCAAGCGTATGTCCAGGGTGGGGAACTGACCGGGCAACAACTCTTGCTGACCCGACCATAAACGTGTCGTCACCGGTATCTATAAAGCTCACCTCACCTCTCAACTCCGTCAGCTGCACCGGGAAGAAAGGAGGTTCTACAACCTTTGGAAGGGTCTCTTGCAGCCCTCCCCCCTCTTGTCTCGGGCCGTACACCCTCAAGAGCGCGCCTGGGTCACGCAGCGGCTCGAAGAACGGTAGGCCAAGAATGTGGTCGAAATGGAGGTGAGTCAACAGCGCGGTCGCTTGCAGTGGCCTCCCCTCGGCCTGGAGCAACGGTGCAAGGGTCTCGCCGAGGGGCCGCAACCCGGTGCCCAGATCCAGTATGAGCGGAGGGTCGCCCGCAACTTCGATCAGAGCGCACGAGGTGTTTCCGCCGAACTTGCGATAGCGCTCCCCGGCGCACGGGCAAGAACCCCTCGTTCCAAAGAATGTCAACTCCACTCTATGAGGTTATCCGCGTTCAGCCGCGATAGCTTGGGCGGAGTGGACCACGGGCGAATAGAAGCAAACGAAGTCAGCTTTGCCTACCTCGAAGAGGGACCCAGGAACGGGCCCCTTGCGATCTGCCTTCACGGTTTCCCAGACTCCGCGCACACATGGGAGGCCCTCCTTTTCGCGTTGGGGTCGGCCGGCTACCACGCTATCGCGCCGTTCATGAGAGGCTACGCCCCGACTTCAGTTCCAAAAGACAGTCAGTACCAGATCGGAGCCCTCGTAAGAGACGTAAACACCCTCCACGAACTCTTCGCCGGCAGGAGCGACTCCGTCCTCATCGGCCACGACTGGGGAGCGCTCACAACCTACGGCGCCTTGGCTCACAGACCAGATTTCTGGAGGGCCGCTGTAACGGCTTCGGTCCCTCCGGTCGCCTCGGTAATGAGCTCGCTCTTCTCCTACGACCAGTTGAAGCGCAGTTGGTATACGTTCTTCTTCCAGTCCCCTCTCGCCGAGACTGCGATCTGTAACGACAACTACTCATTCCTGGACCGCCTCTGGGCCGACTGGTCCCCAGGCCTCGACGCCACCTCGCACGTCACCCGGGCAAAGGAGTCGATCGCGACCCCCGAGCGCATCCGCGCCGCCATAAGCTACTACCGCGCCCTGTACAGTTCAGAGCTCCACGACCCCGCACTCGCAAGAGAGCAAGCCGCGTCAGTCGCGCCGGCGCCCGTTCCAGTCCTCTACCTCCACGGCGAGAGCGACGGTTGCATCTCAATCGACGCCGTCGACAACCCACTGAAGCATCTACCTCAGGGTTCAAGGATGGAGATCGTAGAAGGCGCAGGCCACTTCCTCCACCTGGAACGTCCAACCGAAGTCAACAAATTGATCATCGACTTTCTCGGCAACCCTTAGCCTCTGTAAGCCAATCGCTGCCAGCTCCGTGCAAGCTCCCTGCCAGCTCCCGGCTAGCTCTCTTTCCACACGTCATCCGCGTACGGCCTTCGCCTCGGAGGCGCCGCGTCTCTCTTCCACACCATCACCTTGCGCCGGAAAAAACATACCTCCTCGCCGCGCTGGTTGAACGCTTTGGTCTCAACGGTCACAACTCCCCGGTCGTCACGGGACTTCGACTCAACCTTTTCTACAACCTTCGTCTCCGCGTAGATCGTGTCACCGTGGAAAGTAGGGTTCCGATGGACCAGCGACTCGACCTCGAGGTTCGCTATCGCGGATCCACTCACGTCGGGAACACTCATTCCAAGGGCCAACGAGTAGACGAGGTTCCCAACAACAACGTTTTTCCCATGAACACTCTCTTGGTCCGCAAACCACGCGTTTGTATGGAGCGGATGGTGGTTCATCGTGATCATGCAAAAGAGATGATCGTCGGCCTCGGTGATCGTCTTGCCCGGCCAGTGCCTGTAGACGTCACCGACAGTGAACTCTTCTAAACACCTTCCAAACGGGCGGTCGTAGGTTTTCATAACGAACGGGTGTAGTACGTCAGGGACGCTCTGTCCAATGACGACCTCGCGGCGCAGCTCTAGCGGGCCTTCGTCCCAGCCCGACAAGGCTGTGTCCGCGCTACACTCATCGATCACGGTGGAGGGAGAAACCACAAAGTCCGCGGCTCTCATGGCGCGCGACAAGCCAGGTCTGTGACCTCCCACTCTTCACGCAAACGCTTATCCGCTCTCCAACTCGTTCCCGATCCAGTCAACGAGTTGTCATCCAACAGGCAGCGGGCTTGTAACCGCCGTGGTGGAGCAGCCTTGCGCTTCGTATACCAGCGTCGCTTGATCCGGCTCTCCATCAAACTTGACTCACTTGTAGAGCTTCGCTGGCTAAATTCCTCTAGTGCTGCAATCGCTGTGTCGGTGCACTCGTCGGTTGAACTTGCCCCCTCCCTCACGCCAAGCCCGCCAGGGGCCGGCACGTGAACCTCTCCTCCAAACGAGTACGGCAAACACCATCGAACACTCGAGCACGCCGGATTCATCCAAAAGACCTGAAGTTTCCGTTCACCGCCGCAGGCCAGAGGGGACAAGGAGCGGATGTGGGTCGGGGTTCGCGCTATTGGAAACCAGTTCCTCGCCAAGTGCCCCATCGACCTCTGATACACCCCCGTGGCACCCTATTGGATGTGGACAGCACCGAGCGCAGCCAGTGCAAGAGCGGCTCGCTCCAAACGCCGTCGTGGGCCGTCCTCCAAGATCGCTTCGC
>JAJYQJ010000122.1 GCA_021794655.1 Actinomycetes bacterium | reverse complement strand
TTTCTCGGGCGTGGCCGCCATCCCGACTATCGGTTTATTGAGAGGCTTGCCGCCCATCGAACCGTAGAAGGGGGCGTTGAAGGAGAAGATGCCGCCGTCGGAGGCGACGAACCAGTAGCCGCCCGTCGCTGGGTCACTTGCCATCCCGACTATCGGCGCGTTGAGAGGTTTGCCACCCATCGAGCCGTAGAAGTTCGCGTCGCCAAAGGAGAAGATCCCGCCGTCGGAGGCGACGAACCAGTAACCCTTACCGTCGGGCGTGGCCGCCATCCCGACTATCGGTGCGTTGAGAGGTTTACCGCCCATCGAACCGTAGAAGGGGGCGTTGAAGGAGAAGATGCCGCCGTCGGAGGCGACGAACCAGTAGCCGCTCGTCGCTGGGTCACTTGCCATCCCGACTATCGGTGCGTTGAGAGGTTTGCCGCCCATCGAACCGTAGAAGGGGGCGTTGAAGGAGAAGATGCCGCCGTCGGAGGCGACGAACCAGTAGCCGTTACAGCCCAATGCTCTCTGCAGTCTTTGCGCGTTTGGTGTGCCAAGTCCTGAGGCCATGTCGTAGCCCGGGCCGGCAGGATAGTCGCCACCGTTCGTTCCCGTTAAGTCGTTGTTGCCGATCGTGACGTCGTTGAATGGGTCCGTGGTCGGTGAAGCAGCAGCCTTGTAAATCGCGGGATTGATGAACCCTACTGCACTGCTGCAACTCTGGTTGATATCGGTGAGCATCGCTGCCCAGAGAGGGGTCGCAAAGCTCGTACCATAGAAGTTCCCCCAGTTTATCGAGCCGCCACCTGAGGTGCAGTCACCAGCTGTGCAGTAAAAGGCGTACCCTGGACTGCCGGAGGCGAGCGCTGAGACATCGGGGACTTCACGGCAGTACTGGCCGCTCGGCGCCGAACACGGTGATCCGCTGGATAGCCCGCTCTCGATCACGCCGGCGCCTCGTTGCCAGTTGGGCATCGTCCAGCGAATCGAGACGCCGCCACCACCCGATCCGTATACGCCGTTCCAGACCGTCTCGCTCGGAGGCGGTCCGATGGCGCTGAGTCTGGTACCGCCAACTCCGGTTGCGAACGGCTGGGATGCGGGGTCCTGGACCGCGAGCTGAGAGGTCCCTCCTGGATTAGATGAGTTATAACAGGCTTCCGAACCGAAGTCGCCGACCGCATCCACAATGGTCTGGCCCTGCAATGCCGCCTGTTGGAACAAGGTGTTCTCGCCCGAGACGAGGCCTAAGCCGGCCGCGTTCTGCTCGCACATACCCCAACTGGTGCTCGCTACCTTGCCCAGGTCCTGGTTGACTATCGCTCCCCAGTTGGCGAGGTCCCCAGCAATACTGTTGGGTGCTTCGTAGACCCTGATGCTCGCGTTCGGTGCGAGGCCGATAGCGTCTTCGATATCGGAGGTGACCTCAAGGGTTCCCGATCCGACGGTTCCGCCTCCGAGCTCCGGTACGTTGGTAATCTGCTCGGAGATGCCGTAACAGCTTTGATACGTCGAGATGTCACTCGTCTTGTACGCGGCGAGCTCGAACAGGTCGATCGTCTGTGAGGCGCCCATGTAGCCCATCTGGTACAACGAGTTGATCCTGTAGGCGCCGGCCAGTTGGTTCGCCGTGTAGGCGCCGGTGTTGGAAGCCTGCACGCAGGGCGTTGGCCCCGACCCTGCCGGTGATACTGGTGCTGTCTTGGATAACGGTGCTGTTACAGATAGCGGCGTTGTATGGGATGCAAAGCGGGCTTCGGCCGCGGGTGGATGTTGCGTGTGCACGGCGCTGACCCCCGCCGGCTGCAGGTGCACGAGGTCGCTGAGACCCACTACCGCTTGGACGTTCTTCGCGAGCGCTGCCGGGAGAAGTGGTGCTGAAGTGTTGGTGAAGCCGACGCGCCCGCTCGGTAGGCGGTAGGTGCTCAACGTTGTCTGGAACGCGGCCCGTACTTCGGATGCGGTTGCGGTGACTGGGATCGCAAGGCCATCTGGCCAGGGAGCGCCCGGCGTGAGACCCAACTTCGTGAGCTCGTTGCTAACCGCGCGCAGCGTTGCCGGTGTCGGCCCGAACTGAGCCGCGAAGGATCCTCGCTCGAGGTAGTGGTGGTAGTCGGGCGAGCCGGGAGTTGAGACACTGTTCGCGAACGATGCGAGTGCTGCCGGGTCGCGCGGAGGTACCATGATCAGCAACCGCATCTGCTGGTTGGAAGGGACAACGGAGAGCTTGACAGCGGTGTTCGGCACCCGCGGTGCGACTCCGAGATGGACCAAAGGTAGTTCCCCGGCGTGGGTCGCTCCACTGGCGGTGCCGAGGGTTACGAATACCATCGCGGCAGCGAGGGCTGTAGCGATGGAGGTGACTCGAACCAACCTCGACCTTGAACTCATTGGCCCAACCCCTTCCAGTCAAATATCGGCCCTCTTTGAGGCAACCCAGTTCAGGGGAACCCAGTCATGGGAACCGATATGAGCACGATCGTATACCGCGAGCACGGTGATCGCCACCGTTGTCGTTGGCCAGGTCGTTCACACGTTGAGGATGCGACGTTCGCCGAGATCAAGAGTCGCGTAGCGTCGCTTGAACTCGCCTACAAGAGGCCTATGAGTTGGCTACCGCACCACCTCGCGGACGGGCTGGTCGTTCGCTGCGGCGTCGCTGCCGGGTTTTGGCTCGGCGAGTTGTAGCCGAGCTTTGTCGACGATCTGACGGACGAAGTGGAAGACGTCCGACGACGTCGAACGGCGTCCAAACGCGGCGCTTGCGACGACGTTGCCGCCACGGGAAATGACTTCGCCTTTCATCACGTCCAACGTCTTGCGTGGGTTCACGCCGTAGGTGCAAAACGTTGCTACGGGAAGGCTCCCGATTCGCTCGATCGTCTTGAACCACGCGAGCGTCGGCTTTGCGGGACCGACGCCGGCGACGACGAAGCCCTCGACCCAACTACCGATTACGAGTAGATCGCTCTGGGCGAGGTCCGCGGTGCGGACTTGGGCCAACGGGCGGACGGTGACGACGGAGTTGGCACGACGCTCGATCTCTTCGGCTATCTCGGATGCGATGCGTGCGGTCTTGCCGCCGCGGCTCTCATACGCGACGAGGACGCGCTTTGCGGGCAGGTCGACTGGCACGGTGACGCTCTCGCGACGCGGTCGGGCGGCGAGGACGGCTCGTCCGGAGCGCCGGCCCTGAACCATCGCTTCGACGACCGTCGAGGGTCCGATTAGAGCGTCGCCGGCGACCCAGACGCGGTCGCGGGCGGGGAGGAACGACTCGTTCAACCCCTCTTCGCGCCCTAAGGAGAGCTGACCGACGGGACGGTTGCGCGCGGCCGGTGGTGCGGGGACGGACATGATCCCACTCGCCTGCCAGGTGCGGTCCGGCACTCCGATGACCTGGCGACGCACGGGGATCCCGGGGCCGAGCTTGTCGGAGAACCGCGGGTCGAGTCGGTAGCCCATCGCCATGACGACGAGGTCGACTTCGACCGTCTCGGTGCTGCCCTTTATGACTTGGGGGGTCTCGCCGAGGCCATCTTGACGGGTGTGGTTGAGGTGGGCGAAGTGGACCTTTCCGTCGGCGCCTTCTAGATGATCGAGGGTGGTCGAGAAACGCACGTCGACGCCTTCGTCTGCGGCCTCTTCGAGCTCGTCTGGGCGAACGGGGGCGAACCTGCGATCCATCCAGTCGACGCAGATCGCTCCCGCTCCGAGGCGGCGAGCGGTTCGCGCGACGTCCATAGCGGTGTTACCGGCTCCAAGGACGAGGACGGTTGGCGCATCCGAACCAGATGCGTTTGATCCGCTCGTGCGCCGGGGGATCACTGTGGTTGGATCGAGGCCGTTCGCCAGCGCTTCCCTGCCACGCGTGAGGAACGAGGTCGCGTCCTCGACTCCGTCGAGATCGGCGCCGGCGACGGGAAGCCGCAGCGCCTGGCTCGCACCGTGGGCCATGATGACGGCGTCGAACTCTCCGAGGAGCCGATCGACATCCTCTGGTGTGACGTCGACACCGAGTTGGAGGTCAACTCCGGATCGAACGAGATCCTCCCAGGGGCGGTTCGCGACTCGCTCTGGAAGTGTGAAGTCCGGGATCCCCCACTGGAGCAGACCGCCTGGGTGGTCGTTCTTCTCCATGACGGTGACGTTCGCGCCGGCGGCTGCGAGCTCGTAGGCCGCGCCGATCCCCGCTGGACCTGAGCCGACGACGGCGACCGACATACCCTCGCCGTCGTTGGAGGTCGGCTCCATCGCGGGCACCGGGACCGTGTCGGCGATGAAGCGCTCGAGCGCTCCGATCGCGACTGGGCGCCCGCCCGCGAGTGACCAGCTGCAGGCTCCTTCGCACTGCAGTGCCTGGTCGCAAACCCTAGAGCAGATGTCTGGCAACACGGTCGTGCGACGAAGGACTCGGTGAGCCTCGTCGAGGTTGCCCTCTCGAAGAGCCGATATGAAACCTGGAATGTCGTTGTGGGCGGGACAACCCCTTACACAAGTCGGGTCCGGGCAGACGAGGCAACGGTTCGCCTCGGTGACGGCGGCTTTCATATCCGAGATGCCCTGTCGAATCTCGGAGTTGTCACCGAGCGGCTCTTCGACGTGGACGACTGCGGTCTCGATACGGGGGCCGACGATCATCGGGCCGTCCACGGTGATTGCGGAGAACGCGCACGTCCGCACGCACTGACGACAGCCGACACACAGCTCTGAGTCGGCGACCGCGACCCACCGGCGGGTGTCCATCGATAAAGCGCCGGTCGGGCAACGCACTATACAGTCCTGACATCCAGCGCAACGGTCGACCAACACATCTACCACTGGCT
Organism: Actinomycetes bacterium; assembly: GCA_021794655.1. GTDB lineage: Bacteria > Actinomycetota > Acidimicrobiia > Acidimicrobiales > RAAP-2 > JAJYQJ01. The sequence goes on along the minus strand of JAJYQJ010000122.1, from coordinate 3,614 downwards.
GGTTCAAGGTTGCTTCCTTGTTGTGACCCCGGTGGGCGCTAGTTGCCTCGGCAACGGGTGCAAATGTCGTCATAACTACTCCTCTCAAGAAGCCGCGTGCATGAGCACGTATAGAATTCCAGCGGCAGCCCCGCAGGCGACTACGACCAGCGAAACCGAGATCCTCAACGTGGCGCTGTGACCACTCAAAGGGAGCAGGTCGCGCCCTGTGATCTTCCAACTCGCCCACAGCGCCGCGAGGGTGCCGATAGCGATGACGGCAACCTGGACGAAGACAATCCCCGGGTCCGAGAGGAGCCGCGTGTTGTACAGAGCGGAGTGGGTAGAGCCGACGCCGAACCACGCACCGATCGAGGGTATGAGCCGCGAGACGTGCTTGAAGAACTTGGGTAGCTGCCTCGCGAAGTAGTCGGCGCCGACGATCGGGATGATCCCGTACATCATCGGGACGAAGAACGAGCGGAACCTGGAGCGGCTGGTTACTTCGGCGTTTCCAACCTTGCGGGATCCGAGTCTCGAGACGAGCCACGCGATCCCGGCGGTTAGCCCTGCGAGCACGAAGATGATTCCGAAGTAGTCGATAGGGTTCGGGTACTGGAGCGACGTGATCCGATTCAGCCACCCGTCGAAACTCGCGTAGAGGTTGGTCGCGTTCACCTGCTGGAAGAGGACGAGTCCCCAAAGCAACGTGACCCCCCACGCGATGTCGAGACGACGCCTGCGTGGAGCGATGACCGACGTCATCGGCTTTTGGAGGAAGAGCCCGACGTTGTTGGATGGACACGACTTGAAGCACTCGGTGCAGAGACCACACGCGAGGTTCGAGTCCGCACTTCCGGGCCACGTGTACCACGGACAACCATAGCCGGAGTCACCGCCTCGCATGCAGTCTTTGGTCGCACAGGCGACACAGACGTCTCTGTCACGGGTACGGAACCCGGCGACTGATCCCATAGCACCGACGGACCCGATCAGCGCTGAGAGCGGACAGACGTACCGGCAGAACGTCCTACGTTCGAAGACCAAGAAGAACACGAGAGCGGAGACGACGATTCCCAAGACCATGATCGAGGTCTCTGCCGGCGCACCCGGTCCTGCGATGTTGAAGAACTCTTCTACGTAGGTGAGTAGCAAGAACGCGGCGACGGAGATCAAGAACCCGTAGCGTGCGACCGACTTGGGGAACTTGATCCCGAGGCCGAGGGACTTCTGCGTCCTGCGCCAGAAAGCCTTCCGCTGGATCCACTCGGCAAAACCGCCGAACGGACACATCGAGCACCAGGCCCGCCCAACGACGACCATCATCACGAAGACGAGACAGAACCATAGGTACCAAGTGATCGCGGTCCCAAAGTTGAGCCCGGGAACCACGGTCCCAAGTAGCCCGAGAAATATGACGAGCCAGAAGATGATCTGGTTGGGAAGGATGAGTGCGAACTGGAACCGCCGGCTCTTCAAGGTCTGGGCGACCTTTGGATGACGAGCGATGTCCCAACCCTTGTTCGGGTCGGTCTCGGCGAAACGCTCGTCCATCCCGTCTGTAACCTTCGGACGAAGGTGGACGGCCGTCGCGACCGGTTGTGCGAGCACGCTGACGCCTCCTCGCGCGCTATCCCCGTTGCTATCACCTTTGAATCCATCCTGGCCCGGACCCGCTACGAGACGTTCGGCAAGATCTGACATCGATCGGTCCCCTTACTATGTTTAGTGTTTTACTCTACTTATAGTTTTAATCTAATATTTCCCTTTTGTCAATCTATTCACTATACTTTTAGCTATGAACCTTACGTTGTCGAAACGGGGCGACTACGTCTTGAAGTCCGCGATCTGCCTCGCCCGGGCGTACCCGAGCGCACAGACCTGCAAGATCAGGGAGGTCGCGGCCCAAATGGGGGTTCCTCGAACTTTCGCACCCCAGATCCTCGCCGACCTCGTGAGGGCGGATCTCGCGACGTCAAAGAGCGGGCGCGACGGTGGATATCGCTTGAATAGGCCCCCCGAAGAGATCACGCTCCTCGAAGTCCTCGAGGCGGGTGAGGGGAGTATCGGGGTGGGCGACACGATCCCGAACTCGCTGCAGCGGGTGTGGAGCAAGGCGACCGAAGCGCTACGCGAGAGCCTCGCGACGACGACGCTCGGAGAGGTCGCCGGCGACCAGTCGACCCCCGTCGCGGCGGTGACGCCGAACGCGTCGAGCGACGGGGTACAGGCGGGTTCACACCTTGTCCACGTTAGGTCGTCCACAAGTCTCGAAGTACCGGCCCACGTCGTCGCGTTGCACCTCGCCAGTGGGGCGTGGTTGGAGTCCCTAGCGAGCGACGGTTCGGACCCTGGATCGCCGGCAGAGAAGCTCGTCAGGGTGGGGCCGGGCGCGGCTCGGATACTCTCGAAGACGGTGACGCTCAGCGTCGGCGAGCCCCGTGCGGTTAACGACGGTCTCGAACTCGCGATCTCGTGGGTCGCTACGGGACCATCCGCTCTCTTTCCCCGTTTGAACGCGGTACTTCGCGTGCAACAAAACGACGATGGCGGCTCGACGTTGGAACTGTGTGGAACTTATCGGCCGCCGCTCAAGTCCGCGGGTGCGAAGATAGACGCGACCGTCTTCCGAGGTCTCGCTGTTTCCACCGTCGAGTCGTTCTTGGAACGAGTCGTCCACTCGCTCGAGTCGCTCGCGACCAGCTCGTGATCTAACGAGTTAGACGCCGCGGACGGTTTGTACCTAATTTCGCGATAGAGATCGGTCCGTCGGTCAAGCAACGTCCGCGGGTTTCCGCGACCGGTGGAGGAGTATCTTCCAATGACCGATCCCAGGCGTGGCAGTCCGGCTGGCGGAGGCTCATTCGCAGGGGGACCTCGAAGCCAATCCGCCTACCGATACAAGCAAGCGCTACATCCCGGATGACGGGTTGTAGCGGGGGAAGGCGGTGGCGTCTTGGACATGGCGCTCGTCGAGTGCCGCGGCGCGGCGCACAGCCTCTCGAACGTTCGGCATGTACTTCGCTTGGTCGAGACTCTTATCGGAAGAGCCGTCCAGCTGGCGGCGCAGTCTGCGGGCATCGTCGTTGCCCAGCCAGCTGGTGTGGTCTTGAAAGTGCAGGATCAGCCACAGCTCAAGACAAGGATTGGAAACGGCGACCTCGATACCGTGATGGCGCGCTTGTTCAGCTGCCTCCTCTAAACCCGGATGGTTACGCGGCCACTCGACGTCGAAAACACACCAGACCTCATCGATCTCACCCTCCTCGCCTGCGGCTCTTCGGCGAGCGGCTACAGCCATGGTGACGAGGGTCGTCGGTACCGACCCTCCATGCCCGGTCTCCACCCGAAGATCGACGGCCGCGATGTCCCGCACCCACGGTTGACGCTTCAAGGCGTCGAGATACTCCGGCTCGGTACGCTCCCCTTCGCAGAAGATCAGGATCGTCTTTCGTGGTTGGCGGACCGCAACCCGACGTTTGAGCAGATCGCGGCCGCAACCCCCTTGTGTGAGGGAGGGGTCAAGGCCGACGGCGAAATGAGTGAGCACCGTTGCACGAATTGATACACCCGTGGTGTAGTATCGAACATATGATCGTAGTACCAGCCGGGACACCAACGAGCAGCGAGGTTCT
>JAJYQJ010000138.1 GCA_021794655.1 Actinomycetes bacterium | reverse complement strand
GGCGGGCCTTGACGAGTGGTAGTAAGACCACAATGCCCACCGGAAGCGAAGGGAACCAGGTGACCGAAGACCGTTCGCAGTCACCGCCTGGTCAGGACTCACTCCTGATCAGTGTTTAGGAACGGTTATGAGATGTTTGGAAAAGTCTTCAGTGCCAAAGTAGTGATTTTTGCCGCCGCAACGAGCATCGCTGTCGGTGGAACCGCTGCAGCTGCAGCGCTCGGAGGTGCCTCCGCAAACCCAGTCCACATCTCTAGGAGTGGACAGGTGGGAAGTGTCGTAACAAGGGTTGTACCGACGACGTCCGCGCCGACGACTCAGCCATCTCCTCCCCCGACTACCACCCCTCCAACGGTCGCTCCCGCCCCCGTTGGGAGTCCTCCTCCGACTGAATCGACAGACCCAACCGAGCCGACCCAGACAACCGAGCCGACCCAGACAACCGAGCCGACCCAGAAGACTGAGCCGACCGATCCGACTAGTACCGACGGTGGTTCCAAGAACTCTGGAGGTGACAGTAGCCCCAAAGGATCAGATGGCGGCGGCGGAAGCTCGACTGGAACGACGTCGAGTGGATCGACCGGTTCGAAGGGCAGCAGCGACGGGTAGATTGGCTGGCCGCCTAGCGGAGCAGTTAACCCGAGATCAGGAGGGTTGTGGCACCTCGAGGACGGTCGCTGAGCCCATACCTCCTCCTGCGCACAACGTACCAACGCCGACTCCTCCACCGCGGCGCCTCAGCTCATGGATCAGTGTGACGAGTATCCGTGCCCCTGAGCATCCGACCGGGTGGCCGATGCCCACCGCGCCTCCGTTGACGTTGACTATGTCGTGAGGAAAACCGAGCTTTCGTGAGCACGCTATCGCCATCGACGCGAAAGCTTCGTTTATCTCGACTAGATCCACGTCCGATGTGGTCAAACCAGCTCGTGAAAGAGCTCTTGGGACTGCAACGGTAGGAGCCAAGCCGGTTCTCGCTGGTTCGATGCCCGCTGACGCCCACGATTTGACGACTGCGAGGATCTCCAAACCGTGAGAGTCTGCGTAGTCTCGATCAACCACCACGAGGGCCGCACCACCGTCTCCGATGCCAGACGAGTTGCCGGCCGTAATCGTCCCACCCGGACCGCTAAGCACCCGCAAGCCCGCGAGCTTCTCAAAGGTTGTGTCGCGCCGGGGTTGTTCGTCTGTCGAGAAAGTGGTCGGCACCTTGCCGGCAATCTCTACGGCGACGACTTCTGACTCGAATCGCCCTGCGTCCATCGCGTCGATAGCACGCAGGTTCGAGTGATAAGACCACTCGTCCTGCTCTTCTCGGGTGATTCCACATTCGTTCGCCGTGTTCTCACCTACCGTTATCAGCATGTTCATATTAGGAGCGTCAGGTGTGTCCGGGTGACTCGGTGGGAGGAACGGTTCGACCCCGCCGAACGGAAACGGAGACTTCGAGAACTGTTGAGGAAATCGCGTCATCGACTCGATCCCGCCTGCGACGACAACCCTTGCCATGCCGGCCTTGATCTGGGCGGCAGCATCTTGGATCGCGGCCATTCCAGTTGCGCACTGGCGTTGCACCGCCAAACCGGGGGTGTCAGGAGGCAGATCCAAGCTCACCGCGACGTAACGCGCCGTGCATCCTCCCCCTTGGAGTGTTTCCCCGAGGACGAGGTCGTCGACGTCTTCAGCGTTCACCCCGGAGCGTTTTAGCGCCTCTCGTACGACGACTTCTCCTATTTGGTAAAGAGCGAGTGGCGCGAGACCACCCCCGGCCTTTGCTATCGGCGTGCGGACCGCGGACACGATGACGGCGTCACTCATAAGGCCTCCTCCTTCAGTTGATATCGCTCGGAACGCTTGACGTTAGGCCGGAACGAAAACCGGAATAGTGAATTCGTCGCTGATCGCGCGAAACTTAACTTTGAGCGCCATTCCGACCTCAAGGTCGTCGAACTCGCACTCCTCGACGTTGCTCATCATACGCGGCCCTTCACTCAGGTCCACGATCGCCGCAACGTAAGGGACTCGTTCCTTGAACGGAGGCTGGTCGTTGCTGTAGATGACCGACCAGGAGTAGAGGGTGGCGTTGCCACTCGCTTCATGCCAGGCAACGTTCTCGCTCCAGCACTTCGGGCAAAACGGACGGGGATAGTAGGAGAACTCCCCGCAATCGCCACAGTGTTTGATCAATAGCCGTTCGTCTTTCGCTGCGTTCCAGAACTCAATCGTGTCACCCTCTGGCGTTGGCAAGTCGTAGCGGACAGTCGTCACGTTGCTCCTCTTGTCTCTATTTCCTCTTCGTCGTTGGCTCGGTCGATCCTGACCGCTAATTAAGCACATTAGTGGTTCGGGTTGACCCCAAAGCCGCGATGGGTAATGCTGCTTCGAATCAGGCCGTCGCGTCAACTTCGGCTCGTAGACGCCCTAGACAACTACTTGAAGGCGCAGATAGAACTGCAGTTCGCGAGACGGTGACGGTTTAACTTAGAGTGTTCACTTGGCGGAGAGTTGAAGAGGGGTGAGAGGTGGAAATAAATATACAACGACGAGAACGACGAGACAGCGGGGTCCTTCATCCCTTTGACAGGGGAGATCTGAGCTGATGCTGCTTCCCGAGTACCTGAGATCGATGGCTGAAGCGTTCCCGAGTGAGATCGCATATCGAGTAGTCGACGGAGCTGAGATGAGCTTTCTTGAGTGGGACACTCAGGCGAGCCGGATGGCCAGGGGGCTCGTAGAGCGAGGGATCGCTCCGGGGGATCGGGTCGCTCTTCACGTCGGTGTCGACAACGCACTCAGGTGGATGGTCTCTTACGGAGCAATCCATCGTGCCGGAGGGGTCGCGGTGCCGCTAAATCCGCGGTTGGCACCGGCCGAAGTTGGACACATGATGCAACACTCCGGTGCGCGCGGCGCCATAACAGACGGCGACCTCGTCGCTCAAGACGCGAGTTGTTACGACGGGCTTGCTGTGCTCGTAGACGTCGGCGTCGAACCGTCCTCGGTCGAACGCCTTTCACCCACGCCGGTTCCCTGGGAAGAGATTCTGAGCGATGATCATGAATACTTTCAGGTGCCGCGCTCTGACGACGACTTGGCCGATATTCTCTACACCTCAGGAACGACCGGTTCCCCTAAGGGTGTCGCGGTTCGCCACGTCAACGCATCTCTGATTCCGCCGATGGCGCCTAGTTGGACGGGTGGCGGTTGGCTCCACTCGAGTCCAATGTTTACCTTCGCCGGCCTCGCGTTCGTCTACAACCCGATGAAGTTGGGGCTCTGTGGAATCTACCAGCCCCACTTCGATGCAGGGCGTTGGTTGGAGGTAGTCGAGGAACAGAAGCCGATCGCAGTTTTCTTGGTTCCCGCGATGGCCCATCTCTTGTTGGACCATCCTAACTTTGAGAGCGCGGATCTCGCGTCGATTCAGATCTGCGCGATCGGGAGTGCCCCGCTCGCTCCGTTCGTGATCGAGCGCCTCCAGGAAAAGATGCCAGATGCAATGGTCAACAACAACTACGGTATGACTGAGGCTGGATCCGTCTACTGCATCACACCCAAAGGCGAAGCCGTGAAACGACCCGGATCGGTCGGACAGCCTGTACCACCGGCAGAAGTACGCATTACAACTCCAGATGGTGATGAACTACCTATCGGAGAAGTGGGTGAGGTGCGGCTCAAGATTCCAGGACGCCATCGCGAGTACTTCGGTGACCCTGAGTCGACCGCGAAGACGTGGATAGGAGGTTGGCTCGTTACCGGAGACCTCGGGAAGGTGGATGAGGACGGATATCTATACATCGTCGGTCGGAGCAAGGACGTCATCATCAGGGGTGGTAACAACATCCACGCGACAGACGTAGAACACGTCATCGTCGCACACGACGACGTTCAAGAGGCGGCCGTCGTAGGTGTTCCCCACGAAGTTCTCGGCGAGGACATAGTGGCGTTCGTCGTGATCAAAGGCGGATCCAAAGTCAACGATCAACAGTTACGGTTATACGCATTGGAGCTCTTGGCGGACTACAAGGTGCCAAGACAGTGGTATTTCGTAGAAGAACTTCCTCGAAACGCTACCGGCAAGGTTCTAAAAACAGAGCTTCGCAAGTTGCTCGAAAACGATCCAAGCGAATTTGGTGACAGTCAACTGCGCCCCGGCGCTTCGGTTTGAGAGAGGATTATAAGTTGGACGTTATCCACGATCTGACACTTGGAGACGTGCTCGCGGAGCACAGACGTTCCAGACCGCTCAAGACAGCGCTCGTGTGCGGCAACGATAGATTTACTTATCCTGACCTTGACGAGAGGAGCAATCGACTCGCTAACGCGCTCATCTCAGCAGGTGTGTTACCCGGAGACGTCGTCGTTTGGCTCGGTCAGAACTGTCATCGAGTCGTCGAGACGCTCGCCGCTTGCGGGAAGGCCGGCGCGGTGTTGTGCCCTGCGAACTGGCGCCAGAGCCCTCAAGAGATGGTTACCTTGTTAGAAGACACCCGAGCCAAAGTTGTCATCTGGCAGGCCGAAGAGATCGGTGAGAACGTGCTAAGCGCGCGTCGTGAGTGGAGCGGGGACGCGAGGTGGTTGCTCCACGATTCGAACACTCTACGAAGTTCTGATTCGAGCGAAACCCCGGAGACGAGAGAGGAGAGCTACGAGGAGTTTCTTGCATCCGGTGGATCTGAGTGCCCCTCGGTCGAAGTAGAGCCGAGCTACGCGCTAATCCAGCTCTACACCGGCGCATTCGGGGGAGTGCCAAACGGCGCGCAACTCTCCCACAACGCGATCTTGGCACAAGATCTCATGGTCGCAATGGTTCAACGCATCAGTGAAGACACCGTCTATTTGAACTCGGGTCCAATGTTTCATATGGCGACCCTCATGACCACCTTTGCGACGCTTCGTATGGGTGGGACCAACGTTATAACGAGGAGGGTCGACGCAGAGGAGCTCTGCCGGATAATCGAGACGGAGCGTTGTAACTATGGATTCGTGATGGGCCCGACCGCAACCGAGATCATGAAGATCAACAAGGACGGACGCTACGACATCTCGAGCCTTCGCACCTTCGGTGGAAACGCCGAGTGGAACAAGATGATTCAAGTCGACGACAGCCCTTGGGGCACCCACCCCGCCGGCTACGGGCAGACCGAGGTGACAGGGATGCTCACCTTTAACGCCCTCGGGATCGGATCAAAGGGCACGAGCGGTCGCCCGTCCCCTCTCGTCCAGGTCCGTATCGTCGACCCAGACGGAAACGACGTCGACCCAGGCGAGACCGGCGAGATCGTCGCGAGAGGTCCGATCCTCACAAACGGATACATGTCCCGGCCCGAGCTGAACGAATCCAAGTCGCGGGGGGGATGGTGGCACACCGGAGATCTCGGTCGGCGAGAGGACGACGGCTCTATCACATTCGTCGCCCCGCTGACGAGGATCGTCAAGTCCGCCGCGGAGAACATCTATCCAGCCGAAGTCGAGAGCTGCCTCATCCGTCACGAGGCCGTCAAGGAGGCGGCAATCATAGGGATTCCTGACAAAGTGTGGACTCAAAAGGTGATGGCGGTCGTCGTGTTGAACGACGGAATGTCAGTTAGTTCGGACGAGTTGATAGAACACTGCAAGTCGCAGATCGCTTCGTACAAGAAGCCAAGTCTCGTCGAGTTCGTCGACAAACTTCCAAAGGACGGTTGGGCGATCGACTACGATGAACTCGACCGGCGTTTTGGCGGAGGAGGGTACCCCGGGCTCGGATGACCGCACGTCCGCTCGTGAGCAGCGATCGTCTGGTAGCGTTCATCTCGACGCACAGTCCGGCTCCGACTGGCATCGATTAGGAGGGGGTTTGAGTGATGAAAATCTCTAGGGGTTCGTCGACATTGAGAGCTATCGCAGGTGTCGCCGTCGTCGCTTCGCTCATCTTCGCCTCCCTCTCCGCTCTTGCCGTGTCCCCGGCAGGCGCAGTCGGTGACCCGGCTTTGAACGGCTATCTCATTAGTACCCCGGGATCAGGCTGGGTCCAGCTCCCGAGTGCGCGGGTCCAGCTCTACGTTTCTACCGTCAAGAGCGTCGAGAGCAGCTTGTTGAAAGCCTCGGGAACCGGAGCGAGTGTCTCCGTCGCCGCCCAGGGATGGCTCTCTCCATCCGGAGGAGGGTCGATGATCGTTACGTTGGTCTCGTACTCCACATCGATCCCGACCGTCAGTCTCAAGAGCTTCGTGAACGGATTCTGTCTGAGTACTACCGGGAGCGGTCCCGTGAGTACCGCATCCGATCCGACCGTGCCCGGCGCCGTGCAGGGAACCTGTAGCTCCACCACGTCAACCGGTCAACCCTTCGACGGCGCCGCCGAAGCGGCGATCCAAGGTAACGTCTTGATCGGAGTCGAGTCAGTCGGGGGAAACGGAGCAGGATCAGCGTTACTTAGTTCCACTACTCGTCGTCAGTCCGACGCGATTCCACCCGGCGGCCTGCCGGCCGGATCAGGAACTGACTGGCTGCTACCGGTCGTCATCGTTCTCGTTCTCGTTCTCCTCGCCGCCGGTGCCCTCGCGTTCTTCGTGTTAAAGAGAAGGTCGTCGGGCCGGGTCGTCGCCGCGGGATTCCCTGATCTCCTCGGCCCGCAGTACGGCCAAGGCCCGCAGTACGGCCAAGGCCCGCAGTACGGCCAAGGCCCGCAGTACGGCCAAGGCCCGCAGTACGGCCAAGGCCCGCAAGTTCCACAAGGTCAACGCCCGGAATACGGCCAAGGCCAGCAATACGGCCAAGGCCCGCAAGTCCCGCAAGTTCCACAAGGTCAACGCCCGAGCGGGCATTCGACGGACAGCTTTGTGCGGCCTGGCGATGGATCGTTTGCATCGCCTGTGAAGGTCGACGGGCCTGTCAGCCTCTCCCCGTTCAGCGGCGGTCCCGCCGAAGCCGTCGACTCTGTCGAATCCGTTGAGCCACCACCGAGCGTCGGTTGGCACTCGGAGGGTGGTGACGGCCTGACGAACCGGTATTGGGACGGATCTGCGTGGTCGGCACGGGTGAGATGGAACGGAACCGAATGGAAACCGGTCTCTGGACCATGAGATTCGAGGATCCGACGAGATTCGAGGATCCGACGAGGAGCGGTAGTCGTGTGCTCCGCGTGGTCGGCGAGTTACCTTATTGCCTCATTGCGTCGATGGTCGCAATAAACGCGTGAGACCGCTGTCGTAGAGAACCAGTCGAGATAAGCGACGCGAAGGTGAAGCCGGGTCCGGTTTATCGCAAGGCGCCGGGCTCGTCCAACCACCGGTTTAGCGCCGCAGTCCGCGAGTCGCGACAGATAAGGACGTGTTCGACCGCTCTTCGCACCCGTCGTTGCTGATCCGGGGTGATAACGACTTGACGCAAGAGGTAGTCGGCGGCGTCGCCGTGGTCAACTTCTGCATACGCGTGCACCTTGAAGTTCTCGACTTCGATGCCGTAGTGGTCACGCAGGCCCTCGTACATCATCTTCGCGTAACCCGTGCTCGCGGCGAAGCGCTCTCCCGCCCACCCGAACGCCGCCAACCCCTCCTCGTAGGTGCGTCGCATATAGTAGAGCGTTGTGAACAATGCGCCGATCGTCTCGGGCATCGGGCGGTAGGAGTCGAGCTCGTCGTCGGTTATGCCGAGTTGATGCGCCCACGTCACTTTCATATCTACGTGGTTCGCGTCGCCGGTGTATCCGGTCTCGTCGGCCAAGTTCTGGAGCCAGTGGCTGAAGTGCTCAGAGTGGCTGAGCATGATCGCGTCTGCGTCGGGGGCCAGTGACGAAAGGGTGCCGAACTCGGTCGTGTAGTAGCGACCGAGCGCGTGGTACTCCTTGCAGAGCCGCTTCACCCACTCCAGGTTCAAAGATCCGTCGGCGCCCGCCTCCCAGAGGTGGTTCTTGGTGGTGCGGATCTCGGACTGGAGCGCTTCGAGCTCCGCCATGAACTCGTCGACAGGTTGGGCGGTACCCACCTCGCGCCTACCCCGGATATTTTCAAATTTCCTGTTGCCGTCGGCCATTTAGATACCCTCTCGCTTCCACATCGTCGTCGAACTGCCAGCAGTTTTGCGACCGCCTCCCAGGTCCGAGGGTGGAGCGTCTCCCCGACATGCTCAGCGGCTCTTTGCTCAGTGTAGAGTAAAGGTGACACCGTTGTCAGGAAAGGTTCGATGCCACTGTACGAGTGGACTCTGGCAGCTGGCCGCGAGCAGCTGGCTGCGAACGCCTCGAATGAAGCGTGTCAACAGAGAAGTGTGTCAACAGAGGTGAACAACGTTGATTGCGGAGCGAACTTTGAGGGCCTAAGGGAGGGCTTTATGAACGTCGATCTAAAGGCACTGGCGGGACCACGTACACGTCTAATGGACGGCGGTAGCGTGGATCCGGTAACGGCCGAGGTGATCCGGGGGAGTATGGAGACCATCTGTTTCGAGATGGCGATGTACGTATCGCGCACCGCGACCACCCCGATCTTGAACCAGTCGAACGAGCGAAACGCGACGATCCTGGACGGGAAAGGTCGGTTGGCCGCGTTGAGCGTTGGGATCCCCCAGTTCATGTTGACGTCGACCCTGCCGGTCCGATTCGCACTCGACTTTCTCGGCGTCGACGAGTTCCATCAAGGCGACGTCTTCGTCGCGAACGATCCATACCACGGCGGTGGTCACCTGCCTGACTACAACGTCTTTTCTCCGGTGGTCGTCGACGACCATCTCGTCTTGATTTCGAGCATCCAGTGTCACCACGGAGATACCGGAGGTGCAGTTCCAGGCGGCTACAACGTTACCGCGGGTGACGTCTGGGGGGAAGGCGTTCGTTGGCCGGTGTTGAAAGTTCTCGACCGTGGAGTCGAGCGCCGAGACGTGCTCTACGCGTTGCAGGTCAACAACCGCCTCGACGGCTATCTCGGCGACCTGAGAGCCCAGATCGGGGCAGCGAAGCAGGCCGCCGACGAACTCCTCGACTTGATCGAGAGGTACGGCGTCGACGTCGTCGAGTCTTCTGTGGATCACGCGATCGACTACGCCTCACGACGTTTCGCAGAGGAAGTAGCGGCGTGGCCTGACGGTGTCTACGAAGGCGACGCGTACGTGGATCACGATCCGCTCGGTAATCCCGACATCCACCTTCATGCCAAGATCACCGTCTCGGGTTCGCACCTGACGGTCGATTACACGGGATCCGATGAGCGCCAAGAGCTCCAGGCTTGGTCAACTTACGGCAATACCAGGGGCTACACGGTCGCACAGATCGCAGCGATGATGGACCCCGAGATCCCAAAGAACGAGGGTTTTTTCAACTCGATCGAGCTGATCGTCCCCGAAGGGTGTGTGCTCAACCCGGTCCCTGGGCGCCCCGTGAGCGCCGGGACGCATCATCCCGGCGCCGACATCGGAGAGGTAATCGCAGTCGCGCTCTCAAAGGTACTCCCCGAGAGGGCGGTACCTCAGACCTATAAAACCGGCATACCGACGACGATACGTGGCGTAGACCCACGGACTGGGCAGGTGTTCGTAGACTCCTCCGCTGAGGTCTACGCGGGATGGTGCAACGCAGCCAAGGGAATGGACGCCTGGGGTGCCGTCAGCGCTTCGTTTGGCAACCTGTGGAAAGCGACCGCGGAGATCAACGAGAGTTACTACCCGCACATCCAGTGGAGTCGGGACTATCGCACCGACTCGGGCGGTCCCGGCCAGTGGCGTGGAGGTTGCGGGAGTCACTACATAAAGGAAGTGCGTGTTCCCTCTGCGGTCTACACCTACGTCGTCGGGATGAAGTACCCGATGCCCGGAATAGCCGGCGGACTCGCCGGTGAGCCAAACAAGCTCACGCTGAGGGCCACCTCTAAGAGCCCGTTCGTCGTTCAACACACCGCCGACTGGGTCCCGATGGATGCAGGAGATCGCATCGTCTACGACTACGGCGGCGGTGGGGGATGGGGAGATCCCCTTGATCGGGAGCCGAGCGCCGTTCTCGACGACGTCTTAGACGAGTACGTGAGTGTGGAGGGCGCCAAGAGGGACTACGGCGTCGTTCTCACCGGATCGCTAGAAGATCTGACCCTTGAGATTGACGAAGCCGCAACCGAGGCATGCCGGGCCGAGATGCGTGCCGGCGGGTCAAGAGGCAGGTGACCGCCACGTACTCTGCCTTAGGTGCCGCTTTCGGCGGTACCGGTTCGGGTGGCGCGGCTCTTGGCGACGCCGCGATGCGACGGGAGGTTTCGTGCTAGAGGGCATGGAAGAGGACGGGATTCGATCCGAGCTTCGCGGCCTCGCGCGGTCGGTCGCAGATCGCGAGTTCGCTCCGAACGCTCGACACTGGGACGAGACCGAGGAGTTCCCGGAGCCGAGTTGGGAGGCGTTGGTCCAAGCCGACTTGGTCGGAATCACGATCTCAGCTGAGTACGGCGGATCGGGGCTCGGTGACGTCGAGTCGACGATCGTCTTGGAGGAACTCGCCCGCGCCGACGTGTCGAGCGCGATCCTCTGCCAGCTCGCGGTCAACGGCCCGTCTCGAGTTGTCGAGCACTTCGGATCGGACGACCTCAAGGCGCGGTGGCTTCCGAAGTGCGCGTCGGGCGAGATGTTCATGTGCATCGGGATCACCGAAGCCGACGCAGGTTCTGCAGCGGGTTCGATGCGCGCCCAGCTCACCGAAGACGGCGCCGGTTACCGGCTGAATGCGTACAAGAACTACGTCACCGGTGGTCACCGGGCGGGCGCCTGCCTCGTCTGGTGTAGGTTCCCTGGGAGCAAGGGAGGAAAAGGGATCGGAGCGGTGCTCGTCGATACGTCTGCAGAGGGCGTGAGCGTTGTTGGAACTCACAAGAAGATGGGCCTGAGGGGTTGCAGCGAGGCGGAGCTCGCGTTTGACGAAGTGAGGATAGAGCGAGAAGACGTCGTTGTAAGAGGAGACCCCGACAACGGTGACGCGTTCAGGACGCTGCTTGGTCATTTGAACCACGAGAGATGCGGGAACGCGGCGATGTGTGTCGGAGCGGCCCAAGGTGCGCTCGAGCGGGCTATCAAGCATCTGGGAGAGCGAGAGACCGGAGGTAAGGCGCTCTCCGGTCACCAAGGGCTTCAATGGAAGATCGCCGATATGACGGTCGAGCTCGACGCGGCGCGGTTGTTGTTGTATAGAGCGGTTGGCTTGGCGGAGCGATCGGGTGGGACACCACCCCCGTTGGAGTCGGCGATAGCGAAGGCCAAAGCTAACCTCGCCGCAAAGTATGTCTGCGACGAGGCGATCCAGATGCTCGGAGGCTACGGCTACAGTCGTGAAGAGCCCGTCGAGCGGATCTATCGCGACGTGCGTGGCCTTTGCATCGGAGGCGGTACCGTAGAGGTGCTTCGCAACTTTATCGCCCAGAGTCTCTTGGCGGGTAACTCCCCGGAGGGTCCCGCCTGGCGACTATGACGAACACCGGGCTCCAACACCGAGTTAAAGACGCGTCGAGCGGCGGGTGCTTTCTCGACAGGGTCGGACTCTTTGAACGGGCACTGAACAGGTGCTGAACAGGCACTGAGACGTTGGTTCGAGAGAAAACGGAGACAAGAGAGAGGATGGTTTTCATCAAGTGAGTGATGACGCAAAGAGTGCCGCGTTGTGTCCCGTCGGAGTGCTCTCTGTTGGAGCGTCGATCCCGAGGGGCCGGCTGGCGGTCGTGGATATCGCGTCGGCGTGGGGTCTACCCGGGGGGCGCGGCTCGGTCGCCGTGTGCGGCCCTGACGAAGACACCCTCACCCTCGCTTGCTCGGCCG
Organism: Actinomycetes bacterium; assembly: GCA_021794655.1. GTDB lineage: Bacteria > Actinomycetota > Acidimicrobiia > Acidimicrobiales > RAAP-2 > JAJYQJ01. The sequence goes on along the minus strand of JAJYQJ010000138.1, from coordinate 23,620 downwards.
TCGAGCGTGCCCTCGACGCGGCGGATGTCGCGATCGATACCGTGGGTGGTCTGTGGTGGGGGACGGCTCGTCCTCCGATGCCCGAGGGTCCTAGTTACGCGTTCTTGGCGACGGCGGTTGGACTTGATGAAACTGCGGACGGGATGTTGGCGTCGGGTTCGATTCATGCCGGCGTCGACGCGCTGTGGGCGGCGTGGGACTCGGTTGCCTGCGGAGCGGTAAAGACTGCGCTCGTCGTCGCGTCTGATGCGTTGATTCCCGGGCTCGGCACGGGAGCGGAACGTTCCACCGGAGCTGGGGCCGTCGCCCTCGTGCTGTGTGGTCTAGACGGTTCGTCCTCCCCGGCTGGAAAGCTCGTGTCGCGTTCATCTTTCACCCGACCGTTCCTCGATCGCTACCGTGGCGATAACCAACCCGGCACCGGCGACCCCTACGACGCACGGCTCTACAGAGAGAAAGAACTCGTCCCCCTCGTCTCTGGAGCCGTCGATCAGATTCGCGACGAGATCCCGGCGAACGCACGGTGGTCGATTCCAGACCCTGACGGCCGCCTCGGAAAGGTGTTGGCGAGGGCGACTGGCGCCAAAGAAGTCTGCTCTGAAGGAGTGTTCGCGAAGGTCGGCGAGGCGGGATCCGCGGCCGCGCTGCTCGGGGCGCTACGGGGATTTCAAGACGCCGGAACGGTGTGTGTCGTGGCCGCGGGTGGGGGAAGATCGAGCGTCGTCGTCGTCGAGCTCAGCGGTCCGCTCCCTGGGGCGAGCGATGCGATCTCGGAGTTCGACGGGGGAGCTCGCGGGGTGAGGCCTCTCGGCTATCCGTCCGTCTTGCGTTCCCGTCAACAGTTGGTTGCGATGTCGGATCCCGTTCCGATGGGAGTCCCTCCCGGGAGTGCGGCGTTCGTGAGAGGGAACGTCGAGATGCTCCGGCTTCGAGGGCGTAGATGTGGTCGGTGCTCTGCTATCGCCGTCCCTCCGAGCATCCACCCGGTCTGTCCGTCTTGTGGTGCGCTCGGCGGCGAAGAGATTGCGCTCGCGCGCTCCGGTACGGTGCAGACGTTTGTGATCAACCACACGATGCCTCCCCCGTTCGAAGCGCCGCTACCTCTCGCGGTGGTGGACTTGGGGGACGGGGCGAGAGTGATGTTGCAAGGTATGCCAGAAGACGCGTCCGAGCTGTCGATAGGCGACGAGGTCGGACTCGAGTTGCGGCGCTACGCGCTCGAACGGGGTGCTCCGGTCTACGGGTTCAAGGTATACCGACTGCCGTCTGACACGTCGGCGAGTTCCAAGGACGAGGAGTAGGACGCGGCGAGTCGTGTTGGTGTGGTCGAGTTGGATCGTTTGTTTAATCGTTGACGTTGACGAGGATCTGAGTAGAGGGAGGTAGTTGTCGTGGGTTGGAACAAGGTGGCGATGGTCGGTGCGGGGCTCATCCGCATGGGCGAGCTGTTTGACCAGAGTTACGAGCAGATGGCGTACGGCGCGTTCAAGGCGGTTGTCGACAGCGTCGACAAGGGATTCGACCCGAGCCAGGTCGAAGCTGCGATAGTCGCGACCCAACGTGGGACACTGTGGGGGCAAGAGGGAATCGGCGGAAACACAGTGCCGAGCGCGATTGGAATTGCGGGGATACCGTGCACGCGAGTCGAGAACGCGTGTCCTTCAGGTTCGGACGCGTTCAGGATAGGCGCGATGGTCGTCGCGAGCGGCGTCCATGACGTCGTTCTCGTCATCGGGGTCGAAAAGATGAGGGACAAGTCGACCGAAGAAGGCCTGTTGTCGAGGGCCGCCGCCGGTCACCCGGTCTACAACCGAGGAGAGACGGCGCCGGTACTGTTCGCTCCTTTTGCGACCCGCCATATGCACGACTTCGGCACTACTCGTGAGATGCTCGCGTCGGTCGCGGTGAAGAACCACCACAACGGCGCACTGGACCCCTACGCTCACTTCCAGTCGGAGATCACGATGCAACAGGTACTCGACTCTCCTCCGGTGTGTCACCCACTTCACCTCCTCGACTGCTGTCCACAGACAGACGGCGCGGCGGCGGTGCTGCTCGTGAGTGCCGAACGGGCGAAGGAGTTCACGGACAAGCCGGTGTGGGTCGCAGGCTTTGGAGTAGCGACGGATCACCCCTACATGCACGAGAAGTCGAGCTACGTCGGCCTGCCGGCGACGACGATGGCGGCAGAGAGGGCCTATGCGATGTCGGGTGTATCTCCGGACGAGATAGACATGGCGGAGGTCCACGACTGCTTCACGATCACCGAGATCCTCGACATCGAGGACTTGGGGTTTGTGGAGAAGGGAAAGGGCGGTATCGCGAGCATCGAAGGCGAGACGGCGATCGGTGGGCGCATACCGGTAAACCCCTCGGGGGGACTGCTCGCTAAAGGTCATCCGATCGGAGCGACGGGGGTTGCCCAAGTCACAGAGTGCTTCTGGCAGCTGCGCCACGAAGCAGGGGATCGTCAGATCGAGGTGCGAAACGGTAACGCACTCCAACACAACGTCGGCGGGCGAGGTTCGGGAGTCGCGGTCGTCAACATCTTGACGACTAACGCGAGCTGACCGTTTCGCGGTCCGCTCAGCGCTGCAGGGACTTAGTCTCCAAGAACTCCTCGAGCCCGAACGTACCGCGTTCGCGCCCGAAGCCGGACTGTTTGTACCCGCCGAACGGTGCTCGTGGGTTGAACGCTCCTCCGTTCACGTCGACCTGGCCCGTGCGGAGTCTGCGTGCGATCTGCTCGGCGTGGTTGGCGTCTCCACCCCAGACACCACCGGCAAGTCCGTAGACCGAGTCGTTCGCGATCTCAACGGCTTCCTCCTCGGTGTCGTAGGCGAGGATCGATAGGACGGGACCGAAGATCTCCTCGCGTGCGATCGTCATAGACTGCGTCACTCCGGAGAAGACGGTCGGGCGCACGAAGTATCCTTTCTCCAAACCCTCGGGTGGGTCGACGCCCCCGGTGAGGAGCTTCGCGCCTTCGTCGATGCCTTTTTGGATGTAGTTGCGGACGCGGTCGCGCTGGACGGAGGAGACGAGTGGTCCAAGCGTCGTGGTCGGTTCGAGGGAGTTCCCGGGTGCAAAACCAACGGCGGCCGCGACGACTTGTTCCTCGACTTCGGCGAGGCGAGAACGGGGCACGATCATCCTGGTGAGCGCAGAGCACGTCTGACCTGAGTTCAAGAAGCACGCGAACACACCGGCGGGAATCGCCGCGTTTAGATCGGCGTCGAAGAGGATCACGTTGGCCGACTTTCCACCCAACTCGAGTGCGACCCGTTTCACGGTCTCGGCCGCGAGTTGCATGACCCGCTTACCCGCCCTCGTCGACCCGGTGAAGGAGACCATGTCCACATCTTGATGAGCGGCGATGGCCTCTCCGATCACCGCTCCGACTCCACTTACCAGGTTGAACACCCCTGGCGGCAGGCCAACTTCGTCGACGATCTCGGCTAACGCGAACGCGTTCAACGGGGCAATTTCGCTCGGCTTCAAGACCACCGTGCAGCCCGCAGCGATTGCCGGGGCGATCTTTAACACGATCTGGTAGAGCGGATAGTTCCACGGCGTGATCGCGCCGACTACCCCGACCGGCTCGCGCACTATCAGTGAGTTACCGACCTCTTGTTCCCAGTGAACCTCCACGGCGTGCTGCGCGACGTCCAAGAACGCTCCTACAGGCAGGCCGACCTGGATACCGCCGGACAGAGATATCGGCATCCCGACCTCTTTGGAGATGGTTAACGCGATCTCTTCGGTGCGTGCCGCTAGAGCGTCACCGAGTGAACGGATCAGTTCGCAGCGTTTAGCGACGGGGGTGGAAGACCACGCGGGGAAAGCTGCGACCGCCGCTTGAACCGCGGCGTCGGCGTCAGCTCGGGTTCCGTCAGGGACTTTCCCGATCACCTCTTCGGTGTTGGAGTCGATCACGTCCAACATCGTCGTAGCTTCCGAGTGGACCCAGTTTCCCCCTACGTAGATCTTGTCTCTGATCTCCATAGCATCGACGCTAGTCGTTATAGTTCCTCGACGGCGGGCCGGCGCCGGTCGTCCGTCTCGTCGTTGCGATGTTAACGTTGCGGCGACAGACGGGTGTTGTGGGAGAACGGGGAGGCAATTCATGGGAGAGAACTCGACAACCAGGGTTTACGTAGCGAGAAAGTTCATCACGATGGACGATCGAGTGCCGAGCGCGGACGCCGTCGCCGTTCGAGGTTCGAAAGTGATCGCGGTGGGATCGCTCGAAACCGTGAAAGCCTCTATCCAACCGATCGCCCCCGGGTTTGAAGTTGACTTCACGCTTGAGGACAAGGTGGTGACTCCCGGGTTGATCGACAACCACCTGCACCCGTACCTCGGCGGTGCGCTCTTGCCGATGGAGTTCATACCACCAGACGATTGGGAGCTTCCAAGAGGTACGGTTGAAGCAGTACGGGGAAAGGACGCGTTCTCGAACCGTCTACGTGAACTCGAGTCCAACCGCGAGAGTCCCGACGAATGGTTGTTCACTTGGGGATTCAGTCAGTACTTCCACGGCGAGATCGATCGGTCCGAGTTGGACCGCATCTCGAACTCTCGACCGGTCGTCGTTTGGCACAGATCGTTTCACGAACTCTACATGAATTCAGCCGCGATGAGCGCGCTCGGCATCAGCGAGAGTAGTGTCGCGGACGAACCACAGGTCGACTGGAATGCTGGACACTTCTACGAAACCGGGTTGTTGGTCGCACTGACGGCCCTCACGCCGATCCTGCTCGAAGAGGGTCGGTGGAAGCGAGGTCTCTTTGACTTGCGCGAGATGGTCCATCGGGGTGGAATCACGACGATAGCGGACATGTCTGCTGGTCTCTTGGGAGAACAAGAGCTCGCGTACTTGACTGATGTGTTCGACTCCGAAGGGACGCCGTTTCGAACTTACCTCGTCCAAGAAGGTTCGAGCCTCCTTGCGAGCATGGGAAACGATTCGACGAAGGCGGTGGAATTTGTAAGAGGACGTAAGGACTTCAAAGGCAAGAGGCTTCAATTCCTGAACGCCGTCAAACTCTTCGCAGACGGTGCGTTCTTTTCTCAGGCGATGCAGATGAAGGCCGGATATCTCGATGGACACGACGGGGAATGGATGTCTCAACCCGACGACCTCCTTTTGGCCGCGCGCAGCTATTGGAACGAAGGATTCCAGATTCACGTACACGTAAACGGCGATCTCGGTGTAGAGGTCATGCTTGACATCCTCGACACACTCCGGCGCGAAACTCCGAGAGACGACCACAGGTTCACCCTTCACCATGTTGGGTATTGCAGTTTGGATCAGGTGGAGAGAATCGCGGAGCTCGGGGCGGTTGTGTCGGCAAACCCTTACTACATCCACCTTCTCGGAGAGCTCTATTCGCAACACGGGCTGGGACCGGATCGAGCGACTCATCTCGTACGCTCTCGATCGTTGTTAGAACGTCGAGTCGCGCTCTCGCTTCACTCCGATATGACGATTGCGCCCGCGAAGCCGCTTCTGCTCGCTTGGTGTGCGGTCAACCGGCTGGGACTGTCAGGAGGTGTTTTGGGGCCAGAAGAGAGGATCTCAGTTCATCAGGCGCTACGTGCAGTAACCCTCGACGCCGCGTTTGCGCTAAGGAAAGAAGATGAGATCGGGAGCATAGAGGTAGGCAAGTTCGCAGATCTCACGGTATTAGAAGACGATCCTTACTCGCTCCCACCCGAGAAGCTCAAAGATATCTCCGTTTGGGGGACCATGTTTGAGGGGGACCTGTACCCGCTTTGAGCAACCATCGGCCGCACCGTTGTTCGCTCACGGCTTGTTTCCAAGGAGCGGGTGGGCCGGCATGCCGACGGGTTGGAGGTGTTGACCGAGGACTTCGTGGAAGTTCTCCGCGACCTGGCTCGGGGTCCACCCGCCTTCTCGCCACATCGCTGCAACCTGGCGGGGGGTCTGAAAGATCGTATATGCGAACCCGCTGCGACCGAGGACTTGACCGTTGACGTACGACGCGTCTTCGGACGCGAGGTAGGCAACCAAAGGAGCGTTGAGGGCGGGGTCTTGATCGGGCGGCGGCTCTGCGCCTTGGTAGAGTCCTTCGGTCATCCGCGTGAACCCGGCAGGTGCGACAGCGTTTACCGTGATCCCGTAGCGTCCGAGTTCGACGGCCCAAACAAAGGTCATTCCCATGATCGCCGCTTTTGCGGCTCCGTAGTTCGTCTGGCCAAAGTTTCCACGTAACCCCGCGGACGAGGTGATGTTCACGATCCGGCCGTAACCGGCCTCCTTCATCAGTGGAGCGCTATGGCGAGCCATATTGAACGTTCCTTTCTGGTGGACCGCGACGACCGCGTCGTAGTCGGCCTCGTCCATCTTCACGAGCGTCTTGTCCCGTACGATGCCCGCGTTGTTCACGAGGATATCGATCTTTCCAAACGATTCGACGGCGGTGTTCACGATTCGCCCGGCTGACTCGAAGTCGCTGACCGAGTCGTGGTTCGCGACGGCCTCGCCACCGCGAGAGACGATCGTTTCACATACTTGAGCTGCAGGGTCGTCCTTCGTCCCCTCGCCGCCGAGCGACACGCCTACGTCGTTCACGACGACCTTTGCACCTTCGCTCGCGAGGCAGAGCGCGATATCTCTGCCAATCCCTCGTCCAGCACCCGTAACGACAGCTACTCGTCCATTTAGAAGTCCCATGCTTCAAGCTTACCTCCTTTGGCCCTTCTGTGACAGTTGCGTCAGGTGGAGTTGCGGTGACGGTTGCGTCAGGCGGCCCTGGAACGTGCGATAGCATCGGGGCAACCGTTGATCGGGTTACCTACAAGCAGATCCGTACAAGGAAAGAGGTGGACGATGGCCAGATTCGTAGAAGACGCACCCGCGCGCGTGCTCGCTGCGGCCAAAGAGCTCTTGGCGAAGGGATTGGTAGAAGGAACAGCAGGCAATCTGTCTGCGCGTCTTGAAGATGGAAGTATCTGCATCACTCCGTCCTCGCTCGACTATCGCGAGATGACGTTGGGCGACCTCGTCGTCGTATCACCCGACGGTGAGGTCGTATCGGGTGAGCGGGCCCCGTCGTCGGAGAAGCTGCTTCATCTTGCGTGTATGGCTGCGTTCGACGATATCGGGGCGGTGATCCATTCTCATGCCGTCCACGCGTCGATGTTCGCAGTCGCGCGTCAAGGACTTCCGGCGTGCATCGACGAGTTTTCCGTGTACGTCGGAGGCGACGTCAGATGCACCGACTACGCGATGAGTGGAACCGACGAGTTGGGAGAACAGGCAGTCAAGGCCCTCCAGGGTAGGGGAGCGGCGCTGATAGCAAACCATGGGATGGTTGCGGTAGCACCGACTCCGGAGAAGGCGATGCACATTACTGCGCTCGTCGAGAGGAGCGCGGAGATCATCTGGGGAGCCAAGATGCTCGGCGAGGCGTACCCGCTACCCGAAGAGGTCGACAAGAGTTTTGCGAGCGTCTATGAGTTCTTGAGGACCCAGTCTTGAAGGAGGGAAAGATCAGGGGTCGTATCGCTGAACTCGGTCTGACGCTTCATGGACCACATCCACCCCACGATCCACTGGACGCGGTCGTAGTCCACGGCGGCGTCGCACGAACCTCAGGGCAGCTCCCGCGAATCGATGGCGAGCTTACGTGCGTCGGCACGCTCGGGGAGACGGTGAGCGTGGAAGAGGGGAAGAAGGCCGCAGAGGTGTGTGCGTTGAACGCCTTGAGCGTGCTGGAAGAGGCGCTCGGCACACTCGACTCGATCGAGAGGGTGATCACAGTCACCGGCTTCGTGGCGTCCAGCCCCTACTTTCACGAGCAACCATCGGTGATAGACGGAGCGAGCGGGGTGCTCTACGAGATATTTGGAGAACGAGGACGGCATAGTCGTTCAGCTATCGGTGTTGCGGCCCTACCCAGAGGAGGCGCCGTCGAGATCGAGGTTACTGTGGCCGTATCGTCGAGATAATTGCATGGATAACTCTATGCCGAATTGACGAGAGTTGACGGCGTGTCGACAAACTCCCACCACTGCAGTTCGCACATCATTGGCAGGATGTAGCGTACATAGAGCGAGTGGATCTTGATGCTCCCCTGGTCGTCTACGTTTAACTCCACAAGATCTACCCGCGGATCGCCGTCTTTGAATTTCGACGCACGTTCTTGAACTCCCTTTAGATCGTCCAAACTGCCGACCGCGAGTCCGAAGTGATCCATCCTCGGACACTTCATCGGGTCGTCTTGTGCGATCAAGAAGATGAACTGGTCCCAGTGTACGCAGCTCAGGATCATTCGCTTGCGATCGATCGTCATCGTCGGCATCTCGGTGAATCCAAAAACGTCTCCCCAGAAACGACATATGTCTGCACGCCCCGAGGCGCTCAGCAGCTCTGATTCCACGCTCATCGCGACGTGATTGAAACGTGGTTTTCCAGATCGGTAGAAGGGATGGGTGGCGCCGCTCATTTGGCGGGCTCGTTCACGAGGTTTGGCGCAACGAGCACCTTGCCGGCTAACTGGCCGGTTGAAAGCCCGACCAAAGTCTCTGAAATCAAATCGAGTGGGATCTCGATGGGTTCAACGAGGAGACTGTTTGGAATCTTGCCTGACGCGAGGAGCTCGAGCGCTTTTTCGAAACCGCCGAAGTCGTAGATAAAAGAACCCTTGACTTCGAGTTCGTTCAAGATCATTCGATTAAGATCGAACGTCGGAGACTCAATGTTGGGACCCAGGAGAACGAGGATCCCGCCTCTTCTCAGTTGGCTGAAACCAGCTTCCATCGCCTGCTTCTTGCCCGAACACTCAAATACAACGTCGACGGCTTCCTCGGAGATGCTCTCTGGTTCCCATATCGGGAACTCGTGGAGCTCTTCTGGTTGGAGCACGACCGTTGCCCCGACTGCCGACGCAAGCTCGCGTCGGCGCTCTCCGGGTTCGACGGCTATCACGCCGTCTACCCCAATCGAGCGGAGTACGGCGATCGTCATCGCTCCGATCGGTCCTACGCCGATGACCATCGCGCTATCTCCGGGTACGACGTTCGATCGAGTGATGCCGTGTAGCGCAACCGCGAGGGGCTCGCAGAGGGCGGCTTCTCTGGTCGATAAGTTGTTCGGTATCGCGAACAGCGATTCTGCCGAGACCACGGTATAACCGGCGAACGCTCCGTCGTGGACGTCAGTAATCGAACCCGACTTGTTCTCACACTGCGACGGCTTTTTCTCGACGCAGCGCCGACACGTGCCGCATCGTGGAGATGGACCCCCGACGACTCGGTCACCGACACTCCAACCATCTACCCCCTCACCTAGCCTCACGATTACCCCTGAGAACTCGTGTCCAGCTATGAGGCCGGGATTATCTATCCAGCCTTCTAGCAGCAAGTGGAGATCAGAACCGCAGATCCCACAGTGTTCGACTTCTACTAGAACGTGATCTCTGGGTGGGATCGGCACCGGGCGTTCTTCCACCTCGATGACCCCGGGTGAGTGATAGACCGCTGCTCGCATTACCTCGGGTAACGCACTCATCTCTTGGAGGCTAGTGCTGAATGACATTGCCCACCGACATGGGAGTTGACCAGGTACTTCGATGTCTAGATCAAAGCGTAGAAGCGGTATTAGGCGGCTAAGGGAAGATCTCGGGCCGCCTGTTCACGCGCCGCGAGTTCGTCTCCTATGATTCCGTCGTCCTAGAATTTGAGTGACAAATAAAGCGAGTCATAGGAGAACGATGTCAGCTGTGTTCACTGCGGAGAGGTTGTTGGAGTTGGGATCGGCGACGATCGGAGAGTCCGGTGGCCTCTCGATGCACCCGCGCTTGCGGCCCGCCTGGAGCGGGGCGAGACTTGCCGCACCCGCGTATACGGTTCAGTGTAGCCCGGGTGACAACCTCGCGGTCCACGTCGCTGTGACAAAAGCGCCAGAGGGAAGCGTGCTCGTAGTGAACGTCGGCGACGTAGCCCAACGTGGGTACTGGGGCGAAGTCCTCACAACTGCAGCTGAGACCCGTCGACTGGCCGGCTTGGTTATCGACGGCGGTGTCCGTGATAGCGCCGCGCTGGAGTCTCATCGATTTCCAGTGTTTTCTTCGATGATCGCGCTCCGGGGAGCTACGAAGTGCTCGCGAGGGACGATCTGTGCTCCCGTAGAAGTTGGCGGTGTCACCGTCTCGACGGGAGATTGGATCGTCGCCGACAACGACGGCGTCGTATCGATTCCAACCGCGCTCACCGAAGACGTCTTTGCCGCCGCACTCGCGAGAGCCGATAAGGAGAACGGGTTGTTCGATGCCCTTCGGCGCGGGGAGACCACCGTATCGCTTCTCGGACTGGACGCGTCGCTGGTCGAGGAGCGTTGATCGGCGCGTTATTTCACCTCGGAGTAACCACGTTCTCCGGGGTCCTCCCACTCAGGACCTCGACGACCCCAAGTGATGCGAGACGGACCATCTTCGTTCGTGTTTCGATCGTCGCGCTCCCGATGTGAGGAAGCAGGACCGTACGTCGCGATGCGATGAGGCGAGGGTTTACCGCCGGCTCGGACTCGTAGACGTCTAATCCGGCAGCGAAGATCGAGCCACCGTCCAACGCGTCACATAGCGCTTCTTCGTCCAAGACCGGCCCTCGCGACGTGTTGATCAACACCGCCGTCGGTTTCATAAGTGCGAGCTCGCGTTTAGAGATCATCTTGGACGTCGTATCGGTGAGCGGCACGTGAATGCTGACCGCGTCGGAGGTCGACAACAACTCGTCGAGAGTTTCGACAAACCCGGGGAACCCGGTCGGTCTCCTCGTATGATGGAGGACCTCCATACCGAAGCCTTCCGCCCTTCGGGCTACCTCGCGAGCTATCCGTCCATAGCCGATCAGACCGAGAACCCGACCGTGCACGTCACGACCGAGGTGGTCCGATATCCCCCAGCCGGCCCACTTCCCCTCGCGAAGATCGCGTTCGGCGTCTGACGCGAGTCGCGCGGCGGCCAGGATCAGTAAGAACGCAAGGTCGGCGGTGGTCTCGTCGAGTACTCCGGGTGTGTTGCATATCACGACCCCGAGACGTTCGGCTCTTTCGACATCGATGTTGTCGTATCCGACCGCCGCGTTCGCGACGACACGAAGGCGACCTCGTGCTCCCGCTTCGAGGACGTCTGTGTCGATCTTGTCGGTCAAGAGGCAGACCATTCCATCAAAGTTCGGCGCCAGCTCGACCAACTCCGCGTGCGTGTACGCGACGTCGTCAAGTCGTTGCGTCACTTGACAGCCCGCCGCCGTAAGTGGGTCGAGCCCTCCCTTGGGCATCGCGCGCGTAACTAGTACCTTCTTTTCCTCGTCGCCCACGCGGGTCCCTTCTCGCTCAGTGGGTCGTGTAGTTGACCGGTTCTGATCCCTTGACCCCGATAGCGAAGCAGAAGCAGTGAATCGGTGCGTTATCGCTCACCGGCCTCAACGTGTGCACGACGTCGGGGGGTATGTAAACGAGGTCGCCTTGGGCAATACGGCGCTCTTCGTCTCCTACCGTCATGATCCCTCGGCCGCTCGTGACGTAGTAGAACTCGTGAGTCGGATGAGAGTGCGGATCGACGATCCCGCCTCCCGCAACTTCGAACTCATTCACCAGTTCAAGGAAACCTCCGTCGGTGACATCCTTGAACTCTCTCGACTTGATCATCCACCACACCGGGACAGTCCCGTTATGCTCCACGATCGGAGCCGTGTCCTCTATGCTTCTCACGTCCATCGCCATCGTCGCACCTCCGCTCTCCGGCGCTCGTTTCGTAGCTAAGCGCCACTCGGGCCTTAACTTACGCTACCTACGCCACTCACGCTACCTACGCTCCTTACCTGCACCCACCACTCACGCTACCTACGCTCCTTACCTGCACCCACCACTCACGCTGTATCTAAGATGTCTCCTACGCCAGGATAGATCGAATCGAAGGGAGAACGCATGGCCGAGGAGCGAGCAGGGGGAAGTGCATCGGGGAACGGGGACGGTCGTTACGTGTACCCGGAGGCGTTGACGAGGGAGTCTTGGGGACCGTTTGGATGGCTCCCAGTCGACGATACCGATCCTACAGACGGCAGTAATCGCCTCGAATTCGAATGGGGCGACCCCCACGTCAACGTGATCGGACACGGACTTTCTGAAGTTCCAAGAACGCAACGGGGACTGCGTTGCGAGATGATGTATCGACACGACACGCACACTCAGACGATCATGCCTATCAATACGCTGGCGGTCGTCGCGGTCGCTCCGCCTTCGCTCGAGTTCTCGAACGAAGGCGACCTCAACTTCGTTAAAGCCTTCTTGCTGCATCCACTCGTTGCGTTCGTCCTTCACCGGGGGACCTGGCACTGGGGGCCGTTTCCGGTTTCGGATCCCATGGTTCGCCTCTTCAACGTTCAAGGTTTTCGTTACCAAGAAGACAACCGGCGAGTCGACTTGAAAGAGCTGGGCATCTCCTTTGAGGTGGTGCTCGAAGTTTGACCAAAAGCCGTGGGCTCGTAACTGCTGTTCTTGCTTACGGCGCGCTTCGCTGGTCAGTCGGGTAGAGTTGTAAGTCGCTGGGTCAGACAGTCACGACTGGAGGAAAAGAGGCTAAATGGGCATCCCGTGGGGATATGACGGAAAACGAGTCATCGTGAGTGGCGGTGGTGGTGCCGGAATGGGCGCGGCGGTCGTCGACGATCTCTTGGAGCTTGGAGCCGAAGTGCACGTGATCGATTTGAAGGAACCCTCCGCCAACGTCGCGGGTTTTCATCAAGTGGACCTACGCTCACCCGAGGCGATCAACTCCGCGGTAGAGGCGATCGGAGGTCGGGTTGACGCACTTTTCAACTGTGCAGGTCTACCGGGGCCTCCACACAGTGGATTGGATACGATGCTCGTCAACTTTGTGGCCGCGAGGCACCTCACGGAGCTTGTCGTTCCGATGATGAACGGCCACGGCGCCGTAGCTACGATCTCGTCCGCCGGTGGGATCGGTTGGGAGAACATGATGGAGGTGATCGGTGAGCTCGTCGCGACCGACGGGTACGAGGCAGCGCGCACGTGGCTTCAAGATCGCCCTCAGCTCGTCGGGGAAGGTTACCTCTTCTCCAAGCAAGTGATAATCGTCTGGACTCTTCACGCCGCGTTGGACCTCGCCCCTAAGGGCGTCAGGGTCAACTGCACGAGTCCTGGACCGACGGACACGCCGATGATGCCGTCTTTCGAAGAGTACATGGGTAAAGACTTCATGGACAGCTTTCCAAAACCGCTCGGCCGTAACTCGACCCCAGAGGAACAGGCCCATATCTTGGTATTTTTGAACAGTGACGCGGCGTCGTATATTACCGGGGCAAACGTCTACGTTGACGGCGGTTTCTCCGCGGGGCTCACCACTGGAAGACTCGGGATCTGAGAAAGCGTGTCTTAGAAGCCGGCGTAGCGAGAGCGGATCATTTGAAAAGTGCGCGATAGACGAACGTCGTTAGCGTGTCGAGTGCGTCGGATTCAACCGGATCGAACGTGAGTTCACGCATGTAGTGGAATCTATCGAGCATCGCGACGACCGCCATTCCCGCAACCCCAGGGTCCAACTCGGGATTCGTTATACGACTCGCCATCGCTTCTGTGAGAGCGTTCACGGTGTGCTGGATCTGTTCGCCGAACTCGGTTTCGTTAGCCGTGAGATCCGTCCAGGAACGAAAGAGTGGTGCGTATCGGCTCCAGAGCGCCGAGTAGTCCCCAATCCACGATCGCAAGAACTCCCAGCTGGTCTCTTCGATCGGTGGCTTACGAAGCTTGAGAATTAGATTGGAAGCCTCGGTCGAGACTTCGATCACCAGTGCCTTGACTAGATCTTCCTTGTTCGAAAAGTAGAGGTAAAAGGTCCCATGCGAAGTCTTCGCGATCTCGACGATGTCGTTGACCCTTGTAGCGTGGTACCCGCGCTTGTCAAATGAGACCATCGCGGCGTCCATCAGACGACGCATCGTTATGCGCCCCTGACTCCTGAGGGCGCGACGGCTTGCAGGACCACCCCCGGGGTTAGGCCTTTTTGGTTCTTTCGGAGACCTCGTAGCGGACTTCGTCGGCGTCTTTCTCTCAGACCTTGTCCGTGACGTGCGAGGTGAGGTGGCGCCGTTCCCGTTCTTGCTCGCCGCGGCTCTCACGTCCGGTGCGACGAACGGATTCGTCGTTTGGCTGGAGCCCGCCTTGGAACGTTTGACCGAAGGGTTGACTTCTTCACTTTCGGCAGAGCCGACGTTGGTCGTCGTCACGACAGGGCCGCACACGACAGGGCCGTCCACGGCAGGGCCGTCCACGGCAGGGCCGTCCATGAAAGGGTTAACGAACCGGCACTTGGCACACTCCGACCGTCGGCGCGACCGGTGATGGTTAGACTGGCGTCTCGTTTAGTTGGGCTGTTGGCCTGTGCAATTGGATTTGGCACGCACTCTCGATCGTATTCACTGACAGGTGTTGCTTACTAACCTAGTGTCAGAGCCAAGTTTACCGCACGGCCAGGAGATCTGGTGGACCCCAGGGAGCGACGCTTCCTGGGGTGGTGAAAGCGGTGAAAGGAAGTCGTCACGATATGGATAGACATAGTGGCTGAAGTGGGCGTATCTCTTAGAGAGGCGATCGAGTCCAACGTCGAACCAGGGGACAGCGTCCACGTCATGTTGGGCCATAGTCGCTGGACGGCGGCGGCGCGGGAACTGGCTCGTCAGTTCTGGAGAACCGATCCAGGGTTCACCTTGATCATGACGAGCTTGGGTGCGTTGGGCGCGCTTTTTTTCGAAGGTGGGCTGGTGCGCAAGGTCGTCACTGCCTACTCGGGGAACAGTTTTCCTCGATACACGCCGAACCCAATTTTCACGAGGGCCTATGAGAGTGGAGACGTAGAGGTAGAACACTGGTCGATTCTCACCCTCGCGCAGCGTCTGGAGGCGGCGGCGCGTGGTTTGCCGGCCGCGGTAACTGGATCGATTAGAGGTTCGAGCATGGAGAGTAACGCTGGGTTCGCGGTCGCCGTGTCTGATTTTGGTCCGGTGGGCCTCGTCTCCCCACTCTTTCCTGATGTCGCACTCCTGCACGCGGCGGTCGCGGATCGCAACGGTAACCTCGCGTTGTCAGAGCCTCTCCTCGAAGGCGTATGGGGAGCTTGGGCCGCACGAAGGGGGGTTGTAGCGACCGCCGAGCGCATTGTCGACGATCTCGGAGACCTCGGATATCGTGTCCGCGTTCCGGCGCACAGGGTCTTGAGTGTTGTAGAAGCTCCCTTCGGGGCCCACCCTGGCGGCTGTTACGCACCCGGCCTGCCGGTCAAGAGCTACGGCGAAGATATTGAGTTCTGGAACGAGGCGGCAACTGCTGCCCGGGGCGACTTTGCGAGCTGGGCGCGGACACGCCTCTTGGACCCGCCGGATCATGACTCGTACCTTAGAGCGATCGGGTCCGAGCGTCTCAGATGGCTCGAAGGACGAGCTGATCCAAGCTCGTGGGAGGAAGACGACCTCGCTCACCCAATTTTAGAGTCAGAGCCGGTGAGCAAGTGGGAGATCGCCGCTGCGCTCGCGGCGCGTGAAGTTGAGGCGGTTGTCTCTTCCTACGGGGCCGACGCCGTCCTCGCCGGAGCGGGTGTCGCAAATCTTGCAGCTTGGGTTGCCGTCGCGCGATGTCGTCGATCTGGCGTTGAGGTCTGCCTGACTGCAGAGTTGGGACTCTTTGGATACACGCCTACGCCAGCTGATCCTTACATCTTCAATCACCGGGTTTTCCCGGGCACGAACGTCTTGTCAGATGCGTCGAGTGTGTTGGGGATGGTCGTCGGTGGGCCAGGCACCAACGTTGTCGGGTGTCTCGGCGCAGCCGAAGTTGACCGTTATGGGAATCTCAATTCTACACAGCTCAACGGCGGGAAGTTCATTGTTGGATCGGGCGGCGCGAACGACGTCGCGAGCCGCGCACAAGCTTGCGTCGTGGTTACCCTTGCGCGCGAGGACCGTCTTCCTGAGAGCGTTTCGTACGTGACGGCGCCCGGCGAGAGGGTGGTCAGCGTCGTTACCGACAAGGGGGTGTTACGGCGCGTCGATGGAAGACTTATCGTGTGCGCGGTTCCCTCCGGCGTCGGATCGATCTCATCGAGGGTCGAGGCGTTAATAGGGTCGTGCGGGTGGAGGCCCGAGGTGGCCCGCGAAGTGAGCGAGACGGACCCCGTGGGAGCAGAAGAGGTCGCGGCGCTCAGAAACTACGACCGGGAGCGAATCTTCCTGCGCTAAGCGATCCATCGAAGCAGCTTCACCAGGTCAGAGGGGGTGGTTCGTGTCAGCGGCCTGTTCCCGCTACAGTGACGACAAACATGACAGGGGTGTCATGTACAGTCTTGTACAGCTAAGGTTATCTGGGGTTCACGCTCCGAGCGGCCGGCGCTGCGTTTGAAGTGGAAGGTATCGGCAACAAAGGGATGTGTTAAGAGATGCCGAGGGATGGCATCGGGGATCGAGAAGGGGGTTTCATGAACAAGGTGTGGAGCAAGGGCGGAAAGTTGGTCGCAGCGTTAGCGATTGCTGGACTCTTGGCGGCGGGTTGTGCCAACAATTCGAGTTCGTCGTCAATTTCATCCGCGTCCGGTCCGGCCTCTTCGACGTCTGGTAGTTCCGCGCCAGGGGTTACTCCGACAGCTATCGTGACAGGCGCGATCTCTACCCTGACCGGTCCGCTAGCCGGGAACTTCAAGGACCTTGTTCCAGGTGTCCAGGCGTACTTCGACATGGTGAACGCCCAAGGCGGCATCAACGGCAGAAAGCTCCTGTTGTCTCATAGTCTCGACGACGGTGGGAACCCGAGCCAGTTCAACACGCTCGCTCACACGTTGATCAGCCAGGATCACGTATTTGCGGTATCGGCGATATCGTCTCCGTTCTTCCAGCCGGGGTACTTTGCATCCACTGGCGTACCAACTTACGGCTATAACGTTACGGGGAACTGGGCTGGACCTCCGAATCTATTCGCCGCTGGCGGTTCTGTTCAGTACTACCCAGGAGTCGTGCCGCAGGTTGCCTACGTCATAGACCAGATACATGCGAAGTCGATAGCGATCATCAGCTATAACGTTCCAGCGTCATCTGACGCATGTCAGGCAACCGAGAACGGCCTCAAGTCGGCCGGTTACAACGTGAGCTACGTAGACCTGAGCGTCAACTATGGGAGTTCACTGGCCTCTGATGTCCAGCGTATGCAACAGGCTGGGTCGGACTTCGTGCTCAGCTGCATGGACGTTACGGGCAACATCAACATGGCTAGATACATCCAGCAGTACGGTTTGAAGATCCACCAGCTGTGGCTGAACGGGAACGACCAGAATGTCTTGAACGCCTATCCTTCGCTGATGAAGGGAGTGTACTTCATCACCGCTCACGTGCCCTTTACCGCCCCGACTCAGTACTACCCTGGACTTGCTCAGTATCTGAGCGCGATGAACAAGTACGAGCCTCACTACACCTACGACGAGACGGCTATCCAGGGATGGGAGTCAGCGGCGTTGTTTGCGGCGGGGGTGAAGGCTGCGGGTTCGAACCTGACCCAGCAGCGAGTTGTTGCGCTAACGAACAAGATGACCGCCTTTACCGCAGGCGGGCTGACCACGCCGACGAACTGGACGACTGCGCATACGACGAAGAGCGGCCTTTCGTGTGCTGCGTTCATACAGGTCCAGGGGAAACGCTTTGTGTCGGTGTTTGCGCCCGGACACAAGGTGTTTCTCTGCTTCAATCTGAACCCTAACCATCCAAAACCCGTTACGCCGCCAGCGGGAACGCCGGGGGGTTAGGACGGACGGCTAGGGCCACCAGGATCGAGACTGCTGGAGCGTAGGGTCTAGTGGAGCAGTTCGCGGGTTTCGCAATTCCAGGTGTGCCCTATGGGTGCACCTATGCGATTGTCGCGGTTGGACTGGTACTGACCTACCAGGCGACGGGAGTGTTCAACTTCGCGTTTGCGGCGCAGGCATATATGTCCGCGTTCGTCTTCACGTTGCTCACTGAGCACGAGCACATGCCGGTTCTGCTCGCGTTCTTCTTGTCGGTAGTGGTGCTCGCACCGGTCGTTGGTCTAGCGATGGACCGGTTCTTGTTCAGGAAGATCCCAAACACCAATACGACGGCCAAGGTTGTGACCGGACTCAGCCTCTTGGTGGGCATTCCGGCACTGCTGCCGGTCTTGTTCGGCAACGAGAACCTCTACAACACCCCTAGTCTTGTCTTTAACCCGAACGTGGTCTACTTCCACCTGTTCGGTAGCCCGATCAACGGGATCTATATGAGCACGATCATCGTAACCGCGGCGGTCTTGGTGGCTGTTGTTGCGCTGATGCGCTTTACCAACCTCGGTCTCCAGATGCGTGGCGCCGTCGAGAGTCGTCGGCTGGTCCAACTCGATGGTGTGAACGCTGGTGGGGTCGTCGCTGTCGCGTGGGCGATTTCGAGCTTCCTCGCCGGCCTCGCGGGCGTACTGCTGGCTCCGATCTACGCCCAGCTCCAGGCTCAAGACTACATAACGTTGATGGTAGGAGCGATCGCCGCAGCAGCGTGGGGGGTGCTGCGTTCCATGCCGATAGCGGCGCTTGTCAGCATCTTGATCGGCGTCGCGGACACCGTCGCACAGGGATACCTCCCGACCGGCAGCGTCCTTTACTCCGCGGTCTTGCCGTCTCTCCCCTTTATCGTGTTAGTACTAGCACTTCTCTTCGTTCCCGGGATGCGTTCCTTGGACGACGCGAAGGACCCGTTGTCGTCAGTAGATCCTCCGCTTCCGCCACGGATCACAGCTTCGCGCGTTCCCCAGTTGGACCGGATCATTCGCGTCCTTTGGTACGCGCTGCTTGCGGGGTTTGTAGTGTCGATGCTGACGTGGATGCCACAGAACTGGGAGAACGTGTTCAACTCCGGTCTGGCGTTCGCGACAATATTTCTGTCGATCACTCTAATAACTGGGATGGGTGGGCAGCTCTCGCTCAGCCAGGCGACGTTGGCCGGTGTCGGAGCGTTCACCGCGGCACAACTCGCGAACCACCTAGGGCTATCGATGCTCGTAGGTGGCATCGTTGGGGCCGCTCTTGCCGCCGTCGTCGCGGTCGTCCTTGCGTTGCTCTCCCTGCGGCTAAAAGGCCTGGGACTAGCGCTGATGACGTTGGCGGCGGCCCTGTTCTTCGACAACACGATTTTCTCGCAGACGTCGATAACTAACGGGCAAGTCGGTTTAGCTCTCCACCACAACTGGGCGACACCACTCAACTTGATCAATTCAAACGGGCACGAGTTCTTTATCGTTGCGATGGTCGTGATCGTCGTCTGCGTGTTGGTCATCCTTCAGGTACGAAAAGGCACGGTAGGTATGTACCTCGCGGCGATGCGTGGCAGTGAGACCGCGTCGTCGGGTATTGGCATCAACCTGACTTGGCAGAAGATTTCTATCTTTGCCCTTTCTGGAGCAGTGGCGGGTGTCGGAGGTACTCTGTTGGCTATCCAACAGACGGTTGCGAACTCTAGTCAGTTCAACTACCAGCTTTCGCTCGCGTTCGTCGTGATTGTTATTACGACCGGGGTCGGGACCGTGGAAGGTGCGATCCAGGCCGGGATCAGCTTTGTCGTGATGCAGCAACTCCTTACCTACCTTCCCGCGCGCTTTGGGGGAACGAGTTTGGTGTTCGTGCTGTTCGCGTTCGGGGCGATGAACTACGCGGCACACCCGGAGGGGATCTTGGAGTTTCAAAAGAGACGTTGGACGACGCGCTTTGAGCGGTTGTTGTTCAAAGACAAAGACGCCGGGAGTGGCCTGAATCCAGGCGGGCCGACGGTGCCGGTGTCTGCCGCCCCCGGTGGAGTTGTTGTGCCCGGGAGCAGTGGTGGCGACTATGTCTGACACGTCTGGGTCTGACACGTCTGGGTCTGGCGCAACTGGAGCCGAAGGTGGTGTCTTTAGTGGTCCGGGTTGGCCGCGTATGGAACCTCGATTAATTGGGAATCCTGATCCACTGTTGCTCGTGCGCGGGGTTTCGAAGTGGTTTGGGGGGGTCCAAGCTGTCCAAGACGTATCGTTGACGGTGGAAAGAGGCGAGAGCGTAGGGCTCGTCGGACCAAACGGTGCGGGCAAGACGACGTTGTTCAACTGTGTCTGTGGCCAGCTTCAACACGAGTCAGGTTCGATTGAGTTCGATGGGGTGGAACTCGACAGGCTGCCAACCTTCAAGCGGGCGAGGCTCGGGATAGGACGGACGTACCAGCGAGTGGAAGTCTTCTCCGACATGACCGTCTACGACCATCTCATGGTGTCCGAGCGGGCCCGAATGGGAACAGGACGCATGTGGAAGGACCTTCTTAACTTGAGTTCGCCGACTCCAGAAGAACGCTCCCGGGTAGGTGCGGTGCTCGACCTTGTTGGCCTCGCGGACAAGGCGGACGTGCCGGTATCGGCGCTCGGGCTTGGGATGTGTCGCCTCGTTGAGCTGGCGCGGGCGTTGGTAGGAGAACCGATACTCCTTATGGCGGACGAACCGTCGTCGGGTCTCGACGTCCACGAGACGAGGGAACTCGCGTCGGTTCTTCGCACGCTCCAACACGAGCGGGGCATGGCTGTGCTCTTGGTGGAGCACGACCTGGGTATGGTGGGAGAGGTCGTCGACAGGGCCGTCGTCATGGACCTCGGACAGGTGATCGCAGACGGTCCTTTCGATACTGTCATGGCCAATCCCGAGGTGAGAAACGCATATCTTGGAGTATCGGCGTGAGCGTTAGTCCCGACTTCTTCTTCTCCGCGAGGCGTGACAAGCGGGGGCGCTCCGCGCAGCCGCAGCCGGAGCCGCAGCCGGAGCCGGAGTGGGTCGAGCCGACACAGCCGCCGGTGCAAAGCTACGGTGCCCCTCAACAGGGTGTATACGCCGCGCCGTCTGGAGCACCAGGCTCGCGTCAGGTTGCGTACTCGCCGGGGCCGGGAGCGGCTCACGCGGGGAACATCTTGGAAGTGGATCACGTAAGTGCCGCCTACGGACCCTATCGTGCGCTTTTTGACGTAAGCTTCAGCGTTCCTGTTGCGGGAGTCGTTGCGCTCCTTGGGTCGAACGGAGCGGGGAAGTCGACGATTGCTCGAGTTGTGAGCGGCCTTCTTCCTGCTTCACAGGGTGCGGTCAGGATGAACGGAGTAGACGTCTCGAAGTACCCGGCGTACAAGATTGCGAGGGCGGGGCTGGCCCACGTGCCAGAGGGTAGGGGAGTCTTCTCCAATCTGACGGTGGAGGAGAACCTGACGCTCGCGTTCCACCAACGCGCTGGACGTCGCAACGTTGCGTCTTCGCTGAAGTTGGCGTACGAGGCGTTTCCGATTCTCGGCGAACGCAGGAAGCAGAGGGGTGGGACGCTTTCGGGCGGTCAGCAGCGGCTGTTGTCGCTCGCGAAAGTGTTGATCGTTCCCCCGAAGCTCTTGGTCGCGGACGAGCTATCGCTGGGTCTCGCGCCGGTCGTCGTCGACGCCGTCTACGATGGCCTGCGACGGATCCACTCGACGGGGACGGCGCTGTTGATCGTGGAGCAGCAGGTGGACAGAGTGCTCGATATCGCCGACAGCGCGGTCGTCTTAGAACACGGTTCGGTCGCATATGACGGCCCGTCCTCGCAGGCGATGGGTGCGGTCGAGAAGATACTGGCGGCCCGGGGGGAGAGGAACGCGGCTAGCGGCGTTTCCCGTTGACGGCTGCGCGTGAGTGGGAGATACCCGACTACAGTAGATCGAGTGGATCGAGTTGCCGTCGATCCGATCGCTAGTGTGAACCTGTGTTGCTAGTGTAAATCGGTGTTGTAAGGCGCCAAATTGGCCGTTCAAAGTTCTCTGAGGAAAGCTGTGCGCGTGGCTGAGGGTGCCGAGGCGATAAGAGAGGAGCCGTTATGACGGTGAGAGAGCCGGTAATAGTCGATGTGCTGCGTACGACGTTCGGGAAGAGAGGCGGGGCGCTCGCGAACTGGCATCCGACCGATCTGCTCGGATTCGCGATCACGAGCCTCATCGAGCGCACCGGGATCGACCCCGGAAAGGTCGACGACGTTATCGGTGGATGTGTGAGCCAGGTCGGAGAGCAGAGCACGAATGTGACACGCAACGCGTGGGTCGCGGCGGGACTTCCCCAACACGTTCCGGCGACGACGGTCGATCGTCAGTGTGGCTCCTCTCAACAGGCGATGCACTTTGGCGCCGCGGGAGTTGCCGCTGGACACTACGACATAGTTGTTGCTTGCGGAGTAGAGGTTATGAGCCGAGTCCCGTTGGCTTCCAATGCGTTCGGCGGAACCGGACCGTTTTCACCTTCTTTTCTTTCCAACATCGACGGTCGGCTCTGGCTGCAGTTCAGGGTGGCCCAAGTCTTGGCCGACAAGTGGGGGGTTACCCGAGAGGATATGGACGCGTTCTCCCTGGAGAGTCACAGGCGAGCGGCACACGCGTGGGACTCGGGGCACTTCCAGAAAGAGGCGATAGCGGTCCCGATCAAGGCGGAGGACGGCACGTTTACCGGGGAGATGCTCGAAACCGACGAAGGTATACGTAGGGGCGGGACGATGGAGATCCTGGCGGGCCTCCCACCGGCGCAGGCGGGAGAGCCTGAGACGGCTCCTGATATCACGGCGGGCAACTCCTCCCAGATGACAGACGGTGCGTCCGCGATGTTGATCGTGGACCGCTCGGTAGCGGAGCACTTGGGTCTGCCGATTCGAGCGAGGTTCGCCCACTTTGCGGTCGCTGCCGAAGATGCGGCGCTCGTCCTCTCGGCCCCGGTTCCGGTGACGAAGATGCTCCTCGAGCGGTCCTCGATGAAGATAGACGAGTTCGACACGATTGAGTGCAACGAGGCGTTCGCTGCGATCGCGTTGATGTGGGCAAAGGCGTTTTCGCCGGACCCGCTCTTGTACAACCCGCGAGGAGGTGCGATCGCGATCGGTCACCCGTTGGGCGCGAGCGGCGTGCGGATGACGGCGACGGTGCTGAACCAGCTCGAGGCCACCGGCGGGCGTTTCGGGTTCCAGACGATGTGTGAGGGCGGAGGCCAGGCGAACGCGACGGTTATCGAGCGTCTCGACTGAGCCGAAGTTCGGGTCTTGTGACGCCCCGGGCTCTCTGAGGTGTCCATCAGCGAGCGGACGGGCGTGTTGTAAGTAGATACCGAGTTCGTTTCTTGATCATACGCAGCCACGATACGCACATGTCGATTCCAATTACTGCGTTACAGCGCAATGCAGCGGAGGTGGTGCGAAGGGTAGCAGCGTCGAACGTCGCTGAAGAGATCACGGACCGGGGTCGAGTTGTCGCGGTGCTGTCGCCACCACCTCGCGCAACCGGGATCGAACGTTTGCGCCAGGCGGGTACTACTCGTTCGGCAGTTCCGGGTGCGCTCAGCATGGCGATTGCTTCCACTTCCACAGAGGAGCTTCCCTCTGTCGGGTTGGTTGACGCGCTCGTAGGGCAGCGTGACCAGACCGCGTCCCGCAAGCCCCTGGCTTCAGCCCTGGGGTCGAGGGACACTGGCGGCAAAGCCGCCACAGAACCAAGGTCAGCGTTGGTGACACACCCTCGTTGTAGAGT
>JAJYQJ010000043.1 GCA_021794655.1 Actinomycetes bacterium | reverse complement strand
CTTCTTGCCTCGCGTGCCTCGCTCGGTTCCTGCCATGATGCTGTTACACCTCCGATGGTTCCCAATCGATATGTTAGGAAGTATACTGGGAAGGCAATGAACACGATGACGATGGAGCCGTTTGGCCCTTCCGTGCAGGAGGTGCCGCTGACCAGGACTCCCCTGGTGAACGTAATCGCTCAGGTCCGCTTCCCTGCCGTGATGAAGATCGAGGCTGACAGCGGATTCGTGGCGACCTTCCAGGAGTTGATTCGGAAGGACTACCCGATCCTCCGTCCAGAGCGTCAGCTCGGGGTCTTGATTGGGCCGGAAGGCGTCCGACCACAGGATGCCGGGACGGTCTGGCGGTTCCAGGCGAAGGACCCTGACACCTGGCAGGTGACGCTGGCCCCGACCTTCGTCTCCCTCTCGGCGAAACGTTACACCCGGCGAAGCGACCTTCTCACCCGGTTCGCCGTGGTCCTCCACGCCCTTGAAGGCTGGCTCCACCCCAACATCTGCGATCGTATCGGCGTGCGTTACGTGGATCGGGTGACGGGCGACCAGCTCGGCCGGTTGCACACACTCGTGCGTCCGGAGATCCTCGGTGTCGGTGGCGACGAGGCTGTGCTCGGCAATATCAACGTTGTTCATGCACTGTCTGACACACTGTTCCAGCTCGACGATGCGTCGCAGCTCCGTGGTCGGTGGGGCAGGCTTCCGGCCGGGGCCACGTACGACCCCGGCATCGAACCGGCCCGAGAACCATCGTGGGTGCTGGACTTAGACCATTACACCTCGCAGTCAGAGGACTTCGACCTCGCCGCAATCGGCGGGAAAGCTGCTGACTTCTGCGAACGCATCTACACGTTCTTCCGGTGGGCCGTAACTGACACGTTTCTCGACGAGTTCGGAGCTGAACGATGAGTCCACAGCTACAGGCACAGCGAGCCCCCCGCCACGACGAGGTGGACGTGGAGGGGCAATGGTCGATCCTCCCAATCGCCGACTCACTCTTTGAGCGGAAGTCCTCGACGACGACGAGGCTCGGCATGCCTTTCGTCGTTCGCGACCTTGACGACCTGATTCTCGGTGCGGAGCGAATGACTGGTGCGGTTTCGAGCTGGGCCAGTCGGTTCTGGCGGATCGACGTCAGCTCGACCGAGACAGGCATCACCTACACCAGCCCTCCCCGCCCGGTGCGGGAGGAAGTACAGAAGCTCCGCGACGAGATTGCTCGCCGCACGCGCCTCACGCGTGAACAGATCGCTCGGGCACTCGGTGTCGATCGCCGATCCTTGAGCGCTTGGGCCAAAGGGGAGGCCACGCCAAGTGAGGAAAAGCTGGCGCGGCTTCAAGTCCTTGCCGACGTCGTCAGGGACATAGACGCGACCGGGCCGGGGCGGGCAACGGAGGTGTTGCTCAGTCGCTCGGGAAGTCAAGACCTCCTCGACCACATCGCTGCCGGTCGCCTCACGGATGCACGCGCCTGGCAGTCGCTCCAAGGGGTAGCGCCGTCGGTGACGGTGACGCACCGTCGATCGACGAAGCGTCCGCTCCACCAGAACGCCCTCGATGCGTATCTCAAAGGAGAGCTGCGTCCGTTCGGTAGAGCGGCGACGATTCGCCCCGAGTCCGACTATGAGCAGGACCTCTCGGGAGCCGATCACCTGATGCCCGACGAGCCGGTTCGGAGGACTCGCCGAGGATACCGATGATGAGCCCGGACGAGTTCTACGAATGGCACGACGAGCCACGCCAGGGGGATATCGTCCTCTGCGGCGTCTCCCGGATCATCGCGGACGATCGCCATAGCCCGGCTCAATGGGAGTCTCTCGACGCGCACTTTCTGCAGGTTGATAATGCCTGGGATTCGGGAAAGCCGTTGGGCATCGCCGCGGGAATCGGGCTTGCGATGGTCGTGACTCACGATTGTCAACTCGACAAGGAGTGGAACCAACGAGTCCGCGAGCTGCAAAAGGGCGGCATGAAAACTGAAGCAGCAGAACGAGAAGCGACTGCCGATGAGACACTTGACCGAACGCTCGTCGTCGGCCCGCTCGTCGATCCGACTGAGCTTCGCGGTGGGCGTGGCAACCTCCTTGCCGGAAGGGTCATCGGGTACCTACCGGTTCCGTCGCATCCAGAACAGCTCGTGGACGAGTGCATCGCTGACCTCACGTATCAATGCACGATCGATCGGCTCGACGTCGTCAAGGTCGCATCGATCAGCGAGGCAGCGCGAAAGCAGCTCCGCTATGCGCTGATCCAGCTCGACGATGGAAACATAATCCAACTCCTCCAACAACCAGGCACGCCGGGCCAAGAGACTGGACGAACGGGCGCGTTCTTTTCCTCGGAAGACAGGGGACGCGCCTGAACTGACCTGGGATGGGA
The DNA here is from genome assembly GCA_021794655.1 of Actinomycetes bacterium. Classification (GTDB taxonomy): domain Bacteria; phylum Actinomycetota; class Acidimicrobiia; order Acidimicrobiales; family RAAP-2; genus JAJYQJ01. The sequence goes on along the minus strand of JAJYQJ010000043.1, from coordinate 33,551 downwards.
AGTACGACGCAACACGACGACGAGTCGCTCTACCACGAGTGGCCCTGCCCTTCCAGACGGCGGAAACCGTGAATAAATCACAGATGTGTCGCTGAATACTGTCCGTGTGTAGCGTCGTAACCCGTCCAGGTGGAGTCCATCTTTTAGCCTGAGTCCATGGACATGCGATAGAAGGAGCAAAGGACGTGGGCAAGACCGAGACTGCTCGATGTCGCGCGGAAACCGAGCAACTCCTCGACGGTCCAGTAAGTCACGTGGCCCCGCGAACTGTCCGGCCACTGTCCCATGGTAGCCCGAAAGCGGGCCACCCATTCCTAAAATACGCCGTCTTCTGTTCCCAACACTCGCTGCCACCTATTCCCAAGATCCGCCATCCTCCACTTGAGACAAGTTGCACAAAGCCCCGCGCGAACAGCTCGTCTAAGAGTTGAAACTGGCTATTACGGCGCGATAGCTCAGCTATACGTCGACCTTGCCTTGAGCCGCGAGTGCACCGCCCATCGCGATGACCCCGACGGCGAGAAGCGGCCAGATAGGCCAAAGCAAGCTAACCGAAGATGTGAATCCATGTGGGACGACGATGCCCTGGGGGGTCTTGATTACGATCGCCGCGACGATCATGCCGAGCTGGGCAAGACACAGAACTCTAAGCACGACGAACACGAAAACGGCGCCTTTGTCACCCACTTTCAAGATCGAGTTGATTACCCCGATCACAACAGAAAGTGCGAGCACCGCCGCGAGAATGAACCTCCACCCTCCGTATCCGTGGTCGAACATCGTTAACGAGGTTGTCGTCGATTGACCGGTGGGGTCGTAGAGGGTGAACGAGTACACGGGGAGAAACATCGTGGCCAACCCAACCAAGCTCACTGCCGAGATGAAGACGCCTCGTGGGTCCACCGACCCCTTCAGCGGGCTCGATTGGCTGGTCCGTGTGCTGCCTCCTGGGAACACTTCGGGATCCGACGAATACTCATCTGCGGACCAGACCGACGAACGCTCGGCGGGCGGATATAGCAGCGGCGGGGCAACAGGAACTGCCGGAGGAGAAGAGACGGTCGGAATGCCCCTCGATCCACTCGGGTAACCGTGCGCATCTCCACTCGCCGAACCCACGGTTACATCGCGCGAGCCAATTCCGCTCCCGCCGGGAACTCTAAAGGGTGGGGCCGGAGGTGCGGGTTTGAACGACTCCGGCGAGGGACGAGGGCCGATATCGGGAATTTCGTCACCGACGACGAGCGGCGGCGGCACTTGGGGACCTCGCTCGCGAGTACCGACGTCTTGACCCGCCAACCCCGCGGGGCTACCAGCTGTCGGTGGCGACGATGGGGCGGGAGCAGCAGAGCGTGAAGGGTGGGACTCCGGCGGATACCACTTTCCGTCCGAGGCGATCCACCAACCCGGTCCTTGGGATACGTCGCTAATTCTCCTACCTCCCTACTGTGCCCTCAACCCCGAGGGTCGAACCGAGTCGTTCCACATGTCTCCTCTGATCCGTTTCGAAACTCGATCGAGCTGCAAAGACCTCGAGCTACCCAACGCAGGATCGGGCCGACCAGAGATCGGGCCGACCAGAGATCGGGCCGACCAGAGATCGGGCCGACCAGAGATCGGGCCGACCAGAGATCAGGCCGACCGGACAAAGACGTTCCCCACTCGACACGCTCCACCACCTAGAGTCTAGCCCGTTTTCGGTCAGACGTCGTCAAAACCTTTGTCAAAACCTTTGCCCTCTAACTGGTCCTTTATCCAGTGATACAAATTCAATTCTGTCACGCAATTCAACCCCGCGCGTCCCGACGCAACTCTCCCTCGCTCACCCATCCCTTGCCGGGGACCCATCTCCTCACGACGCGGGCTGGAACTCCGGCCACGACACATCGATCCGGAAACGTACCGCGGACTACCGCGCCCGCCGCGACGACGACGTTTTCACCTATGACGCTCCCGGGGAGGACGACGACGTTGGCGCCGAGCCAGCTTCCTGATCCAATCTTCACGGCGGCCTCAACCGGCCACTGACGGCCGATCGGTTCGTCGACGTTTTCGTAGGAGTGGTTCTGGTCCGTTATGTACACGTACGGCCCGGTCTGGATGTCGTCTCCGATCTCAATTCTCCAGTGCCCGATGATGTGACTCCCGCGCCCGATGACGCAGCGGTCGCCGATCGAAACGACTGGATCCGACGCCATCTCTTGGCCTGGCGCCATACCTGCGGTTACACACGCAAACGGGCCAACCATGGTCTTTGATCCGATATGGATGTAGCGCTCGTTGTAGATCGCACCTTGGGGGAACGCGAGCATGCTTCCCTCACCGATGTGACCGAACGCTCTACCTTTCGCGTCTGTCGGTCCGATCGCTCCGATCATCGAGGCTTTTTCCCAGGCCCAACGAATCGCGATCCCGCTAAGTCGCCTGAAAACACGGCTCCCGCCGCCGGTAGTGGACATTCCACGACGCTACTCGTATAGCGAGGAACAGTCGGTCGTCCGTAGACGAAGTGTCACGAAGTTTGCGTTAAGCACGAGAAAACACCTGGCGACAAGGGATACAGGTCAAAGACAACATATGCCACCACTTGGGAGCCAACTGCATCTACTATGCACAAGGTCCAATCGATGAGAAACCTTCCCGCAGTAGACGACTCCGCAGTAGCAGACAGGTCAGATACTCCAACGTCGCGCGAGGCGCCCTGGCGGCATAGGGCGTGCGACCCGATAGGCGTCGGGCATAGCCGCTCAACATGTAACGTTCTTCGCGCACCTAAGATACTGCTGGTCTTTGTCGTCTCGGTGCTCATCCTCGCTGCTTGTTCCTCGAAGGCGTCGACACAGAGAGCGCGGACAACGACTACCCGTCCGGCAGCCGCGTTGTGCCCGCTCACAGGAGCGCCCGTGCCGGGAGGGGGAGCCGTCCCGAAACGACCGGCTCTCGCGATAAAGGTGGACAACTACCCGGCGGCACGCCCACAGAGCGGCCTCAACAAAGCTGACATCGTATTCGAAGAACCCGTCGAAGGAGCTATAACGCGCTACGTCGCGGTCTTTCAATGCCAACAAGGTGGATTGGTTGGACCGATCCGCTCTGCGCGCAACATCGACATCGGGATATTGGGAGAGTTCGGCAGCCCGTTACTCGTTCACGTTGGCGGGATCAATCCGGTTCTCGCGAACATCAACAACTCCCCTCTGGTCAACATCGACCTCATGGTGCATGGGGCCGTCGAGCAACACCCACCAGGTCGCTACGCTCCCTACGACACGTACGCGACGACGACGTCGCTTTGGAACTTGAAGCCGAACGACACGACGGTGCCTGCACCGGTCTTCAAATACTCACGACAGACCCCGGCGGGGACACCTGCCACGACCGTTGCGATACCGTTCTCCAGCACATCCAACGTCGTATGGAAGTACAACCCGGCGCTTGGGGTATACCAGCGATACTACGGCGTTACCCCCGACGTTCTCGCGAACGGCCAGCAGAACTCGGCGGCGAACGTAGTAGTCCAGTTCGTGCATATCTACTACGGTCCATGGCTCGAGAACAGCGAGGGCGGGCTGGAAGTACAGGCGAACCTCTACCAAAGTGCCTCAGGCAACGCAGAGATCTTTCGAAACGGCGTCGAGATTGCGGGAACGTGGCAACGTAACGGGCTCGGAGTTCCGACGCAGTTCTTGAACGCACAGGGCCAGACGATCACGTTGAACCCCGGCACGACGTGGGTGGAGCTCGTCCCAGACACGATCAAAGTGACCGCGACTGGTCCAGCACCAACTTCGTCGTCGACGAGCACCAACGCGACCTCTGGGTCCAACTACCGAGGTTAGCTGGCCAAGGCTCAGCTTGGAGCCAGTTCAGGTGAACGACCGGAACGAAATATACTCACACCCGTGCGCCAGCGTCGGACTTTGGAGCGGCAGACTCCCTTCGTGATCCAGCGACCCTGAGGCCGTCTGCGCTCAATATGCCTGCCGTCCAATCCGGTCCCAGGAAACTGAAACTTCTCCCCACCCGTTCTGCGGTGCACATTACAGTACGCACTGGGGCGATAACTGTCCTGGCCGGATTCGTAGTCTCTCGGATCGTGTACGCGCTGGCGGGGGTTCGTTTCAACGACGTGGCTCTCCATCCGACATCTGCCACGGCTCAGTGGCAGTTACTCGACATTCCACTCCTAACCCACGACCCAGTTGAGAGTATCTGGTACCTACACAGCCAACCGCCTCTCTACAACATCATCGCTGCACTACTACTTCAACTGCCACATGCGCTCGTAGAGCCGGCGGCCGCAGGGATCTTCTTGGTCTTGGGACTCGCGATGGCTATCTCGACCTATCTGATACTGACCGAGATGACGGTTCCCCCGATTGCTGCGACAGTGGTGACACTGATCTTCGTCGTCGCGAGCCCTTCGATGATTCTCTACGAAAACTACTTCTCCTGGAGCTATCCGACTGCGGCGTGTCTGACGGTAGGGGTGCTTTGTATCTGCAGGTACTTAAAGACCGCCAGCTTTGGTTGGGGACTCGGTGGCCTCATCGCGTTTGTGGCCGTGATCATGATGGATACGACGTTTCAGTGGCTCTGGCTCGTTCCGATCGTGATTGCGATTGCTATCTTCATGCGCCCCGGATGGAGGCGAGCGCTGGCGGTAGCTGCCGTCCCTCTTGTACTCGTTGGAGGTTTGATCCTGAAGAACGCCGTCATGTTTGGAACGACGACGACGAGTAGCTGGGTCGGAATGAACCTGGCTCAGATGACGGTTGGGCAGAGTTCCCAACAGCTACTGCACAGACTCAAGTCGCGTGGCTATGTAAACGATCTCGCGTTTCAACTCCCGTTCAGCGACCTTTCTATCTACAGCCCTAAGTACAAGGGTACGGCGACGAGCTCCATACCGGCGCTTAGCAAGACCACTACGTCGGCGGGTATTCCCAACTACAACAACATCGAGTACATCACTCTCTCCAACTCGTATCTCCACGACGACGTCGGGTACTTGAAGGCCGAGCCACTCCGCTACATCCAGACCGTCTCCAGGTCAGCTCGAATCTGGTTCGTTCCGAGCGATCAGTTCCCGTTCATTTGGAGTCCCGTGCCCAACAACCCCTACCTACTCAGCCCAGTGAACGTCCTCAGCTACGCGAGCCTTTACGACAACTTCGTACTCCTGGAGCCTGGAAAGCCATTTTTCTCCGTCTTCTTGAGCTACGTGCACGTCGCGCCGAGCGCGTCCTCGATCTCCTACTCCGTCGTCTTCGAGTATCTCGTCTTGTTCTTCGGCGTGCCTATCGTCGTCTTGAGAAGGCGTCGCAGACTCCGTAGGACCGGCGAGGCTGGCGGGGCCGGCGAGGCCGGTACACAAGATGCGACGGAGAGTCGAGTCGCGGTGGGGACACTGTCGATCGTTTGGTTCACATGTGTCTACAGTTTTGCCGTCACTTCGCTACTCGCGATCGGCGAGAACATGCGGTTCCGATTCGAACTCGGAACCATGCCGCTTATCGGATGCGTCGTAGTAGTAACCGAGTTCGTTCGCGTCGTGAAGGCGAGACGTAAGACGCGAGACGTGAGACGCAAGACAGCGAACTCTAACGACCCCGCTCCAACCAGCTACGGCCGGGTAGTTACTCCAAGGTGATCGGCTCGTCGTCTGGGTCTGAGTGTTCACCTGCGGCACCGTCGTTGGAGGTAGGCGCGAGGTGCTGGCGCACCCGCTCGTCGATCTCCGCCATCAACTGGGGGTTCTCGATCAGGAACACCTTGACGTTCTCACGACCCTGGCCGAGCTGCTCGCCTTCGTAGGTGAACCAAGAACCGGACTTCTTCACGAAGCCGAGATCGACGGCGACGTCGAGCAGGGAGCCTTCCCGACTGATCCCGGTGCCGTACATGATGTCGAACTCGGCGACCTTGAACGGAGGTGCACACTTGTTCTTCACGACCTTGACTCGGGTGCGACTCCCGGTCATGTCGGTCCCGTCCTTGATCGTCTCTATCCTGCGGATGTCGAGTCGGATCGAAGAGTAGAACTTTAGAGCGCGACCACCTGGTGTGACCTCGGGAGATCCGTACATGACACCGATCTTCTCGCGGAGCTGGTTGATAAAGATCGCGATCGTGTTCGACTTGTTCAGTGTCGCGGTCAGCTTCCGAAGTGCTTGGGACATGAGCCTCGCCTGGAGCCCGACGTGGCTGTCACCCATCTCTCCTTCGATCTCTGCTCGTGGGGTGAGCGCGGCGACGGAGTCGACGACGATCACGTCCAACGCACCCGAGCGGATGAGCATCTCTGCTATCTCCAACGCCTGTTCACCGGTGTCGGGCTGGGATATCAAGAGGTCGTCGATGTCGACGCCGATTGCCCCCGCGTAGATGGGATCCATAGCGTGCTCCGCGTCTATGTACGCGCATATCCCGCCGTTTCGCTGCGCCTCTGCGACGCAGTGCATGGCTAGTGTGGACTTACCCGAAGACTCCGGTCCGTATATCTCGACGATCCTTCCCCGCGGGAGTCCGCCGATCCCGAGGGCCAAGTCGAGCGAGAGCGCGCCGGTCGGTATCGACTCTATGGACATGTGGGCGCTGTCGCCCATCCTCATTATCGATCCCTTGCCGAACTGCTTCTCGATCTGGCCGAGCGCGACGTCGAGTGCCTTCTCTCGTTCCTCTGACATTTCATCTTCTCCTGTTCACTTTGATCTACCGATCACAATATTGCTGTGGTCGCGACGTTACGCTGAGGGTGTGTCATCGCGATGAATAGGACCCTGGACCAGGCAAGGTGGCGTCGCTCTCGCTCGCTCAAAGCGCTGCAGCCTCTACTGTCCAATCCACTGTCCAATCGCCGCTGAAACCTGGCGTTTCGCGCTCGGTGATCAGCGTAAGTTCCAGGATGGGTTTCAGCATCTGTCCACAAAGGCGACACTCCTCGATCTCGCCGACCACGTTGCGACGCCAAGCTTATACGAACAGATGTTCTAAGTGGTGGATATCGTCGCGACGACGCGGCTCGGTTGACGTCGCGACGACGCGGCTCGGTTGGCGTCGCGAGGACGTGGCTCGGTTGGCGTCGCGAGGACGTGGCCCGGTTGACGTCGCGACGACGTGGCCCGGATCAGAAGATCGGGGTCGCGGGCTTGAGGTGTCGGTATACGTCGCCGACGAGCGTGGGGTCGCGCGGGTTGAGCGAGAGAACCCCACTACCTGGGTCGACGTCACTAAAGTTCACCCACAAGAGAGCTGGGCTGAGTGTCGACCAGAAGTAGTAGATCATGTTGGTGAGGTCGACGGCGGACATCCACCAGGTTGGATAGACCCCCCCGTCGTCGTATGGGGCTCCGTAGGGGACGGAGGCGTTGGAGGCGAGGTGCAGTACCCCGGCTACCGCCTCTAGCGAGTCGGCGGGTTCGGGGAGGTAGTTGAGGAAGTAGTTGGCGCGGACGAAGCGGTCCTTGGAGGTGATGTCGCCGGGGGGAGGCAGCTCCCCGCCGAAAGGCCGGTACCTAGAGAGGTTCTTGAGCTGCTCGTCGAGGACCGGATCGTTGGCCAAGACGGTGAACTCGGCTCCGTGGTGGACGACGATCTCGCCTCCGATCGGTTCGAAGATCGCGGAGTCCCCGGTCGGGTCTTCGATCGCGAAGTGCGCGCCGAGATGCTGGCCTCTCACGGGCTCTGAGGCGACGCGGATGCCGCGGAGGCCCGCGACGGCCTCGTCGACGGTTGCGAAACTGTCCAGGACGAACTGGACCCAGTGGATTTGGGAGACGGTCGGACGGTCGCCGCCGGTCTCCATTTCGGCGCCTTCGAGGTAGAGCGTGTGGGCGGCGAGCCCCCGTTCGTTGACGCCGTCGACGGATCCGAGCCGCCACATGCTGAGCACGAGGCTTGCGTACTTGGACTTCCAGCGAGCCGCGAGGTCGTTTACGCCACCGGTCCGCTCGATGCCCGTTGGGAGGTACCAGAGGTCGGGTTCGTCACTGACCGCCCAGTCGAGCGTCCGGCTTACGACCTTCGCGACGGGATTGGTTGACCAAAAAATACGCGTGCACATGACGTCAGGCTACACGCGCTCCTCGACCGCCCAGTACTCACCGCCCAGTACTCACCGCCCAGTACTCACCGCCCAGTACTCACCGCCCTAACCCACCCGAGCTACGTTCGAGTGAAGAGGCGTGAGAGACGCGCGACTGGTCCCCGAGGATGAACGGGGTTTTCGATGATGAGGCCGGCGGAGGTCGTGACGAAGTCGCCGAGGGTGGTGCGAAGATGGGTGTCGCTGAACGGCGGGACGTCGACGTGGCGGTCGGCGAAGGTGTCTCCTTCGCCCAGGTCCAAGTCGACGCGGTATCGAAGACCCCGGAGGCGCCGCGCGAGGGCGTCGAGGTCCGCTCTACGGTATAGCACGGTCGCGCCCGAATCGATCGTTGCGTCGTTGGATGAGAGGTTGCATTCGGTCGTATGAACGGCGACGCCGCCGGGCGAGACGTATCGCATCTGTTCGACGACGAAGTCGATGCCGGCGTCCAAGGAGCCGAGGTGCTCGAAGGCGCACGACGACCAGGTGAAGTCGAACTCCCCGAGATCGGCGGGGAGGTCGGTCATGTTGAGGTCGCGATACGTCACTCGGTCGAAGAAGAGGTCGGGCGGGCAGAGGAGGGGGACGTTGAGTCCGTCGAGGCCGCCGGCGTACTCTTGTCCTGTGTCGGTCCAACCGGCGGATCGGGCTTGGGAGGCTGGAAGGTCGGTAGCGAGGATCTGGCAGCCGATCTTGGCGAATGCGGCGACGAGCGGTTCCTTGCCGACCCCGAACCCGAGGCCTCTCTTCCCCGGACCGAGGACACCGCGTTCTTCGAGGGCGTTCGCGATGAAGAGCCACTCCCACATCTTTCGGTGGATCATGACGGGACGTGGGTCGAGGTGGTCGGGGTCCCAGGCGGGCCTGAGCCGGTCGGCCCAGGCGAGGAAGGGGTCGGATGTGAGGGTGTTGTAGGTGCAGAGCTGTGAACGCAACACGCACCGATAGTGTCACACTTTAGAGTCGCCGACTTACTGACTTACTGACCCACGTAGTACCTGCCTAGTACCCACGTAGTACCTGCCTAGTACCGACGTAGTACCGACGTAGTACCTACGTAGGAGCGGTAGAGTTCCGCCCGGTCGCGTTGAAGAGCGTCTGAAGGGTCTCGGCGTAGCGGAAGAACTTGTCACGTCCGATGGGATCAACTGATATGACGCGAAGGGGGTAGTCGGCGATGGAGAGTGCGTTGAGCGTGTGGGAACGGTCCGCTCCGCCGTTTCGCGCGATGTTTTCGATCATCTCACGCCAGTCGTCGAAATCGCCGGTGAGGGTGACCTCCGCGTCGAAGCTGGCCGGATCGGCGATCTCGCCGACCGAAGTGACGTCGTAGCCGTCGAAGACGAGACCGAAGTGATGCTTCGAAGCTGAGGGTTGGAGTATCTCTATCAACAGGCGGAGGTTTGCGAAACCGAGGGCCTCGTAGAGCTGTGGAGCCTCCGCGGCGTGGCTTGCGAGGTCGTCGAACCACTCGCTGGAGGGGAACTGGTCTAGCCGGGCGACGGGGGTCATGACGTCTCGATGCGCTCTGGATCGTCGAGAGGACCGATCGTTGGGTCGCGGGGTACGTCGGGTACGTCTGGGACGTCGGAGGCGCGGTAGCCGTCGGTGCCGGCGAGGATCGCACTCGGGATCTGCATTCGTCCACGTCGAGGGAGGCCCGCCCTATCACAACGTGCGAGGTACTCGTCGACGACTCTGGTCCTGACGAGGTCGGACGCGTTAAGGCCGATCTCCTCGGCGGCGGCGAGGCTGCCGGCGGCGAGGATCGCGGCGGGCTCGACGACCGAGGGCGTCGTGAAGAGAACCGAGATGATCTCCTCGCCACGGTCGAGGTAGGCGTGGAAGTCTTCGGCGAGCGACGGGTCGCGTTCTAGGCGGTAGCGCAGGTGCATCGTCCCGTACGCGACGTGTCGGGCCTCGTCTTGCATGCAGAGCCTGAATATCTTCTTCTCGACGTCGGAAGGAGCGAGGAGCTCGCCGGCCCTGAATATCGACAACACCAAGCCCTCCGCGAGGAGGTGCATCAGCGCGGATCCCTCGTCGTAGTTTTCCGCGTCCAAGATTACCTTCAAGAACTCTTCGACGACGGTCTTTGCCTTTCCGAGCCCGCCGCCGCCGGCGAGGGCGCGTTTCCTGAACACTTCGCTGTGGCGAGCCTCGTCCATCACCTGAGTGCACAAGAACATCTTCGCTTCGACGAAGTCGTGGTTTATCCGCCAGAGCCATTTCGCGGGGAAGTCCGAGGCGATCATCTCGACCTCGGACAAGAGGGTCGCGAACTGGCACATTGCGTGTTCGAGGTCTGGGTCCAACTCGGGGAGTTCGCCCCACGCGATGTCACGGGTGGCGCTCCACTGCCGGCTCACCGCTTCTTCGTAGAGCTCCATCACGTTGTCGGACCAGACCTCTGCCTTGTCGTTGATCGTGTAGCCCATGTCGGGGACGTCGGCGTCGACGTCGGATCCTCGAGGCGCCATCGTCCTACGAGGTGGGTGGTCGGGCACGTCGCCGTAGGTGCCGATCGCGATGTCGCTCAAGGTGAGTCCGACTTTGCTCGGGCGCGCCCGCACGCCCCACTCCGAGTGCGTGTTGTACAGCCAGTCGAGATCGAACTGTCCGTTCTTCGCGCGCTCGTAGTACTCAAGGTCTACGGCCGCCGTTTTCGTCATCTTCGATCCGCCTCTCTCTTGAACTCGTCCGAGGAGCGTGCCTCCAAAGTTACTTACTTACGAGTAACCCTAAGACGGATCGGAACGGGTTGGCAGGGCCGAAGGTCCCGAGTTCGAGGCTGTCGAGTCGCACCCGGGCGCACGACGGACGCGACGGACGAGACGTGAGTGGTCGGGCGCGGCATCGATCCGCGGACCTCACGCTTTTCAGGCGCGCGCTCTACCAACTGAGCTACCCGACCAACACTGCGGCCCGCCACAAGACGGGTGTCCGCGCGGACCTGACGGGATTTGAACCCGCGACCTCCGCCTTGACAGGGCGGCGTGCACTCCAGACTGCACCACAGGTCCCGACTACCCACCCCGCCGAGATCGAAGACGATTCGATTGCTCCAGGCCCGGCTGGTCTGGGTGATCATCCACTATAGGCCATTATTATTGGTGGCACCCCCAACGGGATTCGAACCCGTGCTTCCGCCTTGAAAGGGCGACGTCCTGGGCCGCTAGACGATGGGGGCTCGTGCCCGGAGCGGCGAAGCCCGGGACGGACAGTGAAAACCTATCAGGAGCTGATCGTCGTCTTGGCCATCTCGGGCAATTTGGCGCCGTCCGCTGGACCTTCTACGGAAGAGGCGGTGGCGGGGGACGCGGCGACGCGAGACGCGGCGACGTTGTCTCGCTCAAAGGATCCCTGAAGAACGGGTTCGATCGGGTGGTGGGTGAGTGAGAGGGAGAAGTGGACGAAGCCGATGACGAGCGAGGTAGCGCCGACGACGTGGAGCTCGACTAAGAGGGGGGGGAGGTGGGTGAAGTACTGGGTGTAGCCGATGACGGCCTGTGCGGCGAGCACGACGACGAGTACCCGACCCGCCTTCTTGACCCGCTCGGGAACGTCGAGGGCGTGGAGTGCGACGACGAGGGCGAGTGTGAACCCGACGAGGAAGAGGGCGAAGTCTGCGTGGAGCTGTGCCATGCTTCTTAGCTCCACCGGGATCCGCTTCGCGACGAGTTGACCGGGCGCGCCACCTGCCTGCGGGGTCGTCCCGGTCGTCGCGGAACCCGCGATCAGCACGAACCCGAGTAGGACGATCCCTAAGTTGACCAAGTGACGCACCGTCGTTGGGACGAGGAGGGTCCCGGAGCGTCGAGAGTAGTCACGGTTCGATCGATGCAAGAGCACGACGGCGTCGACGACGAGAGGCATCGAGGCGAGAAAGTGCAACATCACCAAGTACGGGTTCAACTTCGAGTAGACGACGAGAGCGCCGAGGAGGGCTTGAAGGATCGTCCCGGCGACGAGTCCCGCGGAGAGCCATACGAGGTCGGCCCTTTTCGGCCTGCGTAACAACGCGGCGAGGAACGTGACGCCGATGACGACGGTCACGAAGACGATGAGTAACCGGTTGCCGAACTCGACGAGCGGGTGAAACGAGAGCTGAGCGAGGACGCGGTGGTGGTAGCAGGTCGGCCAGTCCGAGCATCCGAGTCCCGAGCCGGTCAACCGCACGGCTTCGCCGCTTAGGACCATGAGCGTCACACCGACTGTCGTAGCGATGCTGAGGCGGCGAAAAGCGCGCTGTGAGACGGCTGGCATCGGGTCGATCGTAGCGCCGTCGTTCCAGGTCGTGCAGTCGCGACGTGCCCCAAGTGCGGGTTTGGCTCCGCGCCCGAGGGTCGCCCTAGGCTCGCCACGTGAGTAAAACGGCACTCGGCGGGGACCGTCCGATCATCGTCGTCGAGGGAGTTCGCAAGTCGTTCGGAGCGGTCACGGCGTTGGATGGGATTGACTTCGAGGTTCCTCGCGGGACGGTGTTCGGGGTCCTTGGACCCAACGGAGCCGGCAAGACGACCGCGGTGAGGATCCTCACGACCCTCCTCCCTCCTGACGCGGGCTACGTCGAGGTGGCGGGTTACGACGTCGTTCGTGACTCGCGGGCGGTGCGGTTCGCGATCGGTCTCGCGGGCCAGAGCGTCGCGGTCGACGCTCATCTGAGCGGGCAAGAGAACCTGATCTTGGTCGCGCGCCTGCGCCAACTCGGACGCAGGCAGTCGCGCGCGGCGGCCGACGAGCTGCTCGAGCGATTCGACTTGACGAAGGCCGCGAAGCGCACTACCCGGACGTACTCCGGCGGCATGCGTCGGCGCCTCGATCTCGCGGCGAGCCTCGTCGGACACCCACCGGTGCTCTTCTTGGACGAGCCGACGACCGGTCTGGATCCTCGTAGCCGCCTCGAGCTCTGGGAGGTGATCGAAGGACTCGTCGCGGAGGGGACGACGCTACTTCTGACGACCCAGTACCTAGAAGAGGCGGACCGCCTCGCGAAGTCGATCGCGGTCGTCGACGCGGGCCGCGTGATCGCTCAGGGGACGCCGGCCGAGCTGAAGGCGGCGGTCGGGGGGGAGATGATCGAGCTCTCGGTCTCCGAAGAGGCCGACGTCGAACGTGCTCGCCGTGTTCTATCGGGCCTCGGGGTCGGCGAGGCGGGTTACGATACGTCGTCTCGGACGATCACCGTCGCGGCGCCGCGGGGGGTCGCGACGTTGATGGACGCGATCCGGGGACTCGACGAAGCGGGGATCGAGCCCGAGGACCTGTCCCTGCGCAGCCCCGCGCTCGACGACGTGTTCATGGCGCTCACCGGTCGCCCCGCTGAAACCACGGATCCCGAGAGTGACGAGAGTGGCGAGAGTGACGAGGTGCGCCGGAGCGTGACGCCGGAGCGTACCTGGACTCCTCCGGCCGACGATCACGAAGTCGCCGCCGGACGAGACGAGGGACGCAGAAGAGACGAGCGCGGCGCGAGGTTTATAGGGCGGGCGCGGGGGATACTGAGTGATACCGGGGTCGTCATGTGGCGTAACCTCCTGCGCTACATAAGGCTTCCGAACCTACTCGTGTTCACGACGGTCCAACCGGTGATGTTCGTCTTGATGTTCAACTTCGTCTTCGGCGGGGTGATCAAGCTCGTCGTCCACGGTCCCTACATCGACTACTTGATGCCGGGAATCTTCATCCAGGCGGTCATCTTCAACTCGACCCAAACCGGGATCGGGATGGCGGAGGACCTATCGGGGGGGATGGTGGACCGGTTCCGCTCGCTGCCGATGGCCCGTGTCGCGGTACTCACGGGGCGGACGATGGCGGACACGGTTCGAAACGTCTTCGTCGTCTTGTTGATGACGGTCGTCGGTATCGCGGTCGGGTTCCGCATAACCCACGGGATACTCCCGGTGGTCGAGGTCGTTCTAATAGCGATTGTCTTTGGAAATGCGTTCTCTTGGATCTCGGCGGTGATCGGCCTCGTCACCAAAGACGTCGAGGCGGCACAGGCCGCGGGGTTCGTCTGGGTGCTCCCGCTCACGTTCGCGAGCTCCGCGTTCGTCCCGATCCCGACGATGCCCGGCTGGCTCCAGGCGTTCTCGAAGGTGGATCCGGTCAGCGTCGTCGTCGGAGCGATGCGCGCCCTCTTGATGGGTGGCCCGACGGCAGTTCCGCTCTATGAGTCTGCGGCGTGGGCGGTCGGAATCCTCGTAGTCTGTGTGCCGGCGACACTGTGGCTCTACCGACGCCTCACGTGAGCGAACGTCCCGCCTGGTGGAGCCGAGACGTTCCGCCGTAGGCTGGGGGAGATGAATCCGAGAGTCGCGAGCCGTCACGACCCAACCCCGGTTGTCCCGCCAGAGCCGGTCGCGGTTAAAGGCCCTAATAAGTGGGAGTCGACGCGAGCTCGACTCGCAGCTTTCGTCGCGCTCACGAAACCTCGGATCATCGAGCTACTGCTCGTGACGACGCTGCCGACGATGATCGTCGCTAAAGGAGGCCTCCCGTCGGCCGCGCTGATCGCGGCGACGCTCGCGGGGGGCGCACTCGCGGCGGGCGGCGCGAACGCGATCAACATGGTCGTCGATCGAGACATCGACGAGGTGATGAATCGAACCCGGAACCGTCCACTCGTGACCGGCGCGGTCACCCCGAGAGCGGCGCTCGTGTTCGCGATAACCCTCGAGGTCGTCGCGTTCGTCGAACTCTTAAGACTCGTCAACCTGCTCTCCGCGGTCCTCGCGGTGTCCGCGACGGCGTTCTACGTGTTCGTCTACACGCTGTGGTTGAAACGGCGGTCGACTCAGAACATCGTCATAGGAGGGGCGGCCGGCGCGGTTCCGGTCCTCGTCGGGTGGGCCGCTGTGACGGGACACCTCGGTTGGCCGCCGGTCGTTCTATTCGGGATCATCTTCATCTGGACGCCGCCACACTTCTGGGCTCTCGCGGTGAAGTACCGGGACGACTACGAGGCCGCGCACGTCCCGATGCTCCCCGTCGTCACGTCGACGAGGCGGACGGCGAACGAGATCTTCGTCTACACGGTAGGACTCGTCGGGGTGTCGATCGTCTTCTACTTCGTCGCAGACATCGGAGTTCTCTACCTCGCGGCCGCGTCGGTGCTCGGAGCGATATTCGTCTACATGTCGGCCCGCCTCGCGGTCCTTGCGTGGAGCGAGCGCGCGACGAACAAAGACGCGATGCGGTTGTTCGGGTACTCGATCACATACCTGACCGCTCTGTTCGTCGCGATGGCGGCAGACGTCCTCATCCGTCGTTACTGATGCCCGACGGGGTGAGGCGACCGCGAAAGAGGTTCCTCGTCTTAGGGGTCGTCATCGCCGCGGTCGTCGCGGCTTTGCTGTTCACGCCTCTTCTGACTCGTCAAAGTCCTAAAGGCGGCCCCCCTCACGTCGGCTCGGTCGCTCCGCGGTTCAGGGTCCCGAGGCTCGACGGCTCTGGCCGCGTCGGCTGGCCGCCGGCCGGCGCGAGTCGGCGAACCCCTGAGATCCTCGTCTTCTTCGCGAGCTGGTGCGGGCCGTGCCGCGCCGAGCTCCCGGCGATCGCGGCGGCTGAACGAGGTATCCGCGGCACACGACAGCGTGTCTCGGTCTTAGGCGTCGACGTCGCCGATCCAAAGGGGCGTGGAATCGCGTTTGTCAAGTCGAGCGGGGTGACGTTTCCAGTCGGCGTCGATGCGTCGTTCGCGGTGACGAGCGGTCTCTACTACTTCACCGGGATTCCCGACGCGGTCGCGATAACCGGGAACGGGAGGATCTTAGATATCGTCCACGGGCCGCTGAGTGTGAAGACTTTTTCCAGATGGATCCACGAGCTCTCGAGCGGTAGCTGATCCAGCCCGACGTCACTCCCAGCGAAACGTGACCGCCGCGACACACGGCGCGATGAACGCCCACACGGCGAGGACGACGAAGGAGTGGAGCGAAACGTCCGACGTCGAAGAGAGCGCTGAACGAAGCGCCGTCGAGAGCGCCGCGGGCGGGAGGAGACGTGAGACCGTGCCGAGCACGCCGGGAAGTTTCCCGAGCGGGACGACCATCCCGCCGAGGAGCAGTAGGACGAGGTAGAGCCCGTTTGCCGCGGCGAGGTTGAGTTCGGCCTTGAGCGCGCCGGCCATGACTAGTCCGATCCCCCCGAACGCGATCGACGCTAGGAGAGCGACACCGACCGCTTCGACGACGGCGACGGCGGAACCCTCGAGACGCCAACCGAGTGCGACGCCGACTGTGACGAGGACGACACTTTGGACGACCTCGACGACGACGACGGTGATGATCTTCGCGGCGAGAAGTCTCGGACGCCCGAGCGGCGTCGCTCCGAGGCGCTTGAGGACCCCGTATCCTCGCTCGAAACCGGTCGCGATGCCGAGCGAGACCATCGACGTCGACATGACGGCGAGCGCGAGAATGCCTGGGAGGTAGAAGTTAACCGGTCTCGTCGCACCGGTGTCGATCACCTTGACCGACGAGAAGAAGAGCAGGAACGCGACGGGGATCCCGATCGTCAACAGAAGCGTCTCTCCCCTGCGAAACGTCATGTACGTCTCGGCTCTCACCTGCGCGCGTAGCGCCTTCATCCCCGCTCGCCCCTCAGGATCTCTAGATAGGCCTCCTCGAGCGTGCGGGCGGTCGCGAGATCGTTCAAGACGATCCCGTGTCGAGCCATCCAGGCGGTGAGCCGAGCTATCGTCTCGGCCGACGCCGCGCCGTCGACCCTGTAGCGATCCGGTCCAATCTTGACAACGGTCGTGCCGATACTCTCGGAGAGAGATCCGACGTCGAACCCGTCGCTCGTAGCGAACGTGACGTCGGCTCTCGCGCCGCCGGCGTCACTCACGAGGTCGGCGGGCGGGCCCTCGGCGACGACCCGGCCGTCGCTCACTATCACTACGCGATCGGCGATCCGTTCGGCTTCGCCGAGCTCGTGGGTCGCGAGTACGACACACACGCCGTCCGCGGCGAGTCCGGCTACTACCGAGCGAATCGCGACGCGGCCTTCGGGGTCGACGCCGGCGGTCGGCTCGTCCAAGAAGACGATCTCGGGCTTCCCGATCAGCGCGAGTGCGAGAGACGTCCGCTGCTGCTCGCCGCCCGAGAGGTGTCGCCACGGCGTCTTCACGGCGTCACCCAACGCGAAGACGTCGACGAGGTGGTTAGTGTCGATCGGATCGGGGTAGTAGCCGGAGAAGAGCTCGAAGAGCTTCGCGGGTGAGAGCGTCGGGTAGACGCCACCGTTTTGGAGCATGACGCCGATCTTGCCGACGAGGTCTCGGTGGTCTCTCGCGGGGTCGAGACCGAGAACCTCGACGGTTCCGCCACTTCTGCGCCGGTACCCCTCGAGGACCTCGATCGTAGACGTCTTACCTGCCCCGTTCGGTCCGAGAAGCGCGACGACCTCGCCGTGTGAGGCGGAAAACGAGACCCCTTTCACCGCCTCGAACGCGCCGTAGGAGACGACGAGCCGGTCGCAGACAACGGCGTCTGTTTGGCGGTTCTTCGCGGCTCTATCCGGGGCGCCGGGGTGAGTTGGACTTCCCATACCGCTAGCACGCTAGCGTTAGCTCGACGATGTTAGACATTCACTTGATCCGAGACGACGCCGAGTCCTTGAAGGTCTCGCTCGCGCGACGAGGAGTCGGCCCAGCTGAGATAGAACGGATCGCCGATCTCGACGTGCGCCATCGCTCGCAGATCGCGAAGCAAGAAGCACTTAGAGCCCAGGTCAAGGCCCTCTCCAAAGAGGTGGGCGAGGCGAGGCGTTCCGGCGAGGAGCGGCGGGCCGCCGAGTTGGCCGAACAGAGCCGCTCGCTCGGGGACGCGGAACGAGTAGCCGCCGCAGAGGTCGCCGAGATCGCCGGTGAGGTCCGCGAAGCGTTGTTGTACCTGCCAAACGTCGCCTCCGAAGACGCCCCGGACGGGTCCGGCCCGCAGGACAACGTCGAGATAAGGCGGTGGTGGCCCGGGTGCGACGACGGGTCGCCCGAACCGCGGTACGCGCAGTTCCAACGAGTTCCCCACTGGGAGATCGGCGACGACCTAGGCATCCTCGACATGGAGAGCGGCGCGAAGCTCTCGGGTTCGATGTTCCCGCTCTACCGCGGGATCGGCGCACGGCTACTGCGGGCGCTCACGTCGTTCGCACTAGATCGCCACCGCGACTCCTACGAAGAGATCCGGCCGCCGACGCTCGTCCTCACCGAGACGATGGTCTCCACCGGACACCTCCCGAAGTTCTCCGACGAGGCCTACCATCTAGAGCGCGACGACCTCTGGGCGATCCCGACGGCCGAGGTGCCGCTCACCTCGATGAAGCGCGGCGAGATCTTGGACGAGGCGTCCCTTCCGCTCCGATTCGCGGCGGCGACGGAGTGCTACCGGCGAGAGGCGGGGGCGGCCGGGCGGGATACCCGCGGGCTCCTTCGGGTCCACGAGTTCGAAAAGGTCGAGCTCTTCGCGTACGCGACCCCGGAGCAGGCCGGAGACGTCCACGCGGACATCCTTACTCGCGCCGAAGGCCTCGTCAGAGACCTCGGGCTCCACTACAGGGTGTTGGACCTCTGTGCGGGCGACCTCGGCGCGTCGTCCGCACGAACGTTCGACATCGAGGTCTACTCGCCCGGCTCGGACCGCTGGCTCGAGGTCTCCTCGGTGAGCTGGTTCAGGGACTACCAGGCGAGGCGAGCGAACGTCCGCTACCGCCCGTCAGAGGGGGGATCGCCGCGTTACACACATACCCTCAACGGCTCCGCACTCGCGTGGGCCCGGATCTGGGCCGCGCTCGTAGAGACCGGACGCCGCAGCGACGGAACCGTCGAGCTACCCGACTGCCTCCGTCCTTACCTCGGTGGCGACTCGATCATCTCAAAGCCCTAACACCACCCGACCGCTCGGGTCGGCCGAGTGCCAGAAACAGCGCCGAGGGTTATGCCAGAGGTTGTGCCAGAAACGCAGCAACTATGTTACCGTGCACAGGAGTACGGTTTGGACCGAGCAAGTAGTGACTGACGAAGGTGGGACTAAGATGACGAGGCGCGTCGCGTTGTACGAGTTCTTAAGAGTTCGATCCGTCCGGTCGCTACTGTGTGTGATGGCCGTCGTTCCAGGAATCATCGGCACCGCCGTCTTGGTCAGTGCGCCGCGCGCTGCGGGCGCGACGCCGGTCGCTCCGAGTTGGATGAAGCTGAACCCACCAACGAGCGTGCCTATCCGTAGCGGTGCGGCGATCGCTTACGACGGCTCGACCGGGCAGCTCATACTCTTTGGTGGCCTCACTGGCAACTGCTCGTGCTTCCCTGATGGGACGGTTCTTAACGACACGTGGAATTGGAACGGAAATGCGTGGGTCCAGTTGCACCCCGCGACGAGTCCATCGGTGCGGTCGAACGCCTCCTTGACGTACGATCCGGGCACCGGGCAACTCATACTCTTTGGAGGTATGGGCATGGGCGCCGCTGGCGATCCCGGTGGCACCTGGGATTGGAACGGATCGAACTGGGAGAGACTGCATCCAGCGACGAGCCCCCCGGTCCGCGCAGGTGCTGCGATGGTCTATGACGCGTCGGCAAACAGGTTGATCCTGTTTGGTGGATTTGGGCTCAGGAATCTCCTCGCCGATACCTGGAGCTGGGACGGCTCCAACTGGAACCGGGTTTTCTCCGCCCAGAACCCATCGCCGCGCTACGCGCCCACGATGGCTTATGACCCCACGACACAAAGTATCGTCTTGTTTGGAGGGTTAGACGTCAACAACAACGCGTTAGGGGACACCTGGTCCTGGAGTAATGGAGCCTGGTCCCGCCTCACACCGCCAAGTAATCCTCCTCCGTCCGCGTATGCTCCAGCTGTCTTCGACCCCAATACCGGTACCGTAATTCTTCCCGGAGGATCGAATACGACTTGGTCATGGAACGGAAGCACCTGGATCCGGTTGTTTACACCATCGAGCCCGACGACGGTGAGTCCAAACGGGATGGTATTTGACCCGGTGCACAACGCCCTCGTACTGGAAGGACCACAGTCCAACGGCTCAACCACGATCGACTCCACATTCACCTATGGAGTCCCACCGTTCGTCGGCATCGCGACCGTCGGTAGTGGAACAGGATACTTGACCACGGATGCGACCGGTGACCTATTCCCAAGTGGAAGTGGGACTTACCACGGATCGACGAGCGGAGTGTCGCTCAACGCTCCCGTCGTCGGCGTCGCGAGCACGTCAGACTCGAAGGGATACTGGTTAGCCGGATCTGACGGAGGCGTCTTCGCGTTCGGCAACGCGAAGTTCTACGGCTCGATGAACGGCCATCCCCTGAACGCCGCGGTCGTCGGGATCTCGGCCAACCCGGCAACCGGGGGGTACTACCTGGTGGCCGCCGACGGAGGCGTCTTCGCGTTCAACGCGCCGTTCTACGGCTCTATGGGTGGAACACCACTCAACGCCGCGGTCGTCGGGATGGCCGTCGTGCCAGGTGGTAACGGGTACTACCTCGTGGCCGCCGACGGAGGCGTCTTCGCGTTCGGCCCCGGTGCAACGTTCTACGGCTCGATGGCTGGAACACCGCTCAATAAGCCGATTGTCGGGATGGCCGCCGTGCCAGGTGGTAACGGGTACTATCTCGTTGCCGCCGACGGTGGGGTCTTCGCGTTCGGCCCCGGTGCAACGTTCTACGGCTCGATGGCTGGAACACCGCTCAACGCCGCGGTAGTTGGGATCTCGGCCGACCCGGCAACCGGGGGGTACTGGGAGGTGGCCGCCGACGGAGGCGTCTTCGCGTTCAACGCGCCGTTCTACGGCTCGGGCGCGTGACGAGTCGGGGTAGCGACGTCACTCACTTCGCTGAGGGTGGGTCGAACCGGTAACCGACGCCACGAATCGTCGTGATGAGCCCGGGCTTCGCGGGGTCGAGTTCGACGCGCGACCGGAGGCGTTTGATGTGGACGTCGAGGGTCTTTGTATCCCCGATGTAGTCGGCGCCCCAGACGCGGTCGATCAAGACGTCTCGCGTGAGGACCCTGCCGGCGTTCTCGACGAGAAGTTTTAGGAGGTCGAACTCCTTTCTGCGGAGGTGGACCTCGTCTCCACGGACGAAGACGCGGCGCCGGTCGAGATCGACGGTCACCTCGCCCGCTTCGAAGGTGGAAAGAACCTCTGGGGCGTCGTTGTCGGCGGGCGCCGAACCTCTCGAAGTTCCCGGGGAGCGCCGCAGGACGGCGCGCATCCTCGCGACGAGCTCTCGCAGCCGGTAGGGCTTGGTGACGTAGTCGTCGGCGCCGACCTCGAGGGCGACGACGGTGTCGATCTCGGTCCCCTTTGCGGTGACCATTATGATCGGGACACTCGAGTGGGCCCTGATCGATCGGCATACGTCGATCCCGGACAGCTTCGGCAACATGAGGTCGAGGAGGATCAGGTCGGGTTTCGACTTCTCAAAGAGGGTGAGCGCCTCGGTCCCGTCTCGTGCGACGGTGACGTCGAATCCCTCGTTCGCGAGGCCGATAGTGAGCGCGTCGACGAAGGACTCCTCGTCCTCGACGAGGAGGACCTTCGTCGAACCCGTGCTCGACGGTAAAGACGCGTCGGTGTCACTCACGACGGCCGGGCCTGGTCGATCGGCAGGACGAGCGTGAACGTCGAGCCCTCGCCCTCTCGCGACTCGACGTCGACTCTACCGTGGTGGTTGTTCGCGACGTGTCGAACGATAGAAAGTCCGAGACCGGTTCCCCCGGTGTCGCGACTCCGTCCCTGATCGACTCTGTAGAAGCGCTCGAAGATACGATCGAGGTCACGCGAGGGTATGCCGACACCTTGGTCCCTCACCGACACCCTCACGACGGAACGCTCGATCACGTCGTCTGCGTCGATCGGTGTGAGAGTCTGCGCGTGGTTCTCGTCGTGGCTCTGGGTGTGGAGATGCGGCGCGTCGTAGGCGTCGCCCGACGAGTCGGGTGGGCGGTCGTCGGTGGTTTCGCCCCGGTCGGTGACGACCGTGACGCCCGCGGGTGGGGTCATCGAAGGATCGAGCTCGCCGACGGTGACCTCTGGTGCTGCCGGAGCTGCCGGCGCTACCGAGGCTTGCGGCGCTACCGAGGCTGATCCGCCTCGCGGTGACGTGAACGTCTCGCCGGAGGAGCCGTCACGGACGTCGGGTGAGTACGTCTCGGTCGTCGTCACTCCTGAGACCGTTATCGTCGAGTTGTCATACGAGTACGTGACGGCGTTTTCCAACAACGCGTGGAGCGCGGAGACGAGCTGCCGGCGATCACCGGCGATCGCGACCGGAGGATCCGGCTCTTTAAGCGAGATGACGATGCCACGCTGTTCGGCGGTCGAGCGGACGCGCTCGACGGCCTCGGCCATGACGAGGTTGATCAAGACGGGCTCCCTCGGCGGCGACTCCTCGGACTCTATCCTGCTCAGATCGAGGAGGTCGTCGATGATACGGCTAACCCTGAACGCCTCGGTGTGGATCCGACCGGCGAGCCGCCGGGCGACGTCGGGGTCGGGCTCCGCGATGAGGGTCTCCGAGAGTAGACCGAGCGCGCCCATCGGGGTCTTTAGCTCGTGGCTGACGTTCGCGACGAAGTCTCGCCTGATCTCCTCGAGCTTCCGGCGCTCCGAGACGTCGTCGATCATCGCGATCACACCGAGCGCGCGCCGCCCGTCGTCGATCAAGACGGCCCGGATGCTGAGTGTGCGCCGGGGGGGACCGTAGAGATCGAGGGTCCTCTCCGCGGCGCCGTCGTCCCACGCGTCTTCGAGTAACTCGGTCACCGCCTGTGCGGCGAGTGCGTCGCCGTGGCGGCTCACCATGAGTGCGTTCGCACGCTTGTTCTGATAAACGACGGTCCCGTTCTCGTCGCAGAGGACTACCCCTTGAGGAAGCGTGTCGAGGGAACGACGAAGTCTTATTGCGTCTGCGCTCGACTCCGCGACGGCTTCGGTGGCAGCTCCCGTCACCTGCTCGAGATAGGCGAGCGCCGTCTCGATGTTCGTCTCGTCCTCGGGCGGGTCTATCCCGAGTCGCGATCCAAGAGCGGTGAGCCGCTGCGAGAGAGCACGCCGTCCCGATCGTCGTCCAAAGAGCGCCGCGAAGAAGACCGCTGCGACCGCGACCACGACGGCGACCGCGACGACTACCGCTGTCGGCACGTCCAACGTCAGCGTCGCGGTCGTAAGTGGAGTCACCCCCTTAGCATTGCAGGGCCGGAGGCTCATCTGGTGCAAATGAGCACCCGCCGGCAGAGCCGACCCGTGCGACCCGCATCGACCCGTCGCCCCGAGATCGGATTCGCACCGACAAAAATATATTAAATCACTTGAAATCATATAAAACTGTGTCTAGGGTATGGTGACCGGCCCGACGAGGCGCCGGTTGACTACGAAAGGAGCCAACGATGGCAGTGCCGAGCGTTCTACACCTCGCGAACGTCACCCTTTCCCCCAACACCGGCGCGCTCCCCGGAGGAGCGACGCTCCAGCAGCTGACGAACGGGATCGGCGGGTGGGCGCTCGTCTTATCCCTCGTCGGGCTCGTCATCGGCGCCGCCGCGTGGGCGCTCGGGGCCCACTCCCAGAACTACCACCAGTCCTTCAGCGGAAAGCGCGCGGTCCTCATATCGGGTCTCGCCGCTCTCTTGATAGGCGCCGCGCCCGCGTTGATCAACTTCTTCTTCCACGCCGGGACCGGGGTCCACTGACGGTGTCCGCGGTCGCCGGGTGGGCCGCGTTGGCGATCGTCCCGAAGGGGTCGTGCCCGGGTCTCGATGCACTCAACCCGGTATGCCAAGTCGGCACCGGCGTTGGATCGACCGTCGCGACCGCCGGCGCCAACTCCGTTCTCCAGGCGGTGACGGGTTGGATAGTAAGCGGTGCGACTTTCCTCGTCGACCAGATCGGATCCGTCCTCGCAGCGACGACGACGATAAACCTCAACGCGGGATGGTTCCAGGGCCACTACAAGATAATGGTCGCCGTCGCGGCCGTCGTCGTCTTGCCGATGGTCCTCGCCGCGATCGTCCAAGCGATCTTTCATCAGAGCGCCGCGATGCTCGTCAGGTCGGTCTTCATCAACCTACCGCTCGCGACCATCTTGACCGGGGCCGCGATAGAGATCGTCCAACTCACGCTCGCGGCGACCGACGCGCTCAGCTCTGCGATCGCGAGTGGTTCGGGTTCCAACATCAAAGCCGGCCTCTCGGGAATCACGAAGGCGATCTTTCTCTCCCAAGGGATCAACGGTCTCCCGTCGTTCGTCCTCGCGCTCGGCGCGCTCATCGTCGCGTTCGGCGCGTTCATCGTCTGGATTGAACTCCTGATCAGAGAGGCGGCCGTCTACGTCGCGGTCCTCTTCTTGCCGCTCGCCCTCGCGAGCCTCGTATGGCCGTCGGTGTCCCACTGGTCGCGCCGCCTCGTCGACACCCTCGCCGCCCTCATCCTCTCCAAGTTTGTAATCGTCGCGATCCTCAGTCTCGCGATCGGAGCCGTCGCGTCCGGCACCGCGGGGAACGGGAACCACGGAAGTGGGTTCGCCGCCGTCTTGGGGGGAGGCTCACTGCTCATCCTCGCCGCGTTCAGCCCTTTCACCTTGTTAAGACTCATCCCCGCGATCGAAGCGGGTGCGGTCCACCAGCTCGAAGACGCCCGCCACCGTGCCCAGCAGCTCTCCACCTCAACTCCGAGGTCCGCGGCGGCGCTCGCTCTTCGCCACGCTGGTCATCGAGGGGAGTCGCCGCCGGGACCCCCTGGAACGGGCGAGAGCGTCGAGTACGAAGGAGCGGGCGCCTCGACGGGAGACTCCACGGAGCCCGCCGCGTTGAGCGCCGGCGCGGCGGCGAGCGGCGTCCGTGGGGCCGCCGCGGACTCGGCGTCGGGTTCGACGGGCTCGACGGGCTCTAACGGCGGCGAGCTCGGCCCCTACGGGATCCCCTACTGGAAAGGGAATCCGAACTCCGAAAGGATATTTAACGCCGCGATGGCGAGGGACGACCCGGGCCCGAACGGCGCGGAGTTCGAGCGAAGCTTCGGCCCGATGCCCGTCGTGAGCCAAGCCGACTACGACCTCGTCTCTTCGATAATCGGCGACGTCGACGGGTACGGCGGTGACGGCGACGGGTACGGCGATGGCGACGACGATGGCGACGGGGCGTACCGGCGCGGCGGAGACGAGCGCTGAGATGCCACGGGAGGAGCCACGCTACAACTTCGGCCCGCTTGAACGTCGCGGGCTAATCGCTGGATGGCGCGGCGGGCAGATCGCGTGCGTCGCGTCGGGGTTGCTCGTCGCGATCCTCGCGTTGCGGTCGCATCCGGATCCAACCGGAGCCGTCGTCGCGTTCGCAACCCTGATCGTCGCGACAACAATCGCGGTCTGGCCGATCTCTGGACAGACCGGCGAGGAGTGGTTCCCTGTCGTCGCGCGCTGGGTATGTAGACGCGTAGCCGGACACGATCGCTGGCGGTCCCGTGTGCCCTACGACGGTCTCCGTGTGGGTACCGGCGCGTCTCGCAACCGAGACAGACGCGAACTCTTCGGCACGCTTCACTTCTTGGACGTCTCGACTCTGACGACTCGTCGCGGGGAGACGACGGAGTACCGCATCGCGCGCCCGCCGGTCGCCGACACGATCGGCGTCATCCACGACGAAGGTACGCGGACGTTGACGGGTGTCTTGTCGTTGAGCGGACACGGATTCGCGCTCTTGGGGGCCGACGAGCGGACGGCTCGCGTCTCGAGTTGGTCCGGACTGCTCGCGTCGCTCGCGAGGGAAGGCTCGGTAGTCCACCGGCTCCAATGGATAGCTGCGTCGTTGCCCGACGACGGGCGAGCTATCGGTGGGTACCTCGCGAAGAGAGCAGTCCTCACACCCGAGTCCGGCGCGTACCGGTCCTACGCGGATCTAGTCGAGCTGAGCGAGGCCGCCGCGTGCACCCACAGGGTGCTCCTCGCGGTCCAGGTGAAGATAGACCGCGTCACGTCGCGCGCCGAGCGTTCGAACTCCGCCGGTTCCAAGGCGTGCCTAACAAGCGCTTCGACCGTCTTGATGCGAGAGTTGACCAACGTTCGACGTCACCTCGAAGAGGCGAACGTGACCGTCGAAGGGTTCCTGAGCGCCCAACGACTTACGAACGTCTTCCAAGAGATCGGCGACCCCGCACCATCCTCCGACGGCGCCACTCGCGCCACTCGTACCAAGAGCGTGCGGTCCCCGGCGCTGAACGCGAGTGCGCCTCTGTTGGTCGCGATGGACGTCGGGTGGAGTAACGTGCACCTCGACGGCGTCTGGCACGCTACGTACTGGATAGCGGAGTGGCCGAGAGTCGACGTCGATTCAGACTTTCTCGCCCCGCTGCTACTCGGTCCGGTCCGTCGCTCGGTCTCAGTCGTCATGGAGCCGGTCAGCCCGTCACGGGCCGCACGCGCCGTCGAACAGGCGCGTACCGCCGACCTCGCCGACTCGGAGCTACGCCGGCGCGGCGGCTACCTCGCGACGGCACGGCGGAGCAGGGAAGCCCAAGTCGTCGCCCGCCGAGAGGTAGAGCTCGCCGACGGGCACGCGTCTTACCGGTTCTCGGGGTACGTGACGGTGAGCGCCGCGTCCGAGGAGCTCCTCGTCGACGCCTGCGAGGCGACGGAACAGGACGCCGGCCAAGCTCGTATCGAGCTACGCAAGCTCTACGGTGACCAAGAACGGGCGCTATCTTGCGCTCTCCCGATCTGCGGAGGCCTCAGTTGAACGACCCGCACATCACGAGCGAGCCTCAAGAACTCGAACCTCACGGGCCTAAACGATGAGTGGACCACGAGCGGGCGCGAGAACACCCGCTCATCAAGTGACCACCCGCAACCTCGGCGCCGCTTACCCGCTCGTCGCGGACTCCGGGCTCGGGCACCGAGGAGTGCTCATCGGTAGAGATCTGCTCGGTGGATCCTTCGTCTACGACCCCTTCGAGTTGTACGCCCAAGGTCACTTGTCGAATCCGAACATGGTCGTCTTTGGTCAGATCGGCAGGGGCAAGAGTGCTTTCGTGAAAACGTACCTGTGGCGCCAAGCGGTATTTGGGAGACAGGCCTGGGTAGTGGACCCAAAGGGAGAGTACTCGTCGCTCGCCGAAGCGTGGGGAACGCGCCCGGTCGCGCTACGACCTGGCGGGCCCGTCCGGCTCAACCCGCTCGATCCCGCGCCGAGCGTCGTTAAGACCACGACTACTCCTCCCGACGGTTCCGACTGTTCAGATCATCGCGGTCGCGAACAGGCCGACCGGCGCCACAGCGAGTTGCTCTCGTCGCTCGCGACGTCGTGTCTCGGCAGAGACCTAATGCCACGCGAGCGCGTCGCGGTCGACCTCGCGCTCGTAACGGTCGCGAACCACTGCGACGTCGTGACGCTACCGGCCGTCGTCGAAACGTTGCTCGATCCGTCGGCGTCGGTCGCGAAGAGCATCAGGACGACCAAAGCGGCCCTACTAGAAGACGGACGGGACGTCGCGCTCGAGTTACGCCGGCTCGTCCACGGCGACCTGAGGGGGATGTTCGACGGACCGACGACGCCGGGCCTCGATCTTTCAGCACCCCTCGTAGTGCTCGACCTCTCAGCTCTCTACAACTCGCCGGCCCTCGGCGTCTTGATGGCGTGTGCGACGGCGTGGCTCCAGGCGACGTTGGCTAACCGCGTCGGCGTCGCGGGTAGGAGCGGAGCCCAAGTACTCGTCGTCGTCGACGAAGCGTGGGCCGTGCTCGCGAACCTCGGCGTAGCTCGCTGGCTCCAGGCTTCCTGGAAGCTATCGCGTGCGTTCGGCGTCGCAAACATCGCCGTCCTCCATCGACTCTCCGATCTCAACGCGGTCGGCGCGGCCGGTTCCGAGCAAGTCGGCCTCGCAGAAGGGCTGCTTTCCGACTCCGAAACTAGGGTCGTCTACGCACAGCCGCCCGGTGAACTGCACAAGGCCGCACAACTCCTCTCGCTCTCCTCGACCGAAGCCGAACTGCTTCCACAACTCCGCCGCGGCACCGCACTGTGGAAAGTCGGCCAAAGCGGGTTCCTCGTCCAACACCTCCTTTCAACGATGGAGCGCGACCTCGTCGATACCGACAGAGCGATGGAACTGCGCCCGTGAGCGACCTCCACATCGTTCCGGTCGCGTTGGCGGGGTCACTACTCCTATTGCTCGTCGGCGACCTGGCGCGTCCAAAGCGCGTCCACGCGACCGGCCACCTGTCGCTCGCCGGGCGCTTCCACTCTCTTCGCCGTCAGATCCCTGTACCGAGCATCAAGGGCCACGCGGCTCTAAGAGATCGTAGGGGCCGCGTCGCGTTTGACCCGAGGGGCGCGCGATGGGCGACCAACTCCGATCTCCACACGTTGACGTTGAAGAAGAACGCGTTGGATGGAGCGCGGATTCCACTCGGACTCACCGCGGCTACAAAGTCAAGACGCCGCCGCCTCGTCGCGGTGGAGCGTGCTCAGTCGTTGGTCGTCATCGGTCCAACTCAAAGCGGCAAGACGACCTCTCTCGCGATTCCAGCAATTCTCTCCTGGGACGGTCCCGTACTCGCCGCGAGCGTGAAAACCGACCTGTTGGTCAACACGGTTTCGTGGCGATCGAGCGTCGGCGACGTTGCGTGCTTCGATCCCGCCGGATCGACTGGACTTAGCGGTGACTACTGGTCGCCGTTGCACGCCTGTAGTTCCTGGCCGGGGGCACGCCGGTGTGCCTCCAGAATCGTCGAATCGGCGCGATCGGAAGGGACGAGCGCCGACGGCGACTTCTGGTACGCGACCGCCGCGAAGCTCCTCGCCCCGCTCCTCTTTGCGGCCGCCTACTCTGGGCTCGGGATCGACGACGTCGCTCGTTGGGTCGACACCCAAGAGGCGGGCGAAGTGGCCGACATCCTCGAAGAAACCCGCGTCCGTGAGGCTATCGACGCGGCACGCTCGACATGGCTGCGTGACGAGCGGCAGCGGAGTTCGGTGTATACGACGGCCGAGACCGTCCTCGAAGCCTTCCTCGATTCGACGGATCCTTCGAGCGATCAGCACCTCGATATCTCACCTCGCATCAATCGGAAAGAGATATCAGCCGAACGCCTACTCTCGAACTCCGACACCCTCTACGTGTGTGCACCCGCCCACGATCAACGCCGCCTGCGGCCGGTCTTCACGATGCTCGTCCAAGAGGTGATCGAGACCGCGTTCTTAAAGGTGGCCCGAAGTGGGCGCGCACTTGACCCTCCACTCCTCGTCGTCTTGGACGAGGCCGCGAACATCGCCCCGTTGAACGAACTCGACGGCCTCGCCGCGACGTGCGCCGGCCACGGTGTCCAACTAGTGACCGTCTTCCAAGATCTCGCTCAAGTTAGCGCTCGTTACGGGGTCCGCGCGTCGACGGTAGTGAACAACCACCGAGCCAAGGTGTTCTTCTCCGGTATATCGGACCCCGGAACCTTGGACCATGCGAGCCACCTCGCCGGAGACGAAGAGCTCGCCGTCCCGTCGGTCACCCGAGGCGCGGGGGGAGTTCGTTCGACGACGACGTCTGAAGTCACCCGCCGCCTTCTCCCACCCGACGCCCTGCGGAGGCTGCCCGCTGGTTCCGCGGTCCTCGTCTACGGCGCACTCCCCCCGGCGCGCCTCTCACTGCGTCCGTGGTGGCAAGACCCACTACTCGCCGAGCGCGGCGGGCGTCACGAGAGGCCACGGACGTCTTCGCTCGACGCTGAGTGCGAGGTCGAGTAGGAGTGCCTCGGCGTGGTGCCTTCCGATCACCTGCATGCTCACCGGGAGTCCGTCGACTCTACCCACGGGAATCGCGACGGCCGGATTGCCCGTCGTGTTCGCCGGGATCGTAAGTGCGCCGTTGTTGCCGAGCGCCGCTTCGAATCCCAACTTCGAGACTAGATCGATTCCGTCGACGCAAGTCGGAAGTGGACCTTCGGCCCCGAACGCGACGTCGGGGTTCGTCGCCGAGACGATGAAGTCGACCTCGTCGAAGATCTTCGCCATCGCAACTATGCAACTCCGCCGGTAGTTCTCAATTCCGATCGCCGCGTTCACATCAAAGTGATGGGTCGCGATGTTGCACGCGAGCATTATCTCTGGAGTGAACTCGCTCTCGCAACCGGGATACAGATCACCGAGTCCCGCGAGTAGGCTCGCCGTTCCCGCCATCGCCCATTCGAGACCGCCTCTTGGTAGCTCCACATCGACGTCCACGCGATTAAGACCGACGTCAGCGATGAGGTCGTTCGCCGCCTCTTCGACCTTCTCTCGCACCGACGCGGCGACCACCGCAGCCCCGAGGTCGACGGATACGACTACCTTCTTGCCCTTTAGCTCCTGGGTCCCGAGTCCCGCTTCCCAGCCCTCGACTCTCGGGAGGCTGAACGGGTCGTACTCGTCGGCGCCGTTGCACACGTCGAACCAGCGCGCCGCGTCACGGACGGATCTCGCCATACAACCGAGCACCGCCGTCAGTGGCTCCACCTCGGTGTGAGGACCCTTTGGAATTCGCCCGAACGTCGCTTTCAGGCCGAAGAGCCCGGTGAACCCTGCGGGGATCCGGATCGAACCTCCCCCGTCGCCACCGGTCGCGATCGGCAGGAGTCCTCCCGAGACCGCCGCCGCCGAACCACCCGACGACCCGCCGGGTGTCCGCTCGAGGTCGTAGGGGTTCCGCGTCGCTCCGTGAAGGCGCGTAGACGTGCAGTTGATCCCTCCGAACTCACTCGCCGTCGTCTGGGCCGCGAGCACCGCTCCCGCAGCTCTTAGACGGGTGATCACCGTGTCGTCGTAGTCGCTCACCTCATCTCTCAAAACGAGCGACCCTTGCGTCTGTGGCCATCCCTTCACCGAGTCGAGTTCTTTCACCCCGATAGGAACGCCACCGAACGGGAGCGAGACGTCAGCGTTCCTCGCCGAGTTCCGCGCCGTCTCCTCGTCGACGAAACAGACCGCGTTGAGCTCGGACTTTTCGATAGCCTCTATGGAGAGCTCCAGCGCCTCCTCGGGGCCGATCTCGCCTCTACGGTAAGCGTCTACCAGGGCGCACGCGTCTTGGTTCCAGGGTTCGTCGTGCATGACCAGCAACGCTACCGCTGTCGAGCGACCTAGCGCACACCCGAGCTACGCACCACAGCACCCCGAGAGCGCTACAGTGCATAAACGTGACACAACCCGCCACCGAGTCGACCGGGTTCGACACCGACCCGCAAACCGTCGGTCTCTACGAGACTATCCATAAGCGCAGAGACGTCCGGGCTCAGTTCACCGGCGGGCCGATCGACCCCGACGTCCTCGATCGGATACTCAAAGCCGCCCACGCCGCGCCGAGCGTCGGCCTCTCACAACCCTGGGACTTCATCGTCGTAAGAGACCTCGAGATTAAAGAGAGCTTCTACGCACACGTCCAGGAGGAGCGCAAGGCGTTCTCGGACTCGCTGAGCAAGCCCGACGCCGAGCGCTTCGCGGGGATCAAGATCGACGGAGTCTTGGACGCGACCCTCTCTATCGTCGTCACCTACGACCCGACCCGCGGTTCTCCAAACGTACTCGGGCGTTACTCAATTGCCGACGCCGGTCTCTACTCGGTGTGCCTCGCGATCGAGAACCTATGGTTGGCTACGACCGTCGAGGGGATGGGAATGGGGTGGGTCTCGTTCTACCGCGAGCAATTCCTCTCAAAACTCCTCCAAATCCCAGAGACGATCAGGCCCGTCGCGTGGCTCTGCATCGGTCCCGTCACCCATCTCGAGACCGTCCCCGATCTCGAACGTCACGGTTGGCGCGAGCGGACTCCACTCAACGACGTTCTCCACTACGAGACTTGGGGAAACCGAGCTCTTCACGAGAAAGGATGACACCGCCGTGGCGACCACAGATCGAACGAAGATGACCAAAAAACAAACGTCGGCGACTAAGACGACCGGGACGGTTGCCAAGACGACCGGGACGGTTGCCAAGACGACCGGGACGGTTGTCAAGAGCACCAAGCGAGCCGCCTCCACCCACCCCCATACCCTCGCGATCGACATCGGCGGGACCGGACTCAAAGCGTCGGTGCTCGACAAGTTCGGAGAGATGGTCGCAGACAAAGTCCGCACCGACACGCTCTACCCGATGCCACCGACCGGCGACGGTGGGATGGTCCCTACCCTCGCAAAGCTCGTCTCGTCGCTCCCTCAAGCCGACCGGGTGTCCGCTGGATTTCCCGGAATGGTCAGATCGGGAAAGATCTTGAGCGCGCCACACTTCGTCACGACAAACGGGCCCGGATCTGCGACCGACCCAAAGCTCGAAGAGGCGTGGCATCGCTTTGACCTTGCGGCGGCGCTCGCTGGTGCGCTCGGCAAACCTACAAAGGTCGCCAACGACGCCGACGTTCAAGGCGCGGCCGTCGTCCGCGGCAGCGGACTCGAATTCGTGATCACTTTAGGGACCGGCTTTGGAACAGCACTGTTCATCGACGGCCGCCTCCTGCCACACCTGGAGATCGCGCACCAGCCTTTTCGTAAAGGAGAGAGCTACAACGACCAGCTCGGCGAGCGCGTCCGCAAGGACATCGGAGATCGGCGGTGGAACCGGCGCGTCAGGAAAGCGATCGCGACACTCGACGCGATGCTCTTCTTCGACCACCTCTATCTCGGCGGCGGAAACGCTCGCAGGGTTAAGCGCGACGACCTCGGGAAGTTCCTCGATCGAACCACCGTCGTCGACAACGCGGCAGGCATCCTCGGTGGAATAAAGCTTTGGGAAGGTCACCACCTCGGGATCTGAGACAACAGCGCGTCCGTCATCGATCGAACCACTCCGATCTCTCACAGACGAACCTTCACAGACCTCGTCGCAGGAAACTCCAAAATACGGAGTGGATTAGCGTTTCAGACCGGCCCGCAGATCACCCGCCCCTCGTTGCCTCTCACGTACTAGAGTTCTCAGTCTAGAATGACCTTTACCGGCTGGGAAGGGAAACGGCATCACGGAGCTGCGAACCCCTCTCAGGTGGGAAAGTGAAACGACCAGCGCTCGTAGCTCAACGGACTAGAGCATCTGACTACGGATCAGAAGGTTGGGGGTTCGAATCCCTCCGAGCGCGCTGACCAGGTATAAAGCATCTAATAGTTGCCACGAATTTGTAGCACAGCGCTCAGAGAGCATATAATTCTGGCAGTGGCAGCGAGGACGACCAAGCCGGCAGGAGCGCTCCAGGAGGTCGGGTTCGGGGATCTCAGGGATCTCATCCCGTCCTGGGAGCGCAGCCTGCGTGCCGCGAACAAGAGTCCCAGACCTCCGGAAGTGGGGTATCTGACCGAGATCAATCGGATCAGCCTTTGAGGACGTAGGTGATGGTTCTGCCGTCACCGCAGAGGCGAGGTGATCGGAGGTTGATCTCCTCGATGAGCAGCCCGAGAGCCCGTGCGAGACGAGGTGGATCCGGGCGGTCGAGATGCACGGTG
>JAJYQJ010000093.1 GCA_021794655.1 Actinomycetes bacterium | reverse complement strand
ATCTTTCCGGTCTCGACGCCGTCTTGGGGAAACATGTTGAATGAAGGGCGTAACTACCTCCAAGTTAATCCGTGGCTCACCGTATTTCCCGCATCTGCGATGTTCTTGTTCTTGCTCGCTTTGAACTACGTCGGTGACGGACTTCGCCAACACTTTGACGTCTTGGAGGTCAAGTTGTGACGGGGGATCCAATTCTAGAGGTAAGCAACCTTCACACACATTTCAGTACAGATCGTGGCTTGATAAGGTCGGTCAACGGAGTCTCTCTTTCGATCGGGCGCGGTAGAACCTTAGGCGTCGTCGGTGAGTCCGGGTCCGGCAAGACCGTGCTTGCGAGATCGATCATGGGGCTCTTGCCCTCGGCGAACGTCTACCGCTCGGGTAGCGTCGTCTTCGAAGACGTCGATCTAACGAAAATGGACCCCAAAGCCCTCAGGAAGCTCTTTGGCGCCAGAATCGCGATGGTCTTCCAGGATCCAATGACGGCACTCAATCCCGTCATGAGAGTCGGCCACCAGATCACGGAGTCGCTCCGCCTCCACCTTCACATGAGCAGACACGATGCCCGTGAGAGTGCGGTCGCTTTGCTGACTCAAGTCGGGATCCCCTCTCCAGAGATGGCCCTAACGCAGTTCCCAGGACAACTCTCCGGAGGAATGCGCCAACGGGTCATGATTGCGGTCGCGCTTGCGTGCTCGCCCCGGCTCTTACTCGCAGACGAACCGACAACCGGTCTCGACGCGACCGTTCAAGCTCAGGTCCTCGATCTACTTCAAGATCTTCAACACGAACGCCACATGGCGATGATTCTCGTAACCCACGACATCGGCGTGGTTGCGTCTCGCGCTGACGTAATAGCAGTCATGTACGCAGGCCGGATCGTAGAGATCGCACCAGCGAAGTCCCTATTTACTGCCCCAATGATGCCCTATACCTATGGACTGTTGAACTCGATTCCAAAGATTACAACCGCCAGCCATACGCGACTCACTTCAATTCCAGGGCGTCCTCCCGATCCACTCGCCGTTGGCTCTGGCTGTGAGTTCGCACCGCGCTGCGCTTATGCCCGCGACCGTTGCATCGATCAACGCCCCCCCTTGGCACCTTCAAGGACCCCCGGACACAAGTTTGCCTGTTGGTATCCGCTCGACGGTCAAAAGGTCTTGGAGTCGCACCCTTTCCTCCAGCCTCGAGACCGAGAAAGCAAACGACGTTGAGTCCAATCGCGGAGCCAAGATCTCGCGATACTGAGGGTCGTTCCCCGGCTCTGAAGGTGACCGATCTCCGTGTCGTCGTGGGTAGAGGTCGCCGCCGGGTAACCGCAGTGGCAGGGGTCTCGTTCTCAATCTTTCCCGGTGAGACGCTCGGCCTCGTCGGGGAGTCCGGTTGTGGAAAAACGACGACGGCACGCGCGATCGTTCAGCTCGAAGATATTGCGTCCGGATCAGTCGTCGTCGACGGTATCGACCTCGGCGAACTTGATAGGGGGTCACTACGACTCCTGCGCCGCAGAGTCCAGATGATCTTCCAAGACCCAATATCTTCGCTCAACCCACGACGCCGGGTCAGAGACATAGTCGCCGAACCTCTTAACATATGGAACATCGGGTCGAAGTCAGATCGCGAAGAAACGGTCGTGCGCTTGCTCGACGCGGTCGGTATGGATCCGGAGTCGACCCTCGATAGAAGGCCGGGGGAGTTCTCCGGCGGGCAGTGTCAGCGCATCAGCATAGCTCGGGCTCTTGCGATCAGCCCCAACCTCTTGGTGTGCGATGAGATCGTTTCAGCCCTCGACGTTTCGGTCCAAGCTCAGATCATCAACCTACTCGAAGATATCAAGGCCGAGTTCGGTCTTACGGTGCTGTTCATCGCGCACGATCTCGCGGTCGTCAAAGCAATCAGCGATCGAATCGCTGTGATGTACCTCGGACGGATCTGCGAGATCGGCCCGTCGGATACGATCTGTGGAGAACCCGCACACCCCTATACCAACGCGCTCATGGCATCGGCCGCCCCAACTAGTCTTGACACCGCCCCCAAGACAACTCGACTTCCCGGCGAGCCTCCAAACCTCCTCAACCCACCGCAGGGGTGCAGGTTTTCCAACCGTTGTCCTCGCGCCAAAGACCGTTGCCACATCGAAGAGCCTCAACTCAGCGAGTGCGGGAAAGATCACCTCGTAGCATGTCACTTTCCAACGCTCGCCAAAACAGACGACCTGCGCTCGTAGTTAGGACTCCTGCGGGGACTCGTTTGCAGAGGACTCGGATCCCGCCTCTTTAGAGTCGATCTCCCCCTGCTCTTGTCCTTCGGGCTTGTCTGCGACGAACTCTGCCCAGGCTGCCTGGGCTTCTGTCTCGGGGGTGAACTCGGCGTCGGGATACTCGAACGCTCCGATGTAGTTACCTTCGTCGTCGTATGCGTGCTCTCCGAAGGCCTCTCTGTACTCCTCGGACACCTCTCCGCCCTCTGCGGCTTGCTTGATCGAGAGACTGATGCGTCGACGCTGCAAGTCGATGTCGATGATCTTGACCCACAGCTCTTCCCCTGGGCTCACGACCTGCTCTGGCATGTCGACATGATGGACGGCCATCTCGGAGATGTGGACGAGGCCCTCGATCCCGTCGCCAACTTGGACAAACGATCCAAATGGGACGAGCTTGGTGATACGCCCGTATACGAGCTGTCCGACTTCGTGACTGTCGGCAAACTCTTGCCAAGGGTCGGCCAAAGTCGCCTTTAGCGAAAGGCTGATCCTCTCCTTGCTCAAGTCGACGTCTAGGATCTCGACGTCTATCTCGTCTCCGACCTGAACGACAGCGGATGGGTGCTCGACGTGCTTCCAACTCAACTCAGAGACGTGTATCAGCCCGTCCATCCCACCGAGATCTACGAACGCCCCGAAGTTGACTACCGACGAGACGACACCCTTGCGCCGTTCGCCAGGCTTGAGGTTTGTGAGGAAGTCTTCACGTTGCTCCTTCTGTGCTTCTTCGAGCCACGCCCGGCGGGAGAGAACGACGTTGTTCCTATTTCTGTCGAGCTCTATGATCTTCGCTTCGACGATCCGGCCTATGTAGGGTTGGAGTTCCCTCACCCTGCGCAACTCGACGAGCGAGGCGGGGAGAAACCCCCGCAGGCCGATGTCGACGATAAGTCCTCCCTTCACGACTTCGATCACCGGCCCCTTGACCATCTGATTCGCGTTCTTCAGCTTTTCGATATCAGTCCACGCCCGCTCGTACTGAGCGCGCTTCTTCGATAAGACGAGACGGCCTTCCTTGTCCTCTTTCTGGAGGACCAGCGCTTCGATGTGCTCCCCCAGCGACACGATGTCTTCGGGGTGGACGTCGTTTCGGATCGAGAGCTCTCTGGCGGGGATGACCCCCTCGGACTTGAACCCGATGTCCAGGAGAACTTCGTCGCGATCTATCTTTACAACCGTCCCACCGACGAGATCTCCGTCGTCGAAGTTTACGATCGTATCCGCCATCGCGTCTTGAAGTGACGTCGTCCCGAGATCGTCCAGCGTTATCTGCCTCGGGACGTAGCGACCGTCGCTATCGAAGGTCCCCATCGGCTGGCCGGAGAACAGGTCCGCACCTCCGGTTGAACTCAACACGTCGGGCACGCTGCTCACATCACTCATAAAACTCTCGCTTTCGGTGGATATCGATCGCTCTGGGATCATCTAGGCACTAGGGTCGCTCCTCCCGCCAGAGCCGGTCGGACCGCAAATGTTAGCACCTCAGGACTAGGCGGCGCTCACTCGACTACGCCCACTGGACTAATCAGGGGCCTTCGCGATAGACCAAGACTCCCCCCACCCCATCGAAACCTCCAGAGGAACGAGCAACTCCGAAGCTCCACGCATCGTCTCGAGCGTAACTTGTCCGACAACCTCCTCTTCGCCTCGGGCGACCTCCAACAACACCTCGTCGTGCACCTGGAGAACAATCCTGCTATCTAGACCCATCGATTCGAGCGCATCGTCCAACCTCACGAGTGCGATCTTGAAGATGTCTGCTGCGAATCCTTGGATCCCGGCGTTCATTGCTTGGCGTTCCGCACTCAGGCGAAGATTCTTGTTCGAACTCGCGAGATCCGGAAGGTAGCGCCGGCGTCCCATCGGGGTAGACGTGTATCCCTTCTCACGCGCCTGTGCGACAACCTGTTTCATGTAGTTCTGCACGTCGGGGAACGCGCTGAAGTAACGGTTCATTATTTCACGCGCCTCGTCGACGCTCGTCGCAAGGCGCCTCGCCAATCCAAACGGCTCCATTCCATAGATAAGTCCGTAAGAGACCATCTTTGCGCGCTCTCGTTGAGCGTGGGTGACCTTGTCGACAGGCGTCGCATAGACGCCGGATGCAACCGCGCGATGAACGTCGGTCTCTGAGCGAAACGCCTCCAACAACCCGCTGTCGCTAGAGAGATGCGCCAACACCCTCAGTTCTATCTGATCGTAGTCGGCCGCGAGGAACGACCATCGATCTTCAGGAATGAACACTTTACGGAACTGGGCGCCCGCGTCGGTTCGCGTCGGGATGTTATGCAGGTTAGGGTGCTCAGACGAGATCCGTCCGGTGCGCGTCACGGTCTGACGAAACGAGGCGTGAATTCGTCCGTCTTGCGCCACCTCTTTTAGGAGGCTCACCCCGTAGGTCGACCGCAGTTTCTCTATCTCCCGGTACTTCAACAACGCCTCGACAATCGGGTGCTCGCCGCGAAGTAGCTCCAGTGTGGAGACGTCGGTAGAAAACCCGGTCTTTGTCTTTCGCCCGGGAGTGAGACCCAACTCCTCAAAGAGGACCGTCCTCAACTGCGGGGTCGAGTTAACGTTCAGTTCGTGGCCTGCAAATCCAAAGATCTGCGATTTGAGCTCTTCGGTCTCCGTCTTGAGCGACTCCGCAATCCGCGTCAGCTCGTCGACGTCGACGCGAACACCGGTAATCTCCATCTTTGCCAACACCCTGACGAGTGGCGTCTCGACCTCGTCGTGGAGTACCCGCATTCCTCGTTCGTCGAGCAACTCGAAGTTGTACGGGACCGATCCCACCCGCGCGGCCAACGCGGTCGCACAACTGCGGATCGTCTCCGCGTACTCGCCGTCTTGAAGTGCGAACTCGCCCGATCGATCAGTGTTACCCGCCGCGTCGTGGAGGGTAAGAGTAGGAGACGACTCCTTCAATTCGTCTCGTGCCTCACCGATTAAGAACTCGGCGACGCCGGTGTCCATCGTCAAGTTCCTACACTCAACACCCGTTGGGATCAGGGATCTGAAGAGCTCTTTCATGCCGTCTCCAACTAACCCCTGCTCACCGAACGCAGCGTTTACGTGCTCGACGATGGAGGACTCAACGAGCAGCTCGCGCTCGATCCAAATGAAGCGATCGCAGGACCGAGAACAAAAAACGAGACCTGCGAGCGAAGATCTTCCCGGTTCTCCATCCCAGATCGCCGCGGCTGCGACGAACTCGTTGCCCCGGGGCTCACGAAGGCTACCCAGCAGTTGCAACGCTTCGGCAACGTTACGAGGAGATGAGAGGTCAACTTCTCCTCCAAGGGGTGGAGCCGGCCGACTCTTCGGGGCGTCGCGGGTGGCTCGATCTTTGTCGCCTTTGTCGTCACGGTAAGTTGTCTCGCCCTCGTCTTCTCCCACGTCCCCTCGGGTCGGCAGCGACGAATCGGCGTTTGGCTGCCCAAGACTCCCGTTGAGCAAGAGAGCTTCAACCCGCGTCCACTGCGTCCTCAGCTCAAAGCGCGCAAAACACTCCTTTGCTCGGCTGTAGTCCCAGTTGCCCAACGTAAAGTTGGACCCGTCGCCTATCTCAACGTCGGTTCTAAGTGGGATCACCTTCGCGTTCGAGCGCGCTCGGGACTCGTGGGTTACCAGGTTTTCTCTGAGCTTCGGCGTCAACTCGTCGACGTGGTCAAAGATCGCGTCGAGGGTGCCGTAGGTTGCGAGGAGCTTCGCCGCCGTCTTCTCGCCAACCCCGGGTATCCCGGGAAGGTTGTCCGAGGGATCGCCCCTCAACGCGGCGAGTGACGGGTACAGACTCGGCGTGACGCCGGTGCGCGCCACTATGCCATCTTCGTCGTATAGATCGTAGTCGCTGACCCCTTTTCGGTTGTAGAGCATCTTCACGTAAGGGTCACGCACGACCTGGAAGAGATCCCGATCACCGCTCACGATCACGATCTCGTTCCCACCTTCAAAGTATCTATGTGCGAGAGTCGCCAAGATGTCGTCGGCCTCGAACCGTGGCGCCTCCAATACCGGGATCGACAACGCCGTGAGGAGCTCTCGGATCATGTCAAACTGTGGAAGGAGATCGTCCGGCGTTTCGGCCCGCCCACCCTTGTACTCCTCAACTATTTCGTCCCTGAACGTCGCCTCAGGGAGATCGAAGGCAACCACGAGGCCTGAAGGCGCCTGCGTCTTTACTAAGTTCGTCATCATCGCAGCAAACCCATGTACAGCGTTGGTGACGACGCCGTCTGACGTCGCCAACGTCGTCGGGAGCGCGAAGTAAGCCCGAAATGCGAGAGACATTCCGTCGAGAGCGAGTAGCGGTCCCGTCAATTCGCTATTGCGGCTCACGACGTCACGGAGCGAGCGACCCCTCAATGACGTCTCGTGCGACGTCACGCATTCTGCGACGAGTCTGCATCGCGGTGCGTTGTATGAACGAGAACGCGTCGGCTTCACCGAGTCCGTGTTTGTCCATCAACACCGCCTTCGCGGAGTCGATAATACGCCGTGTCTCGATCTTGTCGTCCGCGCTATCGCTCGGTTCGTCTACTCGAGCGCCCTCACTCTCGTCCGCGATCCCCTCCCGGCGTCGAACGACGACCCTTTCGAGTGCGGGCAGCAGTTCGTTACGGCGGAACGGCTTCACGAGGTACGCGGCCACTCCGGCCTCCCTCGCTTCGTCGATGAGATCCCTCTGGCTAAACGCGGTAAGAATCAAGACCGCGACCGAGTGTTCCGGGTTGATCGAACGGGCGACTTGAATCCCGTCCATCCCCGCCATCTTTATGTCCAAGATTGCGATGTCTGGAACGTGTTCGTTGATCAGCGAGAGCGCCTCGTCTCCCCGGCCCGTGACACCGACGACCTCGTAACCCGCACCAACGAGTATCTCTTTTAAGTCGAGTCGGAT
The DNA here is from genome assembly GCA_021794655.1 of Actinomycetes bacterium. Lineage (GTDB taxonomy): Bacteria > Actinomycetota > Acidimicrobiia > Acidimicrobiales > RAAP-2 > JAJYQJ01. The sequence continues at coordinate 28,994 of JAJYQJ010000093.1, read as the reverse complement.
TATCACCTCGTCTTCGGCAATCACCACCCGGAGCGGTTCAACGCCACTCGATGCCCCTGCGTTATCGACCGTCACTGGGACCTCCTCGAAACTTTGTAGAGCAACTCATCCCTACGCCGCTCCAGATCCTCCTGCGTTGCGCTCAACATTGCACGTGCACGAAGCATCGCCTCTCCATGGCGTCTCGCCCCTTCATAGTCGTGTGTAGCTAACGGTGTTTCTGAAACAAGAGCGCGCACCCGCGCTTCTTCAGCCCCTTCACTAACGACCGAAATCTGTTCGTCGAGTAAAGAGAGCTCGTTTCGAACGTGTAGCAGTCGCGCGTGAAGATCTCGTATTCGTCGCTCAATCAACGCATCCCTAATGATTGCCCTATTCTACGCAATTTTCCGTTTTGCGCTCAAAGGTCTTGGGTTAACACCGTAGTTGCAAACTCGTTGAAAATAGCTTCCTCGCAGTGTGACCCTAACCCGGGGACCGGGGTCTGTGGAATATCGAAGACTCCAGTTGAACCCCATTGGAACGAAAAAGGGGCCTCCCTCAGGTATCCAAGTGGCGCACCGACGTCACTTGGCATAGACACCTCAGCTAGTCCCGCAACCGCTACGTTAACGCTACGCGCCAGGCCGGTTTCGAAAAAACCGCCGACAAAAGCCGGTATGCCGCGGCGACCACATAGATCGAGTGCAGTTCGTGCCGCCGCCACCCCGCCCAGGCGAGCGGGTTTGAGACAGGCGATCTCACATGCGCCAACATCTATCGCTCTCTCCAACGCCGCAGTCGAAGTCAGCGTCTCGTCGAGGCAGACCGGCGTATCAATCGCTGCGGCCAATACAGCGTGCGACTCGAGGTCGTGGGCCGCAAACGGCTGCTCTATGCAGGCCAGCCCCAAACTATCGATCTCTCTCCAGAGCGACGGTATCTCCGATCGAACACTGAGCGGGCTATAGGACCCGTTGCAGTCTATCTGGAAACACAGGTCGGTAAATCTCCTTCTCACCGCGAATGCGGGCGCTACGTCCCAACCCGGCCTCACCTTTAACCGGATTCGTGCCCAACCGCTCTCAAGAGCGCGATCCACCTCTGAGATGAGTTGGCCAAGGTCACGACTGCTCGGAATCCCAAGGACCGTCCCAACCGACACCTTCGTGCCGTTTGAACCAATCTTTTCGGGCAATGAGAGCTTTTCCTCTAAGAGCTCCGCGTCGAGCAACGCCATCTCCATGCACGCCACAGCTAACGGGTGATCTCCGTCTTTGAGAAGTTGCCTCGTCACAGTGGCTGAGTCGGGCAGTTCCCCGTCGCGTTCACGTACGATCCCGACAACGCTTGGAACGACTTTTTCCTTTAGCACCTCGGTAATGTACGCCGCGGGCGGATCAACGCTCGTGCCAGCGATAAGAGCTGACGACTCCCCCCATCCCTCGACGGAGTCTGTCGTAATCTTTACAAATGTTACCGGCCTTTCCATGTGGGTCTCGTTCGCACTCTCGATCCCGGTGCGCAGGGAAAGGTTCGCTTGGAATACTTCGACCTTGCAAAGTCTCATCGACAGTTCTCTCCTCGGGTATCGAGTATGCTCTCAACTTACGCCCGGATGGCGGAATCGGTAGACGCGGAGGCCTCAAAAGCCTCTGCCCGTAAGGGTGTGCGGGTTCGAGTCCCGCTCCGGGCACCAGGTTTCCCCTCTACAATACCGACCGGTAACCGAACGACCGTCCGCTCAAGCGCTAACGTTGTCGTCGTACCTGTCTCAGTTGTTAGCGACGCTCCTTTGAGCGAAGTTATCTACTGTGCGAGTTATCCACCTTGTAAGAACGTGGAAGACTCTAAGCGCTACCGTGGATACACAGACAGATACTTAGACGAATACTTAGACGAATACTTAGACGAATACTTAGACGAATCACTGCCCGTAGCGGCGGTACAGGACTTCTTCGGAGAGACATACGCGTGCTGGCATTCACCTTTCCAGGTCAGGGATCACAACGATTCCAAATGGGCGCCGCGTGGGTGGACCATCCCTCCTGGGAGGTCGTCACCGAGGCGTCAAACGCTTCGGGGGTCGATATCGCCTACCTCCTCACCGAAGCCCCGATCGCAGAGCTGACGTTGACGTTCAACGCCCAACTTGCAACTCTCACCCAGAGCCTCGTCGTCTTGGATGCAATCGAGCGTCTCGGGTTTTCCCCTGGTGCGTGCGCAGGACACAGCCTTGGGGAGTACTCCTCTTTGATCGCGAGCGGTGCGATCGAATTCAGCGAGGGGTTGAGGCTCGCGGTCGCACGAGGGCACGCTATGGCAACTGCTGCCGCGTCGACGCGCGGCACTATGGCTGCCCTGATCGGTATCTCCGACTCCGACGCACAAGCCGCATGTTACAGGGCAGAGAGCGACGTCTGGGTAGCAAACTATAACGCACCAGGACAGGTGGTCATAGGCGGTACGTTCGAAGGCGTCGAGAAAGCCTGCGAAGTTGCGACGAAGCTCGGGGTAAAACGAGTTATTCGGCTCCAGGTCTCAGGCGCGTTCCATACGCCGCTCATGCTCGGGGCGAGAGCCGAGCTGCGTGACGCTCTCGCACAGGTTTCGTTTCAGACGCCAGAAGTTCCGGTCGTGTCAAACGTAGACGGCCATTTTCATGACGACCGTGACGAATGGCCTGCCTTGCTCTCTGCGCAGCTGTGCAGCCCCGTCAGATGGTACCAAGGAGTTGAAACCTTGATTGGTTTTGGCGCGACGACCCTTGTCGAAGTGGGGCCAGGTGGCGTCCTGAGCGGGCTCGCACGCAGAATCGCCCCGGAACTACACACGCTCTCGGTAGCGACACCCGACGATCTCGACACGATGATGGACGTGATCGCTCCCACCAAGACGGTCGCGATGGATCCAAACGTTCACCACGGCGAGCATCTCTACATCTCAGAACGAGTGGTCGTCAGTCCCAGTACGGGGATCTTTTCTCCCGAGGAGTCCCTTCATGCCCCAGGGGCCGGCTTGCTGCCAGGAACTGGAGGTATGACCGCTGGGATGGTTGACACCGACGCCCGCGACGCTCATCTAAACGTCGGAGATCTCGTTGGAAGAGTTGGAGTAGCCGATGTGCGGACCCCGTTCGAAGGCGTGCTCGTGCGTTGGCTGGCGACCGCCGGTGAACGGGTCCAAGAAGGCCAACCTCTGTTGTGGTTGAAGGTGGAAGGAGAACGACGATGAGTACAGGCCAGGCGGAATATGGTGCGGCTCCGGGCGAGATTCAAGCTAAAGCGCGGACCGTATTTGTAACTGGTGGTTCACGCGGAATTGGAGCTGCGTGTGTCGCTTGGTTCCTCGCACGAGGCGATCGTGTAGCCACGACCTACCGCGGGGACACTACGCCCGAGTATCTTGCGAAATATGACCCAGATACTTGCTTGCCTATCGCGTGCGACGTTACCGAACCGGACCAAATCGACGCTGCGTACTCAGAAATCGAGGACCTTTTTGGACCAGTCGAAGTCCTCGTTTCTAACGCCGGCATTACGAGAGATACCCTCGCGATTCGAATGAACGATCAAGCCTGGGACGCTGTGATCGACACGAACCTGACGGGCTCTTTTCGTGTCGCGAAACGGGCTCTTCCAAAGATGCTGCGCGCCCACAGCGGGAGGATTATCTTCATCTCCTCTATCGGGGCATTTGTCGGCCTTCCCGGCCAAGCTAACTATGCGGCCTCAAAAGCCGGGCTTGTCGGCATGGCCCGATCGCTTGCGAGAGAAGTGGCAAGCCGTCAGATCACGGTCAACCTCGTCGCACCGGGTGTCGTCGATACTGATATGACCAACGACCTCGGCGAAGCTCGGATTAACGAGCTGACCGCAATGGTGCCGATCGGGAGGGCCGCAACCCCCAACGACGTCGCTGAGGCCGTCGGCTTCTTGGCATCGAGCGCGGCATCGTATATAACAGGTTCGCTTATACCAGTCGACGGAGGCCTTGGGATGGGACTCTGAGAGAGCTCTGGCGCTTGCCGAATCGAGGATCTATCATATCTACCCAGACCGGGGGGCTCTCGAAAGAGACGGACCGACCGGCTAACTGCGTCAACCGCTGTGACATAGGCGACCGTATAACATGGGCTGCTTTATAACATTTGCAGATAGTGCATCTCGATACCCGAGCCAGGCGTAGTCCTTATATTAAAATTGACCAATATAGAATAACTTAAAGGAGCAACTTACTGTGGATAACGATCCGACCTTCACGCGGTTCCGTGACTGTGCCGTCGAGGTACTTCAAGTGCCGGCCGAGAAGGTGACACTTGAAGCGCGATTTTCGGAAGACCTTGACGCAGACAGCCTCGACCTGGTTGAACTTGTCATGGCCTTAGAAGAGGCCTTCGACGTGTCGGTCGAGGAGTCCGAGCTCGAAGACATCACCACCATTGGCCAGGCCTACAGTCTGATCTCCGGAAAGCTCTAATGCTCCTGGGAACTGGTCCGGATGGACCCGTTCGAGGTAGGCGGGTAGCGATAACTGGTTTGGGCGCTGTCACCTGCTGTGGGGTCGGCGTCGACGCTCTATGGGAAGGCCTCGTCAATCCAGTGGTTTCAGGAGAACGCAGGGTGCCTGACTTTGACCCGTCGACCTGGTTCGGCCCCAAAGAAGTTCGCCGTGTCGACAGGTTCTCTCAGTTTGCCGTCGCATCCGCGGAGATGGCTCTTAGTGACGCAGGGAACGTGGGCGCGGACCCAGATCGGGCCGGAGTCGTCTTCGCAACCGGAGTGGGAGGATTTCACACTCTCGCTGAGCAAGTCAACGTTTACGAACAACGCGGGGCTCGCAGAGTGTCCCCGTTTCTTGTCCCGATGATGATGGCTAATGCCGGGGCTGCTCACATATCGATTCGCTGGGGCTGGAGAGGGCCGTCAGAGACCGTCGTTACTGCGTGTGCCGCGGGTAGCCATTCAATCGCGGCAGCAGCCCGACTGGTCGCGTCGGGACGCTGTGACGTCGCTTTGGGAGGCGGATCCGAAGCGTCGCTTCACCCTGTAGCCATCGCAGCTTTTGCGAATATGACGGCGCTGTCCACCTCTGGCGAGTCGAGGCCGTTCGATGTGCGCCGAGACGGATTCGTCATGGCCGAAGGTGCTGCAGCTGTCGTCTTGGAGGATTGGGAGAGGGCAACTCGACGTGGGGCACATATATACGCTGAACTCGCCGGTACGGCCAGCACCGCAGACGCCTACCATATAACAGCTCCCTCGCCAGAGGGCCAAGGAGCTATCACATGCATGGAGATGGCAGTAGAGGACGCCGGTATCAAGCCCTCGGACATTCGACACATCAACGCCCACGGAACCTCGACTCCGCTGAACGACCTCGCTGAGTCTCTAGCCGTCAACAAGGTCTTCGGCACGCCTGGCCCACCAATTACTTCGACAAAAGGTGTCACAGGCCATGGCCTCGCTGCCGCAGGAGCGATCGAGACCGTCGCGTCAGCACTGACGATGAAACACGGCCTGATACCGCCAACCGCGGGCCACGAGCAACACGACCCACAGATACATCTCGACGTAGTCTCGGGGGCCCCGCGAAAGTGGGAACCAGGACCGATCATCTCTAACTCTTTTGGATTCGGAGGCCACAACGGCTGCCTCGTCCTGCTTCCAGCCTGACGCTAACGAAAACGAGCGAGGCTGACTCTGGGGAGAGGCTGCTCCTGGAACTTGGCTGCCCTAGATCGAGTCTAGAGCTCGCCTCATCTCGCCTATGAACGCTTCTACGCCGGCAGTTCCTTCACCTTCTAGTACCCGTCTCACCAACGAAGACCCGACGACGACTCCGTCTGCCTCTTGACACGCCTCAACAGCTTGTTTGGCCGAGGATACTCCGATCCCAATGCACACCGGCATGTCCGTCAGCCCCTTGATCCTCTTGGCAAGCGAAGCAGCCGCACTCCCGAGCGTGCCCTGCTCTCCTGTAACGCCCATTCGTGACACACAGTAGACAAACCCTTGTGAACGCTTGCAGATCGCGGCAGCTCTTTGAGGAGTTGTCGTAGGGGCAACCATAAGCACGGTCGCGATGCCCAACCCGTCCGACTCACTGGACCATGGCCCGAGCTCTTCCAAAGGCAGATCCGCTATGATCACACCCGAGACGCCCGCAGCGCGCAGTTCATGAGCCATGCGGTAGTGGCCCATATGAAGCACAAGGTTGTAGTACGTCATGACCACCACCGGCACGCTCAACGAGGCTCGTGCGAGCTCACCGAGAACTCCAACCGGAGTGGTCCCCCTCAAAAGCGCTTTAGCCGACGCACGCTGGATAACTGGACCATCCATCATCGGGTCAGAGAACGGGATCCCTATCTCGATAGCGTCTGCCCCTCCGGCCTCGAGTGCCAAGACGATCTCGACCCACTCCGCACACATCCCGGCCGTGACGTATGGGATAAGAAGTTTCTTTCCCTCACTACAGCGAGAGCGCAACGACTCTTCTAGCTCTCCCAACTCACGACCGCCTTGATCACCCGAGCTGCTCCCGCCAGCCAAACTGTCGAACTCGTCTTTCATCGCGTCGCGTTCATCAAGTCACGAACCTGCGCGACGTCTTTGTCCCCTCGGCCGGACAGAGTTAGCAGCACCGTCGAGCCATCAGGCAGTAACCGTCCTGCCTCTCTTATCACCCATGCAACCGCGTGCGCCGATTCGAGTGCAGGGATAATACCCTCTCGCTTCGCCAGATACTCGAACGCTGCAAGCACCTCATCGTCTTGAGCCGTTACGTAATCGGCCCGCCCGATCTCAGCTAGATAGGCGTGCTCCGGTCCGACGCCGGGGTAGTCGAGACCGGCCGATATCGATGACGCCTCGAGAATCTGGCCGAACTCGTCTTGGAGAATCTGCGATTTCATACCGTGCAACACCCCGGGCATTCCGGAGGTCAACGCGGCACCTCCGGCAGCTTCCACCCCGATCAAGCGTGACGATGTGTCCAAGAAGCCAGCGAAGGTTCCGGCCGCATTCGAACCACCCCCAACGCACGCTACGACGAAGTCTGGATCCTTGCCTTCCAGCAGCTCTCGACACTGGCGTCGGGACTCCTCGCCGATAACACTCTGCAGCTGCCGTACGATAAAGGGAAACGGGTGGGGGCCCATGACCGAACCAATGCAGTAGTGGGTACCCTCGACGCTCGCAACCCAGTCTCGCAACGCTTCGTTGACAGCGTCTTTCAACGTCTGGCTACCCGACGACACCGGGCACACTTGAGCGCCCAATAGTTCCATCCTGAATACATTTAGCTCCTGGCGACGCGTGTCTATCTCCCCCATGTACACCGTGCAGTCCATGCCGAACATCGCCGCGGCCGTCGCGGTCGCGACACCGTGCTGGCCTGCGCCGGTCTCAGCGATTAGCCGACTCTTTCCCATCCGCTTCGCGAGGAGCGCCTGGCCGACGACGTTATTGATCTTGTGGGATCCGGTGTGAGCGAGATCCTCACGTTTTAGAATCACGCGGACTCCGAGGTCGTCTGAGACTCTCTCGCAGTCCGTAACTGGCGTCGGTCGCCCGCCATAGGATCTTAGAATCGAATCGAGTTCGCCACGATACCCTTCATCCGCCCAGGCATCTAAAAACGCCTCCTCCAACGTTGCACACGCAGCCACCAGGGACTCCGGAACGAATCTGCCCCCAAAGGATCCAAACATGCCGCGAGCATCAGGTGCGCCGCCCGGTCGCGACCTGGCGTTTCCAACGGTTTCACTGTCGCGAGGTTCAGCCATCGCACCCGCGCTTCGACGTCGTTTCACCCGCCGGTTTCGCCCGCGATCTCGACAAACGACAGTCTAAATCGTCATCTTCTTTGACGGAATAACTCGTCACATATCCATCCAGTCGTAGGGCTCTCGTTCTTCGAGAGTTTCGGGCGTTCCCGATCCGTCAGAGTAGTCCGCTCCAGTCGTCGCCTTCGGTCCCTCACGATCTGAACCCCTAGTTGGCCCAGCAGCCGTGCCGTCCGCTTCTCGGCGCGCAACGGACACAAAGTCGCGAAGTTTTTGGGGATCCTTCCGGCCGGGAGACTCCTCTACGCCACTACATACATCGACACCTGCAGGATGGAGATGGCGAATTGCCTGATCAACGTTGGATGCACTCAACCCACCTGAAACTATCAAACGCGACGGGTCCACGACGCCTTCGGCCAACCTCCAGTCAAATACTTCACCAGAACCTGGAGATGCTCCGTCAATTAACAAGTAGTCCGCCCCGAACTCATCAAAGCGCCCGATCTCTTTCCTTCCCGCAGGGAACGCACGAATCGTGCATGCTAGATGTGCCCTTATCCAGCGACACTCCTCCGCAGTCTCGTGACCATGAAGTTGAACCGCAGACAGTCCAATGTGGTTCGCCAGCTCCACTACACGTTTTGGTGATTCATCACGGAACACCCCCACCGAGGTGATCCCGTGTGGAAGTCTTTTCACAATATCGGATACAACGCTTATCGATACTTGGCGAGGAGACGGGGCCATGATGAATCCGAGAGCGTCCGCACCCATGCCGACCGCCAACAGGGCATCAGCTTCGGATGTGATGCCACATATCTTCACAATGAGCTTCGTGTCCACTACTGCTCCCCCATCAGCCCCATCAGCCCCGTACGCCAATTTCGTAACCTTGTAGATCACGCACTGCAACGACTGGATCTACAGCTGTCACGATCGCTTCACCTACTAAAATCGCGTCGTATCCGACCTTTGCCAAGCGCTCAGCGTCTTGGCCGTTTGCGATACCTGACTCCCCAACCGCTGCGACGTGCTCAGGTATCTTTCCAATGAGCTGTTCGCCAACTTGATGGTCGATCGCAAACGTCTCAAGATTTCTCTGGTTCACACCTATCAACTCCGCACCGCACGCCAACGCTATGTCCAGCTCTTTGGCGTTGTGGACTTCAACGAGAGCATCAATGCCAAGCGAACTTGCCGTGCCAAGAAGCGTTTCGAGCTCGGTGCGGCTCAAAATTGTGACAATCATGAGTACCGCATCGGCGCCCATGATGCGCGCGTCGCACACATCAGCCACGCAGACCGTGAAGTCCTTTCGCAAGATCGGCAGACCGACTGAAGCCCTGACTCGTTCTAAGTCGTTGGTAGAGCCTTGGAAGAACTCAGAGTCAGTCAGAACAGAGATACAAGCAGCGCCCCCTCTGGCATAAAGGCCCGCCATGGCTTCGGGGACTAGATCGGGTGCAATTAGCCCCTTTGACGGAGAGGCCCTCTTGATCTCTGCAATAAGGCGAAGCCCAGTCTTTCTAGCTCCTAAAAGTGTGTCTTTGAATCCCAGAGGTGATCTCGATTTGAGGGCGCGCTCGATCAGTTCATCAACGTTTCGGCCGTCTTCACGCGCGATCTTGCGGTGCGCCTCGGCAATGCTCTCAAGATAGTTCGACACCACAACTAAGCGTAGCTGGAATTACCGATTGCGTCGTTCATCTCGGCCGGCGCTACTTAGAGATCGTTCCAAGTGGGAGCTGGACAAGGCGCGCTCTAAACCTGCCTCCCTCGAAGCCACCTACTGGTTCTACGAAAAGCTCGCTGTCGGCGCTCGCTGAGCGGTGGAGATAAGCCAGACCGAGCGGCCCGCCGAATCCAAACGAGCAAGTCGACGACGTAATCTCTCCTACCCTCTTGTCGGAGTCCCCGCTGAGTATCGACGCGCCCTTTGCGTCTAGGGGCTCTAACCCATCTCCTTTCTCCCAGGTGATCCCGGTCAGACGGCGTGGGGCATGGTTCCCTCTAGCCGCCATTCGAGCAACCAGTTCTTGACCAGTGAAGCAACCCTTCTTAAGATCCACTGTTTTCTCCACCAGCCCGGTCTCTGCAGGGATCACGCCTGGAACAGTCTCTGTGCCCATCGCTGGAACGCCCGACTCTATCCGGCACATCTCAAACACGTAACGTGAACATCTCGTCGCCAACGAGTCAAGGTCCGCTTCGATCGACGGCGACACCAGATCAACCCCGCCAACGCCGTTCCAGTCCACTTCTGCCCTCACTGTCCCACTTGTCGACAGCTCGTCCACAACCGTTCGTGAGTTCGGACCGCGAAACGCGACGCACTGCAGTTCCAAGGCCTCCAAATCTAGCGCTGCACGTATCTTGAACCTCGATAGACGTTCGAGTACAGCCTCCCCAAAGCCCGACTCGACTTCTACCATGTAGCCGACACGTGGCTCCACGACTGCACTAACCCGCAAAACTGCGACGACGTGCCCGTTTGGATCAAGCAACATACTGTCACAACAAGATCCGGGAACGAGTTGGGCGATGTCTTGGGAGAGCTGACCTTGAAGGTACTCTCTCGCGTCAGGACCCGACACCAGAACGAAGTCGTGGTCCAAGAAGGTGAAACCAACCGTCTCATGCATCGCCTGGTACTCGTGACGAAGCTCAGCACTGTCTGAATCTATGACTCCCAGGCGATCGATCTCACTCATAGCCGTCCAATCGCAACTAGCTCTTGGTCGCAGGCGTGTCCTCAAGGCAGGCCTGTTTCGAGGACACATAGCGCGCTACGCCAACTGCGCTTAGAACAGCCGCCGCCTTATTCTGGCACTCCTCATCTTCTTTCACCGGATCACTATCAGCGACTATCCCGGCTCCAGCTTGAACGCTTGCCGTTCCGTCCGGCCTGACCACCATCGTTCTAATCGCGATAGCCGTGTCAAGGTTGCCCGAGAAGTCAAAGTATCCAACTACACCCCCGTAAGGTCCGCGCTTTGTCGGTTCCAGTTCGTCGATGAGTTGCATAGCGCGCACTTTGGGAGCACCTGAGAGCGTGCCCGCTGGAAGCGTCGCCCTGATCACATCTATTGGACCCATGCCTTCAGCTAAGTGCCCACTTACTTGAGAGGTCAGATGCATGATGTGGCTATAGCGTTCAACCGTCATCAGCTCATCGACCACCTCGGTGCCGTACTCGACAACACGACCTACGTCGTTTCGCGCCAAGTCTACGAGCATCACATGTTCAGATACCTCCTTGGAGTCTCCCAAGAGGTCTCGTTCCATCGTCGAATCGGTTTCTGCGTCACCACCTCTCGGGCGTGACCCCGCTATCGGACGTGATGTAACAGTCCCGTCGCGAAGGCGGACCATCGGCTCCGGAGAAGAACCAACGACTGTGAGTTCAGGACACTTCATGTAGTACAGATACGGACTCGGATTAAGGAGGCGTAGCGCCCGATACACCTGAAACGGATCTACCCCCAGATCGAAGTCAAAACGTTGGGAGAGTACCGCTTGGAATATGTCCCCTGCCTTGATGTGCGCCTTCGCCTCTTCCACGATTCGCGCGTACTCATTTGTATCGAGTGTTCTCCTTGTCGCAACTGGTCTTGCCATCTCTCTTGGAAACGAGATCGCCGGCTGGCGAGCGACGCTGCAGCACTCGTTCGCCAACTCTTCGAGTCTGAATGTCGCCTCATCGTAAACGCTGCGGCACTCGCTCTTGTCCCAGCTCGAAGCGACCTCCACGTTGTCGATCACAAAAAGGCTCTGACGCCAATGGTCAAAAGCTACTAGCTGACCGATAACGCTCAGTTCCGCATCAGGCAGGCCCAAATCATCGTTAGCTCCCACCCCAACTGGCTCAACTTCACGCACGACGTCGTATCCGAGGTATCCAACCACTCCTGCATGTAGCGGAGGGAGGTTATCCAAGCGCGGTGAGCGCTGCGAGCTCAAAAGCTCGTCAAGTGTTGAGAGAATCCCTGGACCAGACGGTAAACCCGGCAACGAGCAAAACGCTCCAGAGCAGCTCACCTTTCCATCCCTAAGAGTGAGGCTCGCAAGAGGCCTTCTTCCTACGAACGAGTATCGTCCCCATCTCTCGCCGCCTTCGACCGACTCAAACAAGAATCCAATTTCGTCCCGCGCCACCTGACCGAAGACCCCAACGGGCGTCAGCGTGTCTGCGACGATCTCCGTCCAAACAGGAACGATCGTGTTGTCCTTGCACAGCTTGGTGAACTCTTCAAACTCGGGATTAACGATCAATGCGCTACTCATGTTCTCATCAGCTCTCAGCATCTCTCAGCATATGGGCTTAACTGCCAGATCCTTGATCAACGCCACGATCTGCGTCCATCTCGCAGGTATCGACGCTCGCTCTTGGCGATCCTGGCCCTGTTGCGATCTCGTTGAAGAAACAAGACCACTGTTCTGTGTGGCACGCACCGACACCGTGTTGGTCGACTTTGACCAACAAAGCGTCCCCATCACAGTCCAGACTGATCTCCCTAACATACTGGCGCGCTCCTGAAGTCTCCCCTTTATTCCAGTACTCGCGCCTACTGCGACTCCAGAACCACGTTCGACCACTTTCAATTGTCCTACGTAACGCCTCTTCATCCATGTACGCAAGAGTCAACACCGATAGTGTCTCATAGTCTTGAACGATTGCCGGAATCAACCCGTCGTTAGCAAACTTGACACCTTGGGCAAGTGACTGATTGACAACAAGTGGAGTTGACCTCGCCCCGTCATCGTCGCCACTGGTCTCGTTACAAGTAGAGTCCGGTACCACCATCAATCCTCTCTGACGCAACCGCGTGGACGTCTCGCTCGCGGAGAATGACGTACTCTTCTCCCTGGAGCTCGAACTCGAAACGATCGTCTGGGTTAAAAAGCACCTTGTCGCCCGGCTTCACGGTCCTAACGTGGGGACCAACCGCAATCGTTTCCGCCCACGCGAGTCGACGTGACACCTCCGCTGTTGCTGGTATCAAGATCCCAGCACGCGACCTGCGTTCGCCCTCCTTCTGCGACATCTGCACCAGGATGCGGTCGAAAAGGACGGTAATCGACTGCTTCAGTCCCGGAGGCAGCTGAGAACGTGCCTCGGTATCATTCTTCACCATTACACACTATCGCGATCTTCTAAGAGCGCATCACGCGAAGGCCTCACTATTACGCCGTTGGCCAGCATAAATCGCTTCGCCTCCGCAATGGAATAGCGACCAGAATGAAAGATCGACGCAGCTAACACCGCGTCTGCCCCTCCCTCTGTCGCTCCCTCCACGAGGTGCCCTAACTCCCCTACCCCACCTGAAGCAACAACTGGCGCCCCTACCGCGTCTGACACCTGGCGAGTAAGTTCGAGATCGTAGCCGTCGAGCGTCCCGTCCTTGTCCATCGAAGTGAGCAGGACCTCGCCCGCTCCGAGCTCCCAACATCGCATCGCCCATTTGATCGCATCGATACCGGTCGCTCGAGTTCCACCGTGTGTGAATACCTCCCAGCCGCTCCCGTCGTTCTTGCGTTTCGCATCGATTGCAACGACTATGCACTGAACACCGAATTGATCAGCTAACTCGGTTATCAAACTCGGACTCAACAGAGCAGCTGTATTGACTGCCACCTTGTCAGCGCCGGCTCGAAGCAACCTGCGAACGTCGTCTACAGATCTCACTCCCCCGCCTACGGTGAGGGGAATAAATACCTGCTCTGCAGTCCGTGAAACCGTCGATACCATAGTCTCACGCTCTTCAATAGAGGCCGCAATATCCAAGAACGTGATCTCGTCTGCACCTTCATCGTCGTAGCGTGCCGCTAGTTCCACGGGATCACCGGCGTCAGCCAACCCGAGAAACTGGACGCCTTTGACGACCCGACCCCCTTTCACATCCAAACACGGGACTACCCTAATGCTTCGCATACTTCACAAGCTTTTCGTATATCTAGCTTTCCGGCGACTACTGCCTTGCCGGTAACGACTCCAGCCAGGCGCCTCGCGGTTCTCTCGGATCGCAACCTGGCTAATGAAGCGATGTCCTCAAGGGAGGCAATTCCCCCTGCTGCTACGAGCGCCACGGCACTCAAATCGAGCAACTCAGAGAACGTTTCCAGATCAGGACCGCCAAGAGTGCCGTCTCGGTCGATTGCAGTCAGCACAAACGAAGCAACGGGTTCGTCTGCAAACTCCGCCAAGACCTCTCTCAAATCGATGGATGAGTCCACTGTCCAACCTCTCCCAGATAGCACGACTGACCCGTCGTCGCTCCTGCGGTAGTCCAAACCCAACGCGATTAGACCCCTGAATCTTCTCACGTAGTCGACTACGCGCTCTGGGTCCTCCAACGCTGCCGTTCCAACGATGACCCTCCTTACGCCAGCATCAACTAGCTCGGATACATCGCTGTACAAACGGATTCCTCCACCGACCTGGACCGGGACTCTCACCTTGGAGACTATTTCAAGCACCGCCGCCCTGTTCACCGGATCTCCGGTCCGTGCTGCATCGAGATCTACTACGTGCAGTGCCTTCGCGCCTCGCTCAACGAGACTTAAAGCCAGTTCAAGAGGAGTTCCATACTGCTCTTCCCGGCTGAAATCACCTTTGTAGAGCCGCACTGCCATTCCACCCCTGATGTCTACAGCGGGAATTACCTCCATCGCCGCCGTCACTGGGAGTCCTCGCCGTTGCGCGTCGCTGTGCATTTTGCAACAAAGTTAGAGAGCACCTTGAGGCCTGCCTCACTTGACTTCTCTGGGTGGAACTGAGTTCCCCACACGTTGCTCGACTCTGCACCAGCCGATATCGTTCCCCCGTAGTCACAGGTCGCGACGGTCTCTGGTCCAGTCTCCGGGAAAAGCGAGTGTACGAAGTACATCCAAGGCTCGTCGCCAAGCCCCTCCAACATCTCTGCGCCCTCGACGACACGTCGCAGTACATTCCACTGCATCTGTGGATGTTTGACATCAGGTCCCAAGTAGTGAACAGAGCCCTTGAACACGCCCAAGCCCCTGACGCCTGGACTCTCCTCCGAACGCTCATACAAGAGTTGGAAACCAACGCATATTCCAAGGAACGGCACCCCCGCGTCGATGCACTCCAACGCCGATCGATCTAACCCACGTGCATGAAGTGCCTGACGGCAGGGTTCAAACGCTCCAACTCCTGGAAGTACCGCGCCGTCTGCGGCCTTGACCTGGTCTGGATCGTCCACCAAGCGCGCATCTGCTCCGACGCGTTCCAACGCCTTCTGTGCCGATCTCAAGTTGCCAATTCCATAGTCAATGACCGCGATCTGTGGACGCGCTCTGTTCCTCAATGAATCCTCTTTCAAAGAATACCTTTGGTCGAGGGTACTCTGGATCCTTCCAGACGAACGGCGTCTCTCAAACATCTAGCTACGGCCTTGAACGACGCTTCGAGAATGTGATGGGTGTTCCTTCCCTCTACGAGCCTGACGTGGAGTGTCAGCGTCGCGTTGGTCACAAAGGCCCTCCAGAACTCCTCAGCAAGCTGCGGGTCGAATCCAGGCTGTCCAAGCACCGGCGCGTCTTGTGCTATCGGAACAAGATAGTCCAGATAAGGTCTACCTGAGATATCTAGAGCTACCGCAACTAGAGCCTCGTCAAGTGGCACTGATAGCGACGAGAACCGTTGGATGCCCGACCTATCCCCCAACGCATCGTTCAAACACTCACCCAAGACGATTCCCACATCTTCTACCGAGTGATGAGCGTCGACATCCAGGTCGCCATCGGCTTTAACCAAGAGGTTGAAGCCTGCGTGTCGACCGAGTTGTGAGAGCATGTGGTCGAAGAAGGGAAGCCCTGTATCAGCTGTGACTTCTCCGTCACCGTCGAGGTCCAAGTTGACTTGGATCGAAGTCTCCTTGGTCTCTCGCTTCTTCGACGAAGCCCGCGTTACGCGTTTGGCTTCGGTTTGATCTTTTTCAAGGCTTGTCACAGACACTCCTCCAGTGCGTCCAGGAATCTGTCGTTTTCTTCGCTCGTTCCAACCGTTACCCGCAAGCACCCTTCGAGTCCTGGCCAGTCGGAACAGTCTCGAATAAGTACCGAGGAGTCCACAAGCTTCTGCCACACCTCGCGGCCCGATCGATCCCCTGGTCTAAATAGAATAAAGTTTGCCTCAGAAGGCCAGGTCTGCACTTTCAGTCTTTCTAACTCCGCTCGAAGGCGGTCGCGCTCTTGGGTCATCTGCTTTACCCGATCCTCCATCTCGGAGCGGTAACGCATTGCAACGATTCCAGCAGTCTGCGTGGGGGTAGATAGATGATACGGGAGCGCCGCGCGTTCACAAGCCGAAATGAGCTGTGGCGACCCTATTAGGTATCCGAGTCGGAACGCAGCCATCGACCA
The DNA here is from genome assembly GCA_021794655.1 of Actinomycetes bacterium. Lineage (GTDB taxonomy): Bacteria > Actinomycetota > Acidimicrobiia > Acidimicrobiales > RAAP-2 > JAJYQJ01. The sequence goes on along the minus strand of JAJYQJ010000093.1, from coordinate 12,838 downwards.
GACCTTGGAGAACGTTCGCACAACGGCTAGCCTGCTCAAGGAGTCATCATAGTCGGCTCCCTTTGTTGACCTCAAGGTAAGAGCCGACGATACAGGAGAAGCAAACTCTCCATACGCCTCGTCAACGAGTACAAGACCCTCGGTCTGCCCAAGTATGCCCGTCACGACATCGACACTCTCGAGTTGGCCAGTCGGATTGTTCGGCGAGCAGATAAACGTTACCACCGGGTCGTGGAGTTCGTTAAGTTTCCGGGCTTGTTCAGGGTCTATCCGGAAACTCTCGTCTCTGTGCCCTGAAACCACCTCCGTCGAAGTGAGCCTGCAGATGTGAGAGTGCAGTGCGTAAGTCGGTTCAAATACCAGTGCCTTCCTGCTTGGACCCCCAATAGCGAGAAGCAAGATCTCGATGACTTCATTGGAACCGTTCGCGCAGAATACCTCTTCGGCCTCGACTTCGTGGTACTCGGCAATGCAGCGGCGTAATTCGGTCGCTTTACGATCGGGGTAACGGTTGTATCTAACCTTAGAAAGCGCACTGAGCAACTCGGACGTCCATTGCTCCGGCGGCAGGAACGGGGATTCGTTGGTGTTGAGTGCCACCTCCACGTCAAACTGTGGCGAATGGTATCCCGGCCTCAGTGCAATCTCATCCCTGAGGGGGGGCTTATAACTCATAGACGAATTCGTATCGAGTCAGCATGGCCTTTCAGTCCTTCTGCCTCTGCGATCCTTATTGCATGAGGACCCAACTCCTTGACACCCACGGAGTCTACCTTGATCGCGTGAGGTTGGACCAAGAAGTCAGCCGTGCCCAACGCTGACGCGAAGCGCGCTGTTCTATTCGTTGGTAGCACGTGATTTGGTCCAGCCAAGTAGTCGCCGAAGCTGGCCGTCGACTGTTCCCCCAGGAAGATCACCCCCGCGTTGCGGACCAGAGGGAGGAGTCCTTCTGGGTCGTCGGTCATCAGTTCGAGATGCTCGGGTGCGATCGCGTTGACTACTTCAATCGCGTCTTTTGGAGTCGAAACCAAACACGAATATCCACCTGTCTCAAGGGTTGACAACAATTCGTTGCTGCGAGGCGACGCATCGACTATGCGTGCGAGCTCACCGTCGACGTCCCCGACTAGACCCTCAGACCAGGTCACCAACCAAGCGGCTCCAGACGGCCCGTGCTCAGCTTGAAGCGCTAGGTCTGCTGCAACAAGGCGAGGGTCTGCCTTAGCCCCCGCGACTAGTGCGACCTCTGACGGTCCGGCAAACGCCGAGGAGATCCCGACCAGTCCCGAGAGTTGTCGCTGAGCTTCTGCGACGTAGAGATTACCTGGTCCAACCACCTTATCAACCCTTGGAATCGACTCCGTTCCAAACGCCATCGCCGCTATTGCTTGGGCGCCCCCGATCGCGTAGACCTCTGAGATCCCTGCAATCGAAGCTGCCGCGAGGGTTACCGTGTTGATATGTCCACCTGGTTCGGGCGGGACGCAAAGAACAAGTTCGTCGACACCAGCTGCGCGAGCTGGACCCGCGCACATCAGCACCGTCGAAGGATAACGAGCGAGCCCGCCCGGAGCGTAGCAACCGACACGCTGGATCGGTCGAACGAGGCGGGTCACTTCTACGCCAGAAGAGTAAGTGCTTTTCTCAATCGGCACGTCGTCAAGGTGGAATCTGAGAATTCGCTCGAATGCCACGCGTAGAGAGTCCAAGAGGTCTTCGGGTAACTTGGCCTCTGCCTCGTCGATCTCCTCAACTGGTACACGAAAACCGTGTGCGACCGACTCCTGGAATCTCTCGGCTAGTGAAACGAGTGCTTCATCACCGCGATCACGGACGCTGCTCAAGATCTCGGCAACTGCTTCGCGCACGTCGACGCTTGCTTGCCTCGCTCGTGGGATCACCCCATCGAGATCGCCGACGTGACCCCGCAGGTCCAGTTGAGTAAAGATCACCGGGGGTGTACTTTAATCCAATCAGCGTGCAGGACGTGACCTATGACCGAGAAACACGACGAAGCCGAACTGAGCCGATCTGCGATCACGACCGAGCTCACTTCGCTGGCTACATCTCTGAGCGACCTCTCCAATCGACTGACGAAACTGGCCGAGGATGCACAAGCTAGCGGACATGAAGAACTAGCGAACTCTCTATTTGGAGCAGAAAAGTCCCTCGTTGGAGCGATACGCCGCCTGTCGCGTACCTCCCGGTCCCCTGGGTGAGCCTGGCCGGCCAAGACGCCGTTCACACTGCGTACATGACTAGGTCATGACCCAGCAAGTCAGACGCAGTTTTTAAAGCGGGTTGCCTCTCGGACACTACCGCCGCATTCCTGCGTTCTGCGGTTCTCACAACATCCATCGAAACGAGGTCTGATGCATCGATGCGCGAAGCGAGCTCTCCAACTTCTCGCGCCTGGACGTAGTCGAGTTCCTCAATCCTCGCACCCGCCAAGAGCATCTCCAAGCGATCCCCACGTGCTTCAGTCCTGAACCCTTCAGCCACAACGAGCGCCGGGGCAACTGGAACAATCCCGTTCATCAAAGCCGCTCGATGCAGGGCCCAGATCATCCGGTCGCCACGAGCCGCGCCTTTGAGAGCACCAACCCCGTAAACAATCGCTTCGCGCTTGAGCGTCGCGATCACTACCGTCGCCTGACCCGAGACGCCATACCAGAAACACCTGACAACAGACGCCCGAGCAACGCTTCTCCAGCCGCTATCTCTTCTGGGGTTAGATGCCCGGCTTCGGCTTCCCACGCCGAGACCCCCCGCAGGCCTTTGCGTATCTGGAGCTGACGCTCTGCAGCCTCCGACAGCCATGCGCTGAACGACACCCCGTCTTGCTTCGCGGCGAGGGCAACTTCATCAGCTATCTCGTCGCTAAGCGAAACCGATCTTTTTGTAACCACACCTACAAGGTAGCACCTTTAGTACTACTGATAGCCAATCCGTCGATCTTGGAGAGCGCTCATGCCCCGTTACGCGCCAATGGCGCTCTTTCGAGCGCCATTGCGCGAGCGGAGTTGGGCGGCGGATCCCAAGTACCGCTCCTGGAACCAGATGGCGGGAACCGGTTCCTCGAACAGTCTATCCCACAATTGCCGTTTTGTATCGCGCAATTGAGGTTTTTTTCTCCATCTGGTGCGTTCCAACCGTGCGAACCCAGTTCGACCAGGTAAAACGGCTGTCTTGTCCTGCCTCGATCGAGCTTTCTCTCACCGAGGGCGCTCCTCGTCTGCGCGTTCTTCACGCCTCGCTGGAGGGACAGTGCTTTTCGAGCGAGCACGAAGAGCACTTTGGACGCCTCGAGCTGCAGATCTTTCGCCCGTGAAGTATCAGGCGAATGCTCGTAACTCCCCACTCTGACGCCGGGACGAGAGCATCCAAGTCACTCTCGACGCCCTCGGGCCTATCGCTGTCGCTCAGTCCCAGCCGACGGGCCACCCTCAACACGTGAGTGTCTACCGGGAACCCTGGAAGCCCGAACCAGACACTTCTAACTACGTTTGCAGTCTTCCTCCCGACGCCGGGCAACGTGACCAACTCATCCACCTCTTGAGGCACGACTCCACCGAAGCGTTGAACAAGGTCTGTAGCCATCTTCGTCAGGTGATCGGCCTTGGATCGGTAAAACCCAGTCGAGCGAACGATCGCTTCGACATCTCCTGGGTCAGCGTTTGCCATGGAGAAAGGATCTGGGTACTTGTGGAACAACGACGGCGTGACTTCGTTCACACGCGCGTCCGTGCACTGCGCCGATAGAATCGTCGCTACGAGTAGCTCGAAGGGGCCCGCGAAGTCGAGCGTGCATAACTCTCTCGCGTCCCCGGGGTATAAGACAGCCAACTCTTCCAAGATCGCACGTACCCGACGATCTGGAACCTTCGATCTAACCATCTAAGCTACCGTGCCAACTAGCCCTAGAAGACAAGCTCGCACCATCAGCCCAATTTCAACCGATAAGCACATCACGGCCTAACCTTACTTACATGCGACAGCTACCTACGACGCCGTTCAAAGTGAACTGCACCGGTGCTTACCGCGCAGGACAACGGTCGTACTAATGTGAGTCCTACGATGGACCCTGCCTCGAGCGCGCCTCTACCGCACCAAAGAGACGTAACAGACGCAACGAGCCTGGTAGTTGAGGGCTTCCATTCGATACCCGAGGATCAGCGCAGCCGAGTTAGTTCATTTCTCACGACCGTCCAACGCTACGACGCGGTCGCGCCGCTCAGCGACCAGGCAGTCGCCGATTTTAAGCGCCACGTTCCAGCTGGGTTCAGCGCACTCTTGTTCCACCTCGCGTCTAACCCGGACGAGTTATCGGCCTATGCCCAACTAGCTTCGTCGGGCCCAAACGGCGTCGTTGAATTCGCACTCCACCCAGCGCTGCGCGAGAGTCACGATCTGTTGGCATTCGTTCTCCACGCTGCTATAAGGGAGGCACGCAGCAAGGCCTTGCGTTCGATAACCCTTTGGGTGACCGAACGATATCAACACTTAGACAACGCAATCACTTCGATGGGCTTTGAGTTAGAGCGCTCTGTGCACCAGCTCGGACTCTCACTACCACTCGACCCCTCTTTCAAAGAGAAAATAGCTCAGTTGACAACAAGACCTTTCAAACCCGGTGTCGATGAAGCGTCCTGGTTGGAGCTGAACTCGAGAGCGTTCCGCGGCCACCCTGAACAAGGCACGTGGACCGTTGCGGACATTAAAGCACGAGAGAAGATGCCCTGGTTCGATCCAGACGGCTTTCTCCTGGCCGAAAACAACGGTGTACTGATGGGCGCATGCTGGATGAAGATCCATCACGAGATGGACCCTGTGACCGGCGAGATATACGTGATCTCCGTCGATCCTTCCTACCACCACCACGGGATCGGAAAAGCACTTACGATAAGCGGACTCAGCTGGTTGGAAAAACACCGAATCAGCAAAGCTATGCTCTACGTCGACGCCAACAACGAAGCGGCGTTGTCTCTATATAGATCCATCGGGTTCAAAGACATCGCCTCCCGCTCTGCATACAAGTTAAGCGATCTGCAACACTAAGACTTCGCTACTCAGTGATTGACGACTCCAACTAGGTGCCCGACTCCGAACGTCACGCTGGCTGCAACCCCTGAAACCACGAACTGGCGGACTGCCGATCTCAGCCGGGAACGGCCGGTCAACATGCCAACTATCCACCCTACGCTGACAGCCGCGACTGCCCCAACAGCGATCGAAGAGACGATCGCGGTCGTGCCACCCGTGATCAGCCAAGGCGCGAGTGGCAAGATCGCACCTATCGCAAACGCCAAGAACGAAGAGACAGCCGCTTGGACCGGGTTACCAAGGCGAGTGGGGTCAATCCCGAGTTCTTCGCGAGCGTGGGTTTCAAGCGCCAGTTCAGGATTGCCCATTACCTCCTTCACAAGGCTCTTCGCTAGAACCGGATCAATACCTCTTTCTTCATATATGGCTTTTAGCTCTTCAGCTTCTTCCTTCGGAGTTCCACTGATAGCCTGACGCTCAAGTTCCAACTCACGTTGGAAAAGTTCGCGCTGGGTACGCATCGACACGTACTCACCCGCCGCCATCGAAAACGCCCCTGCGACCAGGCCGGCCAGGCCGCTCAGCCGCACGACCCCAGGGGCCGGATGGGCGCCGGCCACACCGAGGATCAGTGAGACGTTAGTGACAAGCCCATCGCTGACTCCAAAGACAGCTGCCCTCGCTCCCCCCCCCTGTAGATTGCGGTGATTGTGCTCATCGTACCGCGCTGCCACGTTCTCCCCAATCTCCCGGTATGCGACCCCAATAACCTAGGTATCCCTGACACAATGGAACGGTGCGTGAACTTAGTCGATGGACGGACCCCAGCCAACCACAGACCCTGCAAGCCGCTGTGCTCTTCTCGTACTTAAATGCCGGACTCGCCATTCTCACACTCATTCTATCGGGACCCGGACCCTCGCTGTTGATCGTTCTTGGCGGCCTCGGGGCCAAGGCAATGGCTAACGACAGACGATGGGGTTACTACCTTGCGATCGCTATCGCGATCTTATTCCTCTTATTGCAGTTGATCTTTATTTACCCAGTCCGATTCTCGATCCTGTTCAACATTCTCTTTGCCGGAGTTCTCGTAGCGTTGCTCTTGCATCCCCAGTCCCGCACCTATGCAAGAACTTGGTTCCACTAACAAGCTATTCGCTGCACCTACTGCGCCACACGCTCCACGCGATAAGCTGAGTCGTCGTACTCATTGCAACTTACAACTCTTGTCACCGCGAGCTGCTCGCGTTAGGAGAACACATGGAACTTACCGTCAACGGCACCGCCAACATTGCGTCATTAGTCGGCACTCACCTCGGATGGACCGAGTGGCAGGTTATCGACCAAGATCGTGTGGATCGTTTCGCGAAAGCAACTGATGATTTCCAATGGATCCACGTCGATCCCGAAAAGGCCGCAACAAGCCAGTTCGGCGGAACGATCGCCCACGGCTATTTGACGCTCTCTCTAGTGCCTTCTCTGCTCAAACAACTGCTTCTCGTTGAAGGTGCTTCGTTTGGTGTCAACTACGGATGCAACAAGATCCGCTTCATCACTCCGGTCTTGACCGGCTCACAGATCCGTCTCGGCGCGAGCATCGGTGAGGTCGTCGAATTGAAGAGCGGATACCAGATAGTTGTCGACGTGACGGTTGAAGCACGCGACGCAACCAAGCCGGCCATGGTCGCACAACTCCTCTACAACTACTACTCATAACCATCAAAGGAAACACTTCCCGCAGTGTCAGCGATAGAACCAGTCGACGAGCGCCCGCCTTATGATCTCCCGACCGGGGAGTCAAAGACCAAGCTCGTCAGGTCAATGTTTGACACCATTGCTCCGCGCTACGACATTGTGAACCGAATGATGACCCTCGGCCTCGATCGCAGATGGCGCGAGGGAATGGTGAAAGGACTCGCACTGCCGTTTGGCGCCACGGTCCTAGACCTCGCATGTGGCACCGGTGACCTGACCGTCATATGCCACAAGTTGGGTTACAAAGTGATCGGCGCCGATTCAAGTTCGGGGATGTTGCTTTCCAACAAGGCAAGTGCGCCGTTAGTCTTGGCTGACTCCTGCTCGCTTCCTCTTGGCGACGCTAGTGTCGACGGAGTCGTATGTGGATACGCGCTCAGAAACTTTACCGATCTTGAAAACTCCCTGATCGAAGCGGGCCGCATCGTTAGGCCCGGCGGCAGAGTGTCCATCCTCGAGATCGCCTCTCCAACTGCAGCCGTAGTGCGACTTGGTTTTAATGTTTGGTTCCGCCACCTTGTCCCGCTCATCGGGGGAGTCATGTCGGATCGGAGCGCGTACGAGTATCTCCCTAAGTCAACCGCTTACCTACCCGACACTCCAACTCTACGCAGTCTCCTACTCCAAGCGGGTTTTTCGGCAATTAATCACCGGTACTTATCTGGTGGTCTGAGCCAGATCCTCACTGCGACAAAGAGCGGTACGCCGTGACGACGGCGTTGAAGTGCGTCTCCGTCGAGCTTCCCCCCGCCGGTAGCTCGGCTACCGTCGAGTTGACGAACGAGCACTTTTTCTTCAGATCGCAAGAACTCAGCTTACATGGGATCGGGCGCGCCAAAGAGTTCGACGTTTCAAACGGTGTGGACTCCCTGGACGGACTCGACGACTTAACGGACTCGTTGAGCTCGATTGAGTGCGACGACGCCGTCGGGCATCCAGGAAGCGGTCCGGTTGCGTTCGCCTCCTTGTCCTTTAATCGATCGAGCCGATCGACCTTCGTCGTTCCAGAGACCACCTATGTGACAGATGCCTCTGGTCGTCGCTGGGTGAACGTCGTGTCCGCCGATCCATACGATGCCGTAGAGCGCGTGCTGAAGGACTCCAAATCGGGCGATCGTGCAAACGTCGGATCGACGAGTACTGCAGCGAGTGAGATCGTCTCTATGACAAGCCACCCCTCCGACCGCGAGTACTGCCAAAACGTCAAGATGGCGCTGAGCCAGATTGCGTTTTCAACGCTGCGCAAGGTCGTCCTGGCGCGTTACTTAGATGTTGAATTCCAAAACGCCCCTGATGTATCCGACGTCCTCGTGAGGCTATCTAACCTCGAACCGACTTGTACCACGTTTCATTACCCAATTGAATCGGGATCTTTCTTGGGCGCTACGCCAGAGTTACTCGTTTCACGACGTTCCAGCTCGGTTCACGCCCATCCGCTCGCAGGCACCGTCGGTGTCGACGGCCTCGCTGCCAACGATACGGACTATGTCGACACATTGAATAGGTCTACGAAAGACCAATCCGAACACAGCTACGTCGTCACAGACATCGTCGATCGCCTTGAACCGCTGTGTCAGGAGTTATCTCTGGAGTCGGCTCCCTCCGTCGTACTCCTTAACTCAATGGCTCATCTCGGCACTCATATCCGCGGCACACTTCGCCACGACGACCCCTCGACACCGTTGCCGACGGTCTTGGACCTGGTTTCCCTGCTCCACCCGACAGCCGCCGTAGCAGGCATACCCAGAGACGCTGCGATCAGCGTAATTGCGCAGCTCGAAACTGCCCCTAGGGAACACTGGGCCGGCCCTGTCGGTTGGGTCGACCGCTCCGGGGATGGCGACTGGATGGTTGGAATACGCAGTGCGACGATCCATGGACGCCACGCACGGGTATGGGCCGGTGCTGGAGTCGTGCCCGGGTCGGTTCCATCTAGGGAGCTCCAAGAAACCCAGATGAAACTGTTCTCGGTCCTCGAAGCTCTATCACCGGGTGCCAGCCGGAGGAGTCTCAACTCCTGGTGACCTCGAAGTGGAAACGCCCAATCGCATAGCCGTCTACCTCAAAGTTAGCGTCTTGCCAACGGAATTTCGACGGTGAACCTCGTACCGCCCTCCGGAGGCAGATCCACGCTCGCGTTTCCCCCCAGAGCCTCTGCAATCGCTCGCACGATCGAGAGGCCAAGTCCGGTCCCAGAACCAGTGCGAGAGGAGTCACCTTGGTAGAACCGGTCAAACACTCTGTCTAACGAGTTGCGGGGGATACCCCTCCCGTAGTCGGTAACGTTTAGGACCCCCATCGTGGCATTTCTTGACACATCGACTTCGACTCTGGTTCCTTCTCGCGTGTGTTGGACCGCGTTTCCGACGAGATTGTGGACTACCTGGCTAAGTCTATCTGGATCACCAATCACAACCACCGGCTCAGTGGATACAACCTCGACGTTAGCGGGACCAGAGACAGACAAGATGTCGTTTACGACGTCGTTGGACAGTTCAGTCAAGTTCACCTCGACATGGCGCAGGGACCTCCCCTGATCCAACCTTGCGAGCAACAAGAGGTCGTCTACAAGACCGCTCATCCTCCTCGCTTCATGTTCGACACGTGTGTACACGCGATCCCGGCTTTCAGGGTCCTCGTATGCCCCCTTCTTCAAGAGCTCGGCATAACCCCGGATCGAGGTGAGCGGCGTGCGTAGCTCGTGTGACGCATCCGCAATGAACTGGCGCAGTCTAACTTCGGACAACGACTTATCCTCGAACAACGCCTCCAATCGCTTCACCATAGTGTTGAACGCATCGCCAAGACGGCCAACCTCGGTCTCGGGTTGACTCACACTTACCCGTCCCGAGAGATCTCCACGCGCGATTTCGTCCGCGGTCTTCGTAATCTCATCGAGAGGTCGCAGTCCGGCTCGAATCGTCCACAACGCGATGGCGATGAGCGCCAAGACAATCAACGCACTACTCGCAAGTTCTACCCGCAACACCACGTTTAACGTGTCGATCGTCGGGTTGAGCGAGATCGAGGTGACAAGTGTCCCCTGAGGCACGCTCAACGCCGCAGATCTGTAGCTGATCCCCGAGCGCGAGTAACTGCCGGAAGTGAACCCGAACGAGGACGGTGTATAGACGCCATAACGGCGTCCAAACACCTCGCGCCCCGGACTCTTTTCAATGCGAACATTCGCCGGCAACACCGGCCTCGGGTCCGGGTTGTCCGGTGGACCCGACGCGTCCTCCAAGAGAACCTTGCCGCTATTAGAGAATAGAATTACGTAGACGTCAGGGCTGATCCTACTTTCAAACGCTTTGGACGATATCGGCCTACCGGTCTTGTTGATAAACGTGAGATACCTGAGCGCCTGGTGTTGTGCGACCGCAATCTGCTCGTCAAGTCGCCCGTAGAGAAACGCCTTGAGTTCGAAGTAGGAAATCACGTCGGCTACGGCAAGTCCCACGACGACGAGGACTGAGACCGTAAGGACGAGCCGCCTACGAAGGCTCATACCGCCTCAAGCACATGTCAGTTCAATCGCGCGGAAGCCGTAGGCAGTACCCGACACCTCGCACCGTCTGTATAAGGAACGGTTCACAGTAATCAACCTTTTTCCGAAGGTAGCTGATATAAGTCTCCACAATCCCGGGGTCTCCGGAGAAGTCGGGTCCCCACACACTCTCAAGAATCTCGGCCTTGGATACAACGAGTCGAGCGTTCTCCATTAGGTACACGAGTAGGTTGAACTCAGTCGCCGTAAGATCAACCATCGAGCCGTCCCGGCTCACTTCACGAGCTCTAGTGTCTATGGATAGACCAGCGAAGCTTAGCACCGCCGGGTTCTCGCTCTCTAACGGAACCGACCTACGCAGGACTGCCTTTACTCTCGCGATCAACTCGTCCACGCTGAACGGCTTGCATATGTAATCGTCGCCGAGTCCAAGCCCAGTCAACTTGTCCTCTGGCTCATCCTTTGCGGTCAGGAAGACGACAGGAATTGTATTCTCCTGGTCACGAAGACGTCGTGTGACCTCTACTCCCGAGATATCTGGAAGCATTACGTCCAACACGACGAGATCCGGCTTCATCTCTTCGATAAACCGCATCGCCTCGAACCCGCGGCTCGCAACAGCGACGTCGAACTCTTCGAGTTCGAAGGCCGTCTTCACGAGGTCCGTAATGTAGGGCTCGTCGTCGACGATCAGTATGGAGTGAGCTTGCCCGTCGCTCACCACTTCAATACGTTCCAGATTGACGTTTCAACCATGCTAGGAGGCCTTCACATCTTCGCCACGGGGAGCACCGTTGCCCAGCCTCTTGATGAATCCCCACACTCTGCCTAAAGACCACCAAGTCACAAGACCCAACGCCTCTATAACGATCGCGGAGGACATCTTGGACTCTCCGGCAACTCGATCCACAAATCTAATCGGGATCTCGACGATGGATCCACCTGCCTGCTTCGTCCTGTACGTCATCTCTATCTGGAACCCATAACCTTCAGCCCTCACCGAATCGAGGTCGAGCCGTCTTAGGATCTCGGCCGAATACGCTCTAAATCCCGCCGTCGAGTCCGCTACTCCAAGGCCCAGCAAGATCGATGCGTAAATGTTGCCACCACGCGAGAGAAAGTAGCGATGCCGAGGCCAATTGGGGATGGAACCGCCCGGGATATACCGTGACCCGATTGAAAGGTCGTAACCTCTTGACAACGGTTCAGTCAGTTCGGGTAACGCCGCCGGGTCGTGCGAGAAGTCCGCATCCATCTCTACGCAAGCGTCAAATCCCTTCTCCAAACCCCACGCAAATCCAGCCCTGTAGGCACTACCGAGTCCCGACTTGGCGGCCCTCTTCAGGATGTTAACTTTGTCCGAGGAGTCGCGACCGTAGGACTCCACGATCTCGGCCGTTCCATCCGGGCTCCCGTCGTCGACCACCAAGATGCCCGCGTCGGGCAACGTTTCGCGCACCTTGTCCAGAATCTTTAGGATGTTCTCCGATTCGTTGTAGGTCGGTATGATGACGAGAACTCGCATTAGCCGATCTTAGATGCCAGCTCGATCGACGCGCCCGTCGGAGTCCAGCCGGTCTCTATTCGGCGACATTTCCCCGTATGCGACGAGCGCGCTAGCGCTGTTCAGGCGTTGTCGTGATCCCTTGACCTCTTCCCACGGCTGAAGCCGGCGCAGGGATAGTCGCGCCATCAGCGATGGCGTTACCGTCGCCGCCGAACCGCCCTATCGGAACGCTTGGAGGACAAGCGCTTGTGAATCCGTACCAACGAACGACACCCAGGTGGGTGTCTACGATGGACTTGCGGTTTCCGCCTGTCAACTACTTAGCCCCAAAAGGACCGAACTCGCGCTGGTCCGGCATCTCCTCCCGATCATATCATTTGATATAATTCAAAACATGGACTTCTCGACCCAGCTCCGTAGTGCCAGGCTCGCGGCACGACTGACTCAGGCAGACCTGGCGCGACGAGCGGGGACCAGCCAGTCTCGGATCTCGTCGTACGAAAATGGTTCCATCACTCCTCATCCATCCACCAAGATCCGACTCCTGCGGGCGACGAGACGCTTACCTTCGGAGATCGTCGACGAGAAGCGTGATGCAATCATCGAGATCGCGTCCGACAATGGCCTTAGTAACGTGCGCGTGTTCGGATCGGTTGCTCGGCTCGATGACACCTTCACGAGTGACATCGACTTGTTGGTGACACCAGGGGTGACGACATCGTTACTGGATCTTTCTGGATTTCGTTTAGAGGTGGAGGACCTTACCGGCTGCGAAGTCGACGTAGTTTCCGATCGGACAGTACCGGAGAGTTCAGAGATACTCAGAGAGGCCCTGACGTTATGACCAAAAATCAACCAAGGGACCCGAAGGGGATCTCTTCGGGGGGCCGATTCAGGCCGCGCGAGAATTCAGAATCTGACCAGACCGCGTCCCGCAAGCCCCTGGCTTCAGCCCTGGGGTCGAGGGACACTGGCGGCAAAGCCGCCACAGAACCAAGGTCAGCGTTGGTGACACACCCTCGTTG
>JAJYQJ010000087.1 GCA_021794655.1 Actinomycetes bacterium | reverse complement strand
GTGGCAAGCCGCTCAACGAACCGATCGTCGGGATGACGGCTGACCCCGCTACCGGTGGGTACTGGATGGTCGCCTCCGACGGCGGGATCTTCGCGTTCGACGTACCGTTCCACGGGTCGATGGGTGGCAAGCCGCTCAACAAGCCGATCGTCGGGATGGCCGCGACGCCCGGCGGCAACGGCTACTACGAGGTCGCGACCGACGGTGGGATCTTCGCATTCGGTTCCGCTCAGTTCCACGGGTCGATGGGCGGCAAGCCGCTCAACGAGCCGATCGTCGGGATGACGGTTGACCCCGTCACCGATGGTTATTGGATGGACGCCTCCGACGGTGGGATCTTCGCGTTCAACGCACCGTTCTTTGGGTCGATGGGTGGCCGGCCGCTCAGCAAACCAATCGTCGGCATGACTTCGAGCTGACCAGAAACGCCGGGGAGGGTTCAACGTGACCAGGAAAATGAAGGCCCAAGGGCCGCGTAAGGCATCATGGACCGACAAGGCGGCGCGGACGAAGAACTCCCGCTCGCATCGAGTGATCGTATCGCTGATGGTGCTCGGAGTCGTCGTCGGCTTCCTCCCGCTCAGCCTCGCAGTCAGTGTCACCCCGGCGGGCGCCGTGGGGGCTTCTTTCAGCTCGCCAACGAACGGGTCCACGGTCAGCGGGCAAGTCACAATTACAGAGAGCGCGTCAGGTACTAGTGGGGAGCCGTACTGCCCTGCACCCTACGTCGATATCTCGGTGACCGACTCCTCTAATCAGACCGTGGTCTCCTGGGAGGAGACGGGTCAACTAATGGGAACGAACTGGGGACCCGTCAACGGTCTCACGCGTCTGTGGCTCAGCGATACCGTGCACAACGGCGCCTACACGATCACCTCCAAGGTGAGCAACTATGTAGGACTTTTGTGCAGTGACAACTCTACAACCGCGAGCATCACCGTCACCGTCGCGAACGGCGCGAAGCCCTACGTAGGAGCGGCGGGGGCGACACCGTCGCGGCCAGTCACATGCCCAGCGGCTCCGTCGGATCCAAATACCGGGAGCAACCAGACGCAGAGCACGACTGGAGACGTGCCGTGGCCGGCTCCGCCCGCCGGTTCAAACCCGATGGACTACCAGTCCTACGACCATACGGCGGTCTCTTCCCCTCCAGTTCGCCCGGGGAACTGGAGTAGCGGGAACGCCTCTACGACGCTCACGAGTGCTACCTACCGTCGTCCCTCTAACGTAACGAAGAACCTCTTTACACAGGTCTCGGCCAGTCCCCAAGAACTCTGCGGGGTCATCGGGAACTCGGTCGACCGGGCTTGGCAGGTGACGACCGGAAGGCCTACGACGGTCGTCGCGGTACTCGACTCGGGTATCCAGTGGTGCAACGCCGGACTCGTGAACAAAGACTACTTGAACCCTGCCGCGCTCCCCTGGCCGGAGAACTCCGCCGGTCTGACGAAGCCACAGCTCGAAGCCCAAGGGGTGAAGTTCGCGGACTCAAACCCTTACGACTTGAACAACACCGGAGTCATCAACGCGGCCCAGTGGGCCAACGATCCAAGAGTCCTAAAAGTGGAAGCCAGTTTTCACTGCAGCAGCTTCATATCTCCGATGGACCTTATTACCGCCTTTGGCACACCGAGCTCGCCGTACTACTGCCCGACGTACTGTAACTCCTCGAACTCCTCTTACTCGGCGGCTTCGCCAGCCGGTTTTACAGAGGCTATCTCGGGCTGGAACTTCCTCAACAATACGAATAACCCCGAGGACACCGTTAGCTACGGCCACGGGACCGGCCGTGCCCTCGACGTCGGCGGGGCCGCCAATGCGACGGGCAGCCAGGTCGGAGCCTGTCCTAACTGCACGATCTTACCGGTGCGTACCGGAGACTCGTTCATGGCGAGCGGTAACGCTTTCGCCCAGGGGGTACTCTTCGCGGTCGACTCGGGCGCCTCGGTCATCGAAGCCGCGATGGGTGGCTATGACATCACACCTACAGCCCGCGAGGCGATCGGATACGCGCAGGCTCACGGAGTCCCTGTCGTCGTATCAGCCGCCGACGAGTCGTCGCAGCATCACAACCTTCCGACCGTTCTGTCTCACACGATCGTCGCTTCCAGCGTCCTGCCCTTCCCGAGCGTCCCGTTGCTCGGACAGTCCTACCCCGCGGTCAACCCTCCTAGTTCCTTGTACTTCAACGGTTGCTCCAACTACGGCGCGAACATTTCAGTAGCCGTCGAGAGTGTTGAGTGCACCTCCCAGGCCTCTGGAGTCCTGGGAGGTATAGTCGGGCTCGCTGAGTCGGCTGCGGCCGACGCCGTCGCGAACGGTACGCTCCAGCCGTATCCGGGGTTAAAGACGGTATCGGGTCAGAGCGTCCCGCTCTCGGCGAACGAGATCAAACAGCTCGTAACCATGAGCGCAAACTCGGTCGACTTCCAAGACGCAGCAGGACCCTCCCCGCAGAACAACTACGGCGTGACGTGGGACACACAGTATCTACCGTTCTTATCCAACGCCGCTCCGCCGACGAGCCGGTTCCCGACACAAGCTGGTTTCAATATGTGGACAGGCTACGGCAGGGTCAACGCGGCGAACATCGTGAACCGAATAGCCAACGGGCAGATTCCCCCCGAAGCCTCGATGACGTCTCCTTCTTGGTTCCAGACGTTCGATCCGTCCCAGCCTGGAGCGACCGTTCCGGTGGACGGACACGTCGCGGCGATCAGAACGCCGGGGACCTTCACCTGGCAGGTTCTCGCCGGCGTGGGCGCTCAGCCGGCACTTGACTCCTATCACCTCATGGCGCAAGGGACAGGGTCGGGTGGCTCGACAGGTCTAAACGGCCCGATCGCGAACATCCCCGTCTCGGCGATCGCGTCGCTGTTTCCCGCTGGCACTAACTTCAACCAGCCTCCGACTCTCCCGAACGGAACCCCGAATCCTAACGCGACTACGTTCACGCTCCTTCTGCAGGTTAAAGCTGCTAACGGTCTCGTCGGGATGGCACGGCGCGCAGACTACTTGCACTTCGATCCGACACTCCTGAGTGGGTTCCCAAAGCGCCTCGGTGGATCGATCGTTGCCGCGCCGAAGCTCGCCCCCCTCGGCCCGGGTGGAACCGACGTCCTTCTTGTAGCTGATGCTGACGGCACGATCCACGCTTACCTACCAAACGGCTCCGAGCTGCCAGGATGGCCGGTCCACACCAACTACCTCGCGTACCACTCCGGCGAAGCGGCGTTCACCACCGGAGGAGTCACGCCACCTCGAGGTGAGACCATCGGAGGAGTCGCAGTAGGCAACCTCTCTGGATCCCCCGGCGCTGGTCTAGACGTCGTCGCGACCGACCTGACAGGGCACGTTTACGCTTGGAACGCAGCCGGCCAACTCCTGCCCGGGTTCCCCGTCCAAACGAACCCGGCCTACTCACAACCCTCGATCACTAATTCATCGAACCGGTTGTTGCCGGGTATTTTCTCGGCGCCTGCGCTCGCAGACCTTCAAGGCAACGGTCAACTCGACATCGTCGCCGCGGCAATGGACCGCCACGTCTATGCGTGGCAGCCGAACGGCACGCCGGTACCCGGGTGGCCCGTTCTGGTCGTTGACCCGACGAAGGTCGCTTCGGTGAACCCATCGACAAACCAAGTCACGTTCTCCTCCGGTGCAAACGCGCTCATCGGCACCAAGCTCGTCGCGACTCCAGCGATCGGGAACTTGAACGGAGGTTCTGGACCTCCTGACGTGATCGTCGGCTCGAACGAGGACTATGCAGGACCGGTCAACGCGAACATAACCAACTCGTTGCTCAGCGATCTCGGTTTCATAGGCCAACTCGGTCTGCCACTGCCGCTCGGCTCCGCGAACTCGCGGGTGTACGCGATCTACCCCAACGGGTCGCTCCATCCAGCCGCTTCGGGTGCACCCGATCCACCGGGGTATCCCAATCCCGGAGCTTTTCTTCCGGGTTGGCCGGTTGCGATCGGGAACCTCCAGGCACCGGTTCTCCCCGACATCGGCAATGGGGTCTCCCAGAGTCCAACCCTCGCGTCGGTAAAGTCCACCGGACAACTCCAAACTGCGGTCATGGCGACGGTCGGACCTCCGTACGTGTTGAACCCAAACGGAAGTTCTTATCTCGGTTACGGTGGTAGTCCATCGCGACCGAACGTCGGCGCTCTGAGTCCCTATGGGTCAGGGTCGAACTCCACGTCCCAACCTACGATCCCATTTTTCTCCAGTCCGATCATGGCGCCGCTCAATCCGTCTTCGAGCGCGAGTTGCCCGTTGACGATCCTCGCAGGCGCCGTCAGCTTCGGGGCGGTCGAGGACGCCGCTCTACCGGCGAAACAAGCGGGGAACCAGTCCCAACTCGACTCCTGGAACGCGTGCACCGGAGCGTTGCGTAGTGGGTTCCCGCAATTGTTGAACGGTATGCCCCTACTGACCCAACCGATCGTCGCCGACATCGCGGGCGGCGTCGCTTACGTCGTGCAGGGAAGCTCCCTCTACGACATAAGGGCGTTCAACGCCGCCGGCCAAGAGGCACCCGGGTTCCCGAAATTCACCGGGGGTTGGCTAACCAACAGTGCGGTCTTTGGTCGCTTTGGGGGCCTCGCTAACCAAGTGCTGGCCGCCGGGACACGAGAAGGGTATCTGTGGGCCTGGTCGACGCCAGAGCCAGCCACGGCGAGCAGCGGTCCGTGGCCGGAGAACCACCACGACCTCTACAACACGAACAACTTGAACTCGACTGCGCCCACGGGCGGCGGTCCGCCTACGCCTCCAGCCCCCACCGGCTACTGGGAGGTCGCCGCCGACGGAGGGATCTTCTCGTTCGGCGCTGTCCGGTTCCACGGCTCTATGGGCGGCAAGCCGCTCAACAAGCCGATCGTCGGCATGACCGTTGACCCCGCTACCGGTGGATACTGGATGGTTGCCTCCGACGGTGGGATCTTCGCGTTCGACGCACCGTTCCACGGGTCGATGGGCGGCAAGCCGCTCAACGCGCCGATCGTCGGGATGGCCGCGACGCCCGGCGGCAACGGCTACTACGAGGTCGCCTCCGACGGCGGGATCTTCGCATTCGGTTCCGCAAAGTTCCACGGGTCGATGGGCGGCAAGCCGCTCAACAAGCCGATCGTCGGGATGACGATCGACCCTGCTACCGGTGGGTACTGGATGGTCGCCTCCGACGGTGGGATCTTCGCGTTCGACGCCCCGTTCCACGGGTCGATGGGTGGCAAGCCACTCAACAAGCCGATGGTCGGGATGACCGCGACCCCCGGTGGCAACGGCTACTGGACGGTCGCCTCCGACGGCGGGATCTTCGCATTCGGTTCCGCAAAGTTCCACGGGTCGATGGGCGGAAAGCCGCTCAACGAGCCGATCGTCGGGATGACGGTTGACCCTGTCACCGGTGGTTATTGGATGGACGCCTCCGACGGTGGGATCTTCGCGTTCGACGCCCCGTTCTTTGGGTCGATGGGTGGCAAGCCGCTCAACAAACCGATGGTCGGAATGGCGGTCGGTTGAGAACGTAACCGTCGCGGAGCCGATCAACGGGGAAACGCGATCGCTCGCGTGCTCTTATTTCGCAACTCTCAACTCGTAACTCGCACTGTGGATTTCGCAACTCTCAACTCGTAGCGGGGAGCGCTAGTTGGTGACCGTGAAGAGGACTCTTGCGGCGGCGGTCTTCCCGTTGTAGTTCGGGTTCGATATCGTGCCGGTGACCCCGACGTTGCCGATCGTTCCAGTGAAACGTAGTAGGGATGACCTGGAAAGGCTCCAAAGCGCGACGCCATGCACAGGTTGAGATCCGTACGAACCTGTCACCTTGAAAGAGACGGACTCGCTGAGATCGGCCTGTGGGTTCTTTGGCGTCGGTGGCCGAAGTTTTCGGTTTGCAACGACCGATGCCGTCAACTTCAAGTTAAACGGCCTACCCGCAAGCATCCCGGTCCACGTGGAGATGTGAAACTCGGCGGTCACCGGCTGGTTCGGTTTCACACTCGGCCGACCTGGCTGAGTCGCAGTTCCGAAGAGCGAACTCTTGTTAACCGAGCCCGTGAACGGCCTCGGTGGCAGGCCATATCCGCCCCCGGCCTGTTTCCATGTGATAGTTGCCGACCCGTGACCGGGTTCGAACACTGAGACCCCGCCACTCTTTAGAGTCACGACGATCACAAAGACGGCGACAACAGCGACAACAGCGACGACTGCAATAGAACCGCCTATCTGTACCCGAGAACGGCGGTTGCGATCGTTTCCGACAACTCGTGGCGTAACTTGAAGCGACGCGGGCTCAAGGCTCGACGAGGGGGTCCCGGGGGTTGCGGTGGACGCCTGGTAGTTGGGGTGCGACTCCGGCGGGTACCATTTGTTGTCCGCGGCGATCCACCACCCGCTTCCCCGCGAGACGTCGCTCATCTGTCCTCCTGGTCGAGCCGTGGTTGCCAGCCGTTTCTATCACGGGAGCGTCTAGCTTGCGATCAAATCTCCGACGTCCTACCCGAGTTCCTCTTCAACGATCACTTCGGTGGCCTGGATTGCGAATCTGACCACGCTCGCGGAACTCGGTAAACGACTCGTGGCGCGACCGTCGCCGCCGTTCAGGGTCGGCCAATTCCACCGGTCGCAATTGAGGTGGTTGGGGGGCCGCGGCGCTCCCTTACTACTCGCGGCCGTCACGAGGCGGGCGTCGGATGATGGTTAAAAGACCGATGGTCAAAAGACCGCGGTGACCTGGGGGGTTGCCGCGCTGGACCTAAACCCGACCAAAGAGGTAATATATTGCGAGTAGCTGCGAGGGCGGCTGACGGAGGGGGTCGGGAGTTGAAGAGGGACGAGAGTCCGAGGAATAGCGGTCGAAGAGGAGCGTCGAATGTCCGATCGAAGTGAAGGGTTGTTTAGCTTCCCGAACCCGGTGAACGAGGTGGCGGCGAGGTCGGTTGCGACGGGTGTCGTCCTACTGTGTGCGGCGTCGATCGTGTCCGAGGAGCGGTGGTTGCTCGTCGCGGTCGTCTATGGGTTCTGGGCACGGGTGTTGACCGGGCCGACGCTGAGCCCGCTGGGGCAGTTGGCGACGCGGGTCGTCGCGCCGCGGTTGAGTTCGTCGCCTCGCATGCTTCCGGGACCACCGAAACGGTTCGCGCAAGGTATTGGAGCGGTGATGTCGACGGGGGCGCTCGTCGTGGTGCTTACGGTGGGATGGGGTGTCGCGGCGTGGATAGTCGGAGCGCTGATGGTCGCGGCGTCACTCGAGGCGATACTTGGACTCTGCGTCGGGTGCAAGATATTCGCGTTGTTGATGCGAGTTGGCGTCGTGCCCGATGACGTCTGCGAAGAGTGCGGCGACCTAAGCCGTCGCCATCCCGAGCTCGTCGGGCGCTGAACGATCCGGGGTTGGTTCGCTTGAGTCGGTGGCGGTACCGGCTTGTGCGGCGAGCCGGTCGAGGACGCGAGCGACCTGCGCCTTTCCCTCGGCGATGAGTTCTGGCGTCGCGCTGAAGTCACGGTAGGCGCCGGAAGGCTCGCCGCCGCCGGTGAAGACGATGACGTCGACGTCGGGATCGACGGTGGCCAACTCGCGGACGAAACGGGCGTGGACGGCGACGAAGAAGGCGGTCAAGACGGCCTCGACCGGTCGCCTCGGCGCGGGTGGGCGGTAGTTGAGCGGTCCGCACAAGAGGACGTAGATTCGAGTAGCGCCGGCGTCGAGGGCACGGCGAATCGGGACGTTGTTGACGACGCCGCCGTCGATGAGGAGTTCGTCGTTGAGACGGATCGGGGGGAAGATTGCCGGGATCGCGGCGGAGGCGAGGAGCGCGTCGACGGCTGGTCCCCGCGAGATCCAGCGTTCTGCTCCGTCGGTGAGGGAGGTCGCGACGACTTCCAAAGGAACCGCGGAGTCCTCGATGTTCTCGAACTTTAGCCCGTCTTCGATCAACTTTCGCAAGCCGGTGTTCGCATGCACCGACTCTCGCTGTTGGAGGAGCATCCAAGGTCCCCCGAGTCGAGACCTTGGGAAGACCTCGGCACCCTTCAGATTACGCCAGACGTTCTCTAAGTCCTCGATCCCTTTAGGGGTCGGGTCTCCGCTGTAGGCGGCCGCGTTGACGGCGCCGACGGAAGCACCGTAGACCCGGTCGGCGTGGATGCCGCGTGCGACGAGCTCGCTCAGCATCCCGACTTGAACGGCGCCCCTGCTCCCACCGCCTGCGAGGACGAACGCGGTCATCTCGCGCCGAGCGCCGCGACCGATGCCATGGGCTCTCAGGTGTTCAAAGACTCCAAATAGCGGGTTTGACCGCCTGAATCTCTTAGTCTCGTCGTTAAGGCGTGCCCCCATCATCGAGTCGGACCATCTCGGTGGCTATCTTCACGTTCGGCCCGGTCGTGGCGAATTGCCCAGGTCAAAGTCAAGATAACGAGGACGACGAAGGCGACGACGAACACGGTGAACCCCACGGCGAAGGCGAGGTTGGTCGCGAACGCTGTCGTAGCCGTCAACATTTGGTCTCTCCTGACTCAAAACGGCGAGCGCAAGCCCCTGGCTCTAGCCATAGGGTCGAGCGAGCCCTAAAGTACCTGGTCAGTGTAGATGATACACCCCAACCGTAAAGTGGGAGTGATGTCGAAGTCCACCTACCGATCGAGCAAGAACGTGGCCTATTCGACCAAGCATCACCTCGTCTGGTGTGACGGAAGTATCGGCAAGGTACTCGTCGGCAATATGGAGGCCTGCCTTGCTGGGATCACCTGGGCCGGGGTCTACTTGCGATTCGTCTTAGACACCGACAACCCGGTTCTTTGGTGGGCAGCACTCCACGTGGCCGCCGGTAGGCTCCTGCGGGTCGGGATAACCCGGACGATCATCCGGGGCCGGCCTACTTATCGGGCACTCCTCGTCTTTAACGGGGTCCCACTCCAGCGCTATAAGGTCGGCGCCGAAAAGATCACCTTGGACCCCGGCCTCGACTACGCGAACGTCGTCAGTGACACTGGTTGCTACAGGGAGCAGCTCGCAGGAGCGAACAGCACCGACCCCGGCATCGAGTTCGACAGGGCCTACATACGCAGGCTCTCTCGCCAACTCGACCGCCGACACCACCAGGGAAGCTCGGAGTGCTTCGACAAGGCCGGTCGCCACGTAAAGGACAACTGTCACTGGAAGAAAAGGCCGGCATCTGCCAGGCACACACAGGCAAAGCTCTCAAAAGCTCACCGTGTGATGGCATCTCATCGCGAGAGCCTGCATGGGAACCTACAGAACCGCATCCTTAGCCTCGGCGCCGACGTCACCGCAGAGAAGAACTCGTATGAGTCTTTCCAGCGCAACTACGGGCGCAGCGTGAGAGACAGGGCACCTGGTGGTTTCATCACGGGTTTGCTCCGCAAGGCTGAGAGTGCCGGCGGGCGAACTCGTGAGGGGGACCCAAGGAAACCTGCTCCGTTCCAATCGTGTGTCTGTGGCGCTAGGAAGAAGAAGCCGCCCTCACAACGGGTACATGCCTGTGAGTGCGGTGCCGGACCCATCCAACGAGACGTGTTCTCCGCGTATCTGTGGAGGCATATCAAAGAAGATGGGACCCTCGACGCGCCAAAGGCCCAAGCTGAGCTAAGTAGGCGGAAGGACATCTCCGTGCACGCGGCGTCTGGGGAGTACAAGCAGCGAGTCCCACTGGCGCAAAAGCGCTACGGACGCGTAGGTGGCCGGGTCCCTGCCGTTGGAGCTGCTCGCGGCAAAGCCCCAAAACCCCGTTCCACATGCAGGCACAGTGCTTGCATCTCCGGTAGTGCCGGAGACGGGCTCAGCTACATCTAGAGCCGCCGGCAGAGCATCGTCGTCGGTAGCCGGTGTAGTGCAAGGGGAAGCCCCCGGCTTTGGCCGTGGGGAGGATGTCACGCCATCTCTGGAGAGGAGCCGCTCAGCAATGCCACAGGCGGGCGACTATATTCGTGAGATCAGGTGCGTGTCGGTGCCGGAGGCATCCACGGCTCTCCGGCGAACAGTGCACTCAAAGGGGGAGGTTCACGACGAGGTCGCTCGTCAACGCCGCCGTGCTCGACGAGGTCCACATCCGCGACGGCCATGTCGTCGACACGGCCTACAAGAAGCCGTTCGACCTGCTCTTCTCTTCGCCGAAGTTCGAACCCGGAGACTTGGTGGGCCGTAGAGGACTCGAACCTCTGACCCCTTGCGCGTCATGCAAGTGCGCTACCAACTGCGCCAACGGCCCGTATACCAAGTGACCCTACCATCTTCGCCGCCCTGTTGTTGAATACGACCCAGTCAGTTGGCGTGGTCCTCAGCCGCTCGCCGCCTCGACCATCGAGTCCACAAACGACGCGGCCGGCCATCGGAACTCTCCTTTGTTCATCGGACTCCTCCCGTGCGCCTTTCTCCAGGAGTCATAGGACTCGGCCCACTCCCGATGCCATCTCGCCTGGCATGAATGGAGGTCGACCGGACTCGACGAGCGGAGTTCAACGTGTCTCGCACTCTGCGCGATCGCTATTTGAACCGCCGCCTGCGCGTCCGCCGAAGCGTCGTGCGCATCCTCCAGCGTCACCCCGTAGACCTCGCACAGATCCCCCAGCCGTCTCGACCCTTTACGGAACTTCTCGAAATGGCGATCGAGCGTCAGCACGTCTATCGCCGGCCCGCTCCAACCAAGCGACTCCAACCCACCTCCACATCGCTTCTTCAACTGAACGTCCAACATCGTTAGGTCGTACGCGATGTTCATCCCGACTATCGGGGCGCCCCGCCTCCCCGCCGCCGCTATCTCCTCACCCAAGTGCCTCAGCGCATCAACCAACGGGATCCCCTCGGCGATCGCTCGCTCCGACGTAATCCCGTGGACCGCACTCGCTCCAGGTGGGATCTTGCGGCCAGGATCCACCAACGACACGTCTCTGTCCACGACGACACCCGCTTCAAACTTCACGAGAGCATAAGAAACAGGCACGTCACTGAACCGGTCAACTCCCGTCGTCTCCAAGTCAAAGCCGACGAGCTCGCCGTCGAACCATCTTTCGTATCTAGCCATCCCTCGATCATTGCACGTCGCTGTGACAAACGACGCGTTAGTCCGTGTCACTTTGGTTATCGGGTCCATAAGCCCAGAGGGTACGTCGCTCACATCGTCAGATCGTGGATCCACAACTTCTGGTTATGACTCCTCGTCCTGCCAAGACGCAGGCGCCTCATCATCGTGATGGCATGAGGCGTGCGGAATGCTTGCGGTAGTCGTCGGCAGGGAAACGCAACGAGACAGAAGTTCAGGGGCGCCGGACTCGCGCCTGGTCGGCTTGGACAACCACAATGCAGGTGGCCAAGTCGTCGAGATCAAGTCCCATCAGAGCATCGACGAGCGCGTCGACGACCGTCGCAGGCTGTTGGTCAGCGACGCGCAACACCAAGATCCCTGCATGGCTACCGGGTGGATGGAGGCGAATGTCTGCCAAACCTCGATCCAAAGTGACGAGGAATCGCCCTGCACGCCTTGCCGCACGTACCACGTCGACATCTACGGCCCCAGCAAGCCCTTCATCAGCAACGGCTATCCGGATAAGACGGCAGTAGCTTGTAGGCATGCCGATGAGCTCACCCAAGGCCGGGGTGCACTACCCGGGCAACCTCGCCGCGTTGCGCTCGTGGTTCCCGGACGATGCGGCCTGCCTGGACTACCTGGACTGGTTGCGGTGGCCTGACCGCTTCCGCTGCACGCACTGCGGCTCCGAGAAGGGCGGAGACTCCCAGCCGGGGGCTGGTCGTGCGGAGGCTGCCGCAAGCGAGTCCGGGTACTCGCCGGCACGGTCTTCTAAGACACCCGCACGCCGCTGACGGTCTGGTTCGAAGCCGCCTGGTTGATGGCCGTCACGAAGAACGGTGTCAGCGCCGCGTCCCCGCAGCCGCTACTCGGGCTCGGGTCGTATGAGACCGCCTGGGCAATGTGCCACAAGCTGCGGACCGCGATGGGGCGCACCTCCGTGGACCTGCTCAGCGGCGATGTCGAGGTCGACGAGACCTTCATCGGCGGTATCAAAACAGGCGGGAAACGAGGCCGTGGCGCGCCCGGCAAGGCGTTCGGCCGCTACCGGCTCGAGGTCGTCTAGAAGATCGACGCCGAGAACCTCGGGCGGTTCCAGCAGCGCCACATCACGCCAGGCTCGGTCGTGATCAGCGACGCTCTGCGGTCCTACCCACCGGCCATCGCCGACACCTACGGGCACAAGCCGTTCAACATCAAGCGCTCCGACCGGTGGAACTGGCCGTCCTCAGAGGTGGCTGGGTCTGACCCCAACCTATTGATTGGCCTCGTGCCTTGCCGTTGATCTGTCGACCCGGTTCCTCTCCAAGAACACGCATCAGCCTGTCGGATGGGCGTGATCTGATAGGAGCCTTGAGCTATACCGGGAGAGTCACGTCCAAATGTGAAGACGTCTTCGAGGCGGCGGGCGGAATCGAACCGCCGTACGAGGCTTTGCAGGCCCCTGCCTCAACCACTCGGCCACGCCGCCGGATCTCAACAACCATACTCGTTTCGCGCCACCTCCTTAACTCCCTTGGTCACCTGGCGTTTCGCGTTCGACAAACCTTCGGTCGAAGCCGCCGGTCCAGGAGTGCTTGAATCCAGTTATGCACATCGGCCTAATCGCCCCTCCCTGGACCCCGGTGCCCCCCAGGCTCTACGGCGGCATCGAACTGATCGTCGACGAGCTCGCACGTGGATTCGCCAAAGAGAACCACCGGGTCACCCTCTTTACGACCGGTGACTCCACCTGCCCCGTCGAGCGCCACTGGATCTTAGAGGAGTCCGAGGGGCGACGGATCGGGATGGCGGTTCCAGAGCTTCGTCACGCGATCGCAGGATACAAAGCGTTATCCAACTGTGACGTAATCCACGACCACACCATAGCGGGACCGCTACTCGCTCCCGCGATGGACTTGAGCTGTCCCGTCGTCACTACCGTCCACGGACCGTTCAACGACGAGCTCCACGACATATACGCCGCGATGGACAAGAGCGTCTCTATCGTCTCGATCTCCGAGGCGCAGCGACGCTCCGCCCCCGACATCTCGGTCGCCAGAGTCATCCTTCACGGCATCGACGCGCTCAACTTCCCGATCGGCGAAGGGAACGGCGACGGCGACGGGCGCTACTTCTTGTTCCTCGGCAGGATGGCGCCGGACAAGGGAGCCCACCGGGCCATCGAAGTCGCTCGTTCTGCCGGTTCGAGAATTCTGCTCGCCGCAAAGATGCGTGAACCCTGGGAGTTCGAGTACTTCACAGAGTCAGTCGAGCCCCTTCTCGGGCCAGACGCCGTATATCTCGGCGAGGTCCCCCATGAGCGAAAACTTGAACTCCTCGGCGGCGCCTCCGCACTTCTCTTCCCGATTCGCTGGAACGAACCCTTCGGCCTCGTGATGCTCGAAGCGATGGCGTGTGGCACACCAGTCATCGCCTTCCCCGAGGGAGCGGCCCCCGAGGTAGTCGAGAACGAGCGCACCGGCTTCTTGTGCGACGACGAGTCGGCGATGGTCGAAGCGTGCCGGCGGATCGACGAGGTCGATCGCGCTCGGTGTCGAGAGGCCGTCGAGGGATTCTTCTCCACCTCTCGGATGGTCAAAGACCACCTCTCTCTCTTCAACGAGCTCACCCGCTCGCGATGACGTGCGACTAGACGACCGCCTTGAGCTACGACAGTTCCGCGACCGACGAGTTGACAGTCGGTAACAGAACGCTAACCTATCCTCCGTGCGTCGGAAGGGGGATCGAAGAGTCGAACAAGTCGAGCTAGAACGTGATCTGCGACGGGAACAGCGCAGGCCGGTCGGTGTGATCCAACCGGGCTCCCTGCGGCCTCGGGTGTTCGTCGTCGCCATCCTCGCCGTCGCCGTTCTCGCTGCGTCGTGCTCCTCTTCGACGCTCTCGACACACAACGGCGTCGCGTCGCGATCAACTCCCACCCGCAACACCTCCGCTCTCGGCGTCGAACCCCCGCCACCGATCGTCCCACACCCGTTTGGAAAGTTGAACTGTTCCCCGCTCTATGGGATCCGGTTCTGTAAAGGTGGCTTCGTCAACGGCCGCGATCTGCGCGTGCCCTCCTTCGACGGCGTTCCCCTCAGCGCCGACCTCGCACTGCCGCCGACCGGAAGGGGCCCGTTCCCGCTCCTCGTCCTCCTCCACGGCTTCGGAGAGTCCAAGGCGGAGTTCGAGACGAGCGTCAACGACGGATCGCTCGACGACGTAACGATGGCGAGCCAGGGATGGGCGGTCTTGATGTATACGGCCCGGGGGTTTGGCTCCTCGTGTGGGACGCCGGCCTCCAGGGCGGGGACGCCCGCGTGTTCAAAAGGTTGGATCCAACTCGCGGATCAACGTTACGAGATCAGAGACACCCAGTACCTCGCCGGAGAACTCGTCGACGAGGGCCTCGTGAAGCCCAACATCGCCGTCGCCGGCGTATCCTACGGCGCCGGCCAGTCCCTCGAGCTCGCAACTTTGAAGAACCGCATGCGGCTCACAAACGGGAAGCTCGTGCCGTTCGTGAGTCCCCGCCTCCACGTCCCAATGTCCGTCGCCGGCGCATACGCAATGTGGCCGTGGGAAGACCTCGTCACCGCCCTCGCTCCAAACGGGCACCTCGCGACCGCTTCCTACACTCCCGCCGCGTCCGACATCTCCCCGTTCGGCGTCGCAAAACAGAGTTGGGTGAAGCTGCTCTACGCGGTCGCAAAGGGTGCATATCTCTCACCTCCGGGCGTGGATCCTCAGACGGACTTGACCACGTGGTATCACGAGTTCATGGCAGGAGAACCCTACTCCGCGCTCGACGCCCACGCGCTATCGATCCTCCAGAAGTACAAGTCTTCCATCGGAATCCCGCTCCCCCCTGGCGGCCCCGCGCCGACCGCGATTCAAAGCGGCTGGACCGACTCGCTTTTCCCGGTCTCAGAGGCTCTCCACTACGCCAATAGAATCAACGCCGCCGGCGATCACACGACGTTGCTCATGATGTTCGACGACGTCGGGCACGGCTGGGCCCAGGACAAGCCTGCCGACACCGCCTATACCAACAAGGCGGGGATCGCGTTCTTGAACGCAGTCGTGCGCGGCCTGGGGCGTCCGCTGACCGGGGTCGCCGTCATTCCTCAGACATGTCCGAAAACCGCTCCCTCTGGGCCGCCCGTGACCGGCCCATCACTCAGCGCGTTACAACACGGAAGGCTCGTGCTCAACGGACCACGCCCACAGACCGTCACCTCCAACGGTGGCAACCCCACTACG
Source organism: Actinomycetes bacterium (assembly GCA_021794655.1). GTDB lineage: Bacteria > Actinomycetota > Acidimicrobiia > Acidimicrobiales > RAAP-2 > JAJYQJ01. The sequence continues at coordinate 21,260 of JAJYQJ010000087.1, read as the reverse complement.
TCTCAGGCACTCAACCCTGCCGGCTCGGCGCCACTGTGCAACCCTCTTCCCCCTTCTTCGGCGCCGGGAACCGCGATATACAACCGGCAAGTCGGCAAACACTCCGTCACCCTCCTCGGTGCGGTCAGCGTCTCCGCGAAACTTCACATAACCGGTAACTATCCTGAACTCGTCGCACGTCTCTGGGACGTCTCGCCGGGCGGTACCCGGCAGATCGTCGCGATGGGGATCTACCGTCCAACCGCCAATCAGCGCGCCTCGACAAACCCACGGAGCGTCGCGAACGAGGACGTCACCTTTCAGCTCAATCCAAACGAGTACACCTTCGCAGCCGCTCACAACATTCAACTCCAGCTCGTCGGATCAAACGCTCCATATTTTCGAAAGTCAAACGGCACGTTCACGATTGGAGTCTCCAACCTCACAGCGTCGATACCACTTCGCTAACCGTTCGCCGTCAATATCATCTCGTCGAAGTGCTATTTTCGACAGGTGGTCGACATCTCCTTGAAGGACCGACGTCTTGCACTCTTGGGAGATACCAGTCTCCACGGGCTTGAACTGTGCAGCGCGTACTGCGCCGAGGCCGACGGTTGGCTCACCCAACTCATCGAAGAAGCGAGCGGTGGGAGTCCAAAACACTTCGCGCTGCTCGCCGTCGGCGGATACGGGCGTGGAGAGCTCTTCCCTTTCAGTGACCTCGACGTCGTCCTCGTCTACGACGGACGCCACAGCATCTCCGCGTTAGCCGACGCGATCTGGTACCCGGTATGGGACGAGGGGGTACACCTCGACCACAGCGTACGTACGCCGAAAGAGACCTTGGCGGCCGCCGACTCCGACTTGCGCGTCGCCCTCGGACTCCTCGACGCACGCCTCGTGTGGGGGGACGAGAGAGTCGCGAAACCCTTGCTCGACGAGGTAACCGATCGGTGGCGAAAGTACCTCGGCGCACGATGGCTGCCGACCCTCTCCGAGCAGATGAGAGAACGACACCGTCTTCAAGGTGACGTCGCGTTTCTCCTCGAACCGAACCTAAAGGAGAGCCACGGTGGTCTTCGAGACGTAAACGCTCTCCAGGCGCTTCGCAAGTACGCGCCCCTCCTCGCCGACTACGTCGATCTACCCTCACTCGATCCAGCCGTCGCGGTCCTCGCCGACGTCCGCGTCGAACTCCACAGATCCTCCAAGCGATCACTCGACACCCTGCTCCTCCAAGAACAAGATCACATAGCGACGACGTTGGGCTACGAAGACGCCGACTCGCTCATGTCGTCGGTATCTGAAGCGGGCCGGCGCGTCGCGTGGGTCAGCGACGACGCCTGGCGCAGGAGGCGCTTCTGGGACCCCTCCCGACCTCGCCGCAACCGGTGGTTTCGCCGTCGGTCACACGACGGCACGTATCCGAACTCACAAGAGATCGAAAACGTCGACGATCCCGACGTCGCTGTCGTCGGAGGCGAGGTCACGCTTCGGCCTTCCGCTGCCGTCGCCGACGATTTCACCCTCGCACTTCGAGTGGCCGCGATAGCCGCCGAGAGGAAGCTTCCAATCAGTAGAGCGACCATCCACCGCCTCGCCGACAAGTGCCCTCGACCCTCGACGCGGTGGCCGGCGTCAGGTAAAGACGCCCTGATCCGACTCTTGGCCACCGGCGAGCCTGCGATCGAGACGTTTGAGTCCCTCGACGAAGAGGGGATCGTCGTTCGCATCCTTCCCGAATGGCAGGCCGTTCGCAACAAACCCCAGCGAAACGCCTATCACCGCTATACCGTCGACCGCCACCTGTTGGAGACCGTCGCGAACGCGGCGTCTCTCACCAGCAACGTGACGAGACCAGACCTCCTACTCGTCGGGGCGCTCCTCCACGACATCGGCAAGGGCTTCCCCGGCGACCACACGGAGATCGGCATCGACAAAGTCAGGCTCATCGGGCAGCGAATCGGGTTCGAACCAGACGACGTCGAGATCTTGTCGAACATGGTCAGGTATCACCTACTACTCCCGGACACCGCGACGCGACGAGACCTCGACGATCCCGCGACGATCGAGCGCGTCGCGACTCTCGTCGGCAATCGTGAGCTGCTCTCGTTGCTCTGGATGCTAACCGAGGCCGATTCGAAAGCGACCGGGCCGGCCGCTTGGGGAAGCTGGAAAGCCGGGCTCGTCGCCGATCTCGTCGGCCGTACCGAAGAGGCCCTCGCAGGGACGAGCCCGTCGGGCGTGAATCGCCTGACGCGCCTCCTCGACGACATGCGCAACCATCTGAGCGATCGTGTCAGGAAGACACGGCGCTCCGCCGTCGTCGTTAGGCCGCCGAGAGTGTTCGTCGCCGCCGAGGATCGCCGTGGGTTGCTCTCGTCGGTAACCGGTGTTCTGGCCCTCCACGACCTAAACGTCCAGTCCGCAGACACGACGTCGCGAGACGGGATAATCGTCGACGTGTTCACCGTCGACGCCCAACACTCTAGATGGCCCGACTCTTTCGACCTCGAGCGAGACATCGACCTGACGATCCAAGGCGGTATCGAGGTCGAGGAACGGCTGGAGAAGAAGGCTCGCGCGTACGCTTCGAGTAGGCGTGCCGAAGCAGCTCATCCCGTCGCCGTCGCGGTATCGATAGACAACGACGCGTCGTCGGCCGCAACGGTTGTCGAGGTTCACGCCACCGACGAGATAGGGCTTCTCCACCACGTCACAAAGGCGCTCTTCAACTGTGACCTCGACGTAGTCTCGGCCAGAGTTTCGACCATCGGCACCGAGGTCATCGACGCCTTCTACGTAAGAGACTCGACCGGGGCAAAGGTGACCGACGAACGCCGTGCCCGCATGATTGAGAGCCACCTCCGATCGGCAATCGCGAGATCCTCCGCTCGGGCCGCCAGCTGAAAACCGTCGTCTCGACGCGCTCTAACACTCGACACGCTATAGCGCTCGACACGCTATAGAACTCGACGCGCTGTAGCGCGGGCAGAACGATTCGAACTATGGAGCGGGCAGAACGATTCGGACTACAGCGCGGGCACATCGATTCGGACTCTCCAACCTGATTCTGAGAATAGCTTGAAAGGATGCCGGACAGTTTCCACAATCCCTGGTAGTATACGTATCGGTGACAAAGAACCCAGCACACTTAAAGCCAAGTAGTAAGAGTAGTCGCAAGCCAAGTAACGCGATACCAAGGTCGAAGCGATCCCTGGTCGTCGCAGTGGTCGCGCTCGCCGTCTTGGTCGTAGGTGTAGCTGGTTTCGCACTCCTGCGACCAGCTGGGACGAGCGCATCTGCTGCTCAAAAACCCCCCGTCCCGCCGTTGTACGTCGTCGGAACCACACCGGCGGCGAACGCTACCGGAGTGACCGCGAGTTCCCCGATAACCGTCACGTTTTCCGCCCCGTTGTCCAGTTCGAGCCCGAAGCCGTCGATAACCCCGGCGGTCCCGGGAAACTGGACTTCCGCCTCCCCGACCGAGCTCGAGTTCGTCCCCGCGGGTCCACTCGTGCCGGGGTCGAGCGAAAAGATAACCGTACCAGGTGGTGCTACCGGTGCTCTCGGGACAAAACACCAGACGATGATCGCGCCCTACACCGCGAGCTTCACCGTCGCCCAAGGTTCGACGTTGCGGCTCCAGCAGCTACTAGCTGAACTCGGCTACCTGCCGCTGAACTTCACCCCGGCGAGCCAGCCTTCTTCGCCCCAGCAAGAGGCCGATCCACAGGTTGGAACCTTCGCATGGAGATGGCCGAACCAGCCACCTTCTCTCACCTCTCTTTGGTCACCTGGTGTTCCAAACGTCATCACGAACGGGGCCGTTATGAGCTTTGAAGCCCAGCACGGACTCCCCTGGAACGGCGCCCCTACCGGCACGGCTTTTTGGACCGCACTCCTCCAGGCGGCCTCCACGGGCGCCGCCGATCCACTTCCCTACGGCTACGTCCTCGTCTCCAAGCAACTCCCCGAGACCGCGACCGTCTACCAAAACGGCGTCGTCAAGTACACCACCCTCGCAAACACCGGCGTCCCCGCCGCACCAACTGCTAACGGGACGTTCCCCGTCTACGCTCGTTACACGTCGACGACGATGAGTGGGACAAACCCCAACGGGACAAAGTACGTCGACCCAGGGATCCCTTGGGTGAGCTACTTCAACGGTGGCGACGCACTCCACGGTTTCGTACGAGCGAGCTACGGCTTCCCTCAAAGCGTCGGTTGCGTCGAGATGCCCCCCGCACACGCGGCCGTCGTGTTCCCGATGACGCCGATCGGGACCCTAGTAACCGTCCAATAACCTGGCAACCGTCCAAGAAATAGTCTCGACTAGTATCGAATAAATAGTCATCGAAGGCTGAAGGTCGTCGCCTCACCCCGGGCCATCGAGTAGTTACTCAGACGCGTTTGACGCTTCAGGCACGTTTGAATCCTTAGAAGCGCTTTCAGGGTTCACAGCCAGCAGACCTTTGGACGCCGCGTCTTGAACTAGGGGATGGACCAACCCGAGATCCCACAGGGACTTCATCGGCTCTCTCGGCTCCAGTAGGGACCTACTGCTCGCACCGGGGACACAAAACACGTACAGGTTCCAAAACTTGGCGAGCCCGAGGGGCGAGATATCTCGGTACAACCGGCGTTCAACTTCAACGTCCCTCACAAATCCCGCACGAGCGAACGCCTCCGTCCACCATTGAAACGACGCGATAGTCAGGTGACCCTCTACTGGTTGGCCGCTACTGTCGACCGCCAACTCTTCAAAAGGGATCGGGCCACCTCGATCATCCCCGTCGACCCTGTAGCGTTCAAGGCACTCAGGTCTCACTTTCCCCTCGAAGTGTCCGTCCGGACCCGACGCGTTGTATCCAAACGACGGTATCGTTGCATACACCACCCCTCTGGAGACTCTTCTCAGCTCAGCGAGCGCAGCGCTGACCTTCTCGGGGTGCAAGTGCTCTAGGACTTCCAACGCGCTTATGAGATCGAACTCCGCGTCCGAGTAGGGAAGGCCGGTTTCCAAGTCTCCAGTTCGCACGAGGCCGCTCACGGCGCTCGACGCGTTTTCCACGGCAAACTCGCTGACGTCACAGCCGTACGCGTCCACCCCCAACTCTCGCAGCGCTTCAACCAAGTAACCCTTCGCACATCCAACATCAAGAGCCTTCTCCGCTCTAAAATTGCGCCAGAGCAGGTACGCTGCGATGTCTGCGTTAGACGACACCCGGTCGTAGACCGCGTACCCCGAAATCCCCTGTCGATCACCGCTTGAGTCGCGGCCCGCTCCAAAGTAACTCGGACCGTATACCGAGCCATCCTCGCTCGTCGAGTCGGCGTTTGCTGGGTCGCCGTGTTCTGGGGCACTGTGTTCTGGGTCGGTGTTTGTTGCGTCGCTGCGTTCTGGGGCACTGGAGCGATCTGTGCCCAAAGTGTCCCTTAGGGAGACAAGGAACCGCCTCATGGTCTTGGAGGCCCTCGAACGCGGGGTCACCCAGCCTCCCACGCACTGTCTCCCGTCGTGACGGTCGAGCAAGAAGAGCCTGTTGGAGCGGTGCGCGACATCTGCGACCAGGTTAGTTTAAGCACCTTGGAGCGACAATCCACGCGATGAAATGCGTCGTAAACCGATGTCCTACTTAGATGAGGCGGGATCTACATAAAGGCGCGCGACTCCGAGCGAAGGGGGCAAAAACCTTCTCTAAACAGCACATATGGTTTTTCCCAACCCGAAGGAGTAGGATTTATCCTGGTCGGAAAAGATAAACGAGGGGGTTGTACACGATGACACAGGTCCAGTCCGGGACGGAGGCGGCGCCAGCTGCGCTAGTCGGATCGCTGTCGGTTTTCACGCTGATCGACGTACTCGACATGCTGGCGCGCACCGGTCACTCCGGTGAACTCCAAGTCGTCGGCAAAGGAGTTGACCGCCGCATCTGGGTCGACTCCGGCGATCTCGTCGACAACGACGACACTAGGGGCACGCCTCTCGATACCGCTGTGTTCGAACTCGCTTGCATCGAGGACGGCTGGTTCTATTTCACTTCCGCAAACGCACCTGAAGGGAGTACAAGGGTCTCCATTACTTCGACCCTCGACAACCTCGGTCCTCAAGTGCAAGAGTGGAGGACCCTGATAGAAGCGCTTCCCTTCGAAGCAACGGTCTGCATGTCGTCATCTCCTCCAGGTGGTGACGTCCAGATCCGTGGTGACCAGTGGCAGATGCTCAGCCTGGTGGGAAACCCGGGTCGCCCTGTTCAAGAAGTGGTCGACGCGACCAACTCGCACCCCTTGGATGCTCTTAGAACCTTGCGTGAACTCGCGAACGCCGGACTCGTGCTTGTAACGCTACCCGACCCCGATGTATTGAAGGCACAACGAGAAGAGGCGGCCGTCTCCACCGGAGGCGTCGGCCTCCCATCGAGTGGCCTCCCATCGAGTGGCCCGCCACCGAGTGGCCCGCCACCGAGTGGATCGCCACCGAGTGGATCGTCAGATTTGGACAAAGAGGCTCTCCACTCCGCTCCAAACGACGACGACTCGAGCGTCGCGGAGACTACCGAAGCGCTCGCGTCGGTCACGCTGCCACCGTTTAGCGCGAGCGCCGATCCTGCTCCCCCTCCGCCACCGCCGCCTCCCCCTCCGCCACCGCCGGTCATCCCAGTTCAGCCCAGCCCGGCGTCAGTCGCGACCCCCGCTGCGGCCGCGGTCGGAGACGTTGAGCCAGCTGGTGGTCAGTGGACCCCAGAAGCAGAGTCCAAACAGGGCAATCAGGACTCCGGATCGGAGCAGAAGAGCGACTCCGCACTGCCACCGTTCGTGCCAAACCTCGGAGTGTCGAGTGAGTCGTCTGCGTCATCTGAGTCCGGCAAGTCATCTGAGTCGACGGAACCCGCGGCTGCATCCTCTATCCCTCCGGCGCCCGCGGGTTGGGTCCAGTCTGAGTCCGGCAAATCCGGCAAATCCGGCGACTCTGACTCGTCGCCGAAGGGTGAGAGCGACGACACCCAAACCAAAGAGTCCGGCTCAGATGCTGAATCTCGAGACGCACACAAGAACGAGCCGCTGCCTCCACCGATCAGCGGAGATCCTTGGTCCTCCTCTGTCGCCGAGCCTCATCACTCCGATCAAGACACTTAGCAGATCGACGAGTTGAAGGCTGGGTTGCACGAAGTAGATGAACCACAGTCAGAAGAAGTCGCGCAACTCTATCGTGGCTTCTCGACCGTCGTGTCGAGGGAGAGCGAAACCGTCTACGCGAGGATCTGTGACGGCGCTTCACAAGATCCGTTCCTCATATCGTTACTGAGCAGCGTCCCTCGCAACCAACGCCGCCCCAACATCGTCTTGGCGGCCGTCCACTTCCTGCTTCTAAAGGGCGCGAGTTCACCGCTCGCCTCTTATTTCCCAACCGTTCAACTGATAGCTAGCCTCGACGGGCGAGGTGACGATGAGATCTCGTGTGGACCGTTCTCGTCAGCTCCGTCTACCCCCGCCCCTCCGACAGGGAAGGACGACCCCGGCAATCCTTTCACAGAGTTCCGCTCGTTTTGTAAAGAGCACGAAAACGAGATCGCCACGCTGCTCGCGACAAGGGCGACCCAGACGAACGAAATTGGTCGATGCGCTGGAATACTCCCGGCACTCGAGGTAGTGACAAACGACCACGTCATGCCGCTTTCCCTGGTTGACCTGGGTAGTTCGGCCGGCCTCAACCTCTTGTTCGATCACTATGGGTACAACTTTGGAGGGTCTCAAATCGAAGGCGCGGTGAACTCAAGAGTTCGCATTTCATGTGAGGTCAGGCATGGAGTTATATCGAACGTAACGATTCCGTCGATTGCGAGTCGCGTTGGAGTAGATCGCCGACCAATCGACCTTTCCGACGAGGAGGAGGCGCTATGGCTCCTCGCGTGCCAGTGGCCCCAAGATCTCGAACGTTTCAACCGGCTCCGTCTAGCTATCGACTTGGCGCGTGAGTTACCGGAAACAGTTTCGCTCATTCAAGGTGACCTGCTCGAAGAGCTACCCGATATCGCGTTATCTTCTCCGTTCGACACTCATCTGTGCGTGATGAACACCTGGGTCGGCGCCTATCTCAGCGTCGATCAGCAAGAGCGTCTGCGAGGCATACTTTCAGCGATCTCCTACGATCGCCCTGTGTCGTGGTTGTTCGCCGAGTCGCCGTATGAAACCCCAGGATTTGCAGCGCCCGCGTCCCCTGGTGGCATGTCGGTCAAGGGGTCAACCGCACTCGTCTACGACTCAATCGAACACGGAGTGCACCGCGCGCGCCGGCTCGCCGATATGCACCCACACGGCAAGTGGATCCACTGGTGGAACAACTGACGCCGTCTTGGCTGACGCCGTTTGGACCAAGAGCTGGCGCCGTTTGGACGAAGAGCTGGCGCCGTTTGGACGAAGAGCCGTCGACGAATGGCTCCGGGTTTCCACGCCTACGTTTAATCGCCTGGGTCTTGACCGGAAGGTCCCCACGGGGCATCTCTGCGGGCAGTCGATGGCAACCCGAGTCCGGTAAGCGTCGACGTGTTCCCGACTGCACTGTATCCAAACTTTGCCCTGATCGCGTCGACGGCCTTGACGATCTCGCGCCATCCGTCCTCGAGGACAGCGGCTTGTTCTTGGAGATCTTCTCCCTCTGACGAGTCAACCTTTCTCACGCCGTCGTCGTGGAGCATGGAGAGAAGCGAGAGTTGCTCGGCACGCTCGACGTCGGAGAAGTTTGCGGTGGACACTCCGAGCAGCCTGATCCCGCGGTCGATCGGGAGGGAGTCGAGTAACGCCTGCGCGACTGCGCTGATCGCCGGTCCGGTGTCGAGAGACGTAGAGAGAGTAAAGGACCGCGTCTGAAACGTCAGATCGGCAAGACGCACCTTGACGCTCACCCTGGAGGCAGAAAGCCCGGCCTCTCTCAGCTGGCTCGATACTCCGGCGGACAGTACGTTCAAGCGCTGCTTTAAGTACTCGATGTCACATGAGTCTTGTGCGAAGGTGACCTCACGGCCGATCGACTTTGGCGGGCGGCTCGCGACGACCGGGCTTTCATCGATGCCTTTGGACAAGAGAGCGAGGTGCGTCCCGTGGGAGCTACCAAACTCCTTGATAAGAATCGCTTCCGGGATCTGCGCGAGGTCGCCGACGGTCTTTACCCCTAGCTCGCTAAGTCTCTTTCTCGTGACCGCCCCTACCCCCCACAGCCAAGAAACAGGGAGGGGATCCAAGAACGACCTCTCGGAGCTATCTTCGACGACCAACACGCCGTCGCCAACTTCTACGCCACGCTGTGTCAGGTGGGGTTTCGCAGCTTTCGAGGCGAGTTTTGCGATCATCTTGGAGCGACCGACGCCAACGGAACAGTTTAGACCGAGCTCTTCCAAGACACTCTCTCTCAAACGAGCAGCGATCTCTATTGGCGCTCCGAAGAGTCTCGTAGCGCCGCCTATGTCGAGGAACGCTTCGTCCAGACCAATCCGCTCGACTACGGGTGAAACGGTCGTCAATAGCTCGTACAACTTCGCACTCACCTCTACGTAACGCGAGTACCGTCCGTCGATGAACACCGCGTTCGGGCAAAGTCTCCTCGCGCTTGCCATCGCGACTGCGGAGCGAACGCCAAATAACCGGGCTTCGTAGTTGCACGACGCGACAACGCCACGTTTTCCCGTTCCGCCGACGACGACGGGAACGCCGTTCAGCTCCGGGTTGTCGAGGACCTCCACCGCTGCGAAGAACGCATCCATGTCTACGTGCAGTATCGTTCGATCCACAGCTCGTTACCGCCTTCAACGAAGTAGCTGAACTCGCCTGAACGCTTCGGCGAACTCGACACCTGCGAACCCGCCCGCCTCTCTTGCGCGTTGAATAACACTCTCGCGCATCCAGTCGTTGGTGTCTGATCCGTGACCGTCGAGTTGGCTTCTGTGACAAAGAACCGCTTCCACCTTCGTCTCAATTGTCGAGCCGATGTCGACCCAGACGTCGGGCTGAAGCGTGCCTGACAAGTACACAGTTCCGACCTGATGAGGTGGTCCCGCGTCGGGAAAGTAGTGGGGCAGCCCGGCTGCGGGCGCGATGGCGTCCAACAGGGCCCAACCGGCGACGCGGTGGTCCCTGTGGTTGAAGTACTCCTGGCCGAAGAATACCGCGGTTGGATCGTGGCCGAGCACCGAATCAGGACGGACTCTCCTCACCCAGGCAACCAACTCTTCTCTCAACGCTTCTCCCTCGGTGAGGTCACCGTCGCGATAGCCCAAGATGCTGTGCGAAGATAGTTTCAACGCCGATGCGGCGTCACGAAGTTCGATAGCCCTCGTCGTCGCGAACATCGCAGTGTCCAAGTCAAGTTGCGTCGTCCCTTTCGCACCGTCGGTACATACCAAGAGGTGTACCTCGCTACCACGGCTCGCCCAGTACGCGAGCGTCCCGCCACACGAGACGTCGGCATCGTTTGGATGCGCGTAGACGGCGAGGACGACGTTTGGAACTGACTCGACGAGTTCACCCATTTACTTTGAATGTTTCGCTTCGGTCTTCTTGGTTATCTTCTTGGTTAGTAGTCCAACCTCGCGTTGGAAGTCATCGACGTCCTCGAAACCCTTGTAGACACTCGCAAAGCGCAAGTACGATATCTCGTCGAGAGCTCTCAACTGTTCTAGAACAGCTATGCCGACCGTCTGGGTGGTCGGCGGTGACAGCTCTTGGCGGATCTCCTCTTCGACACCGCGCGCGATTCTCATGAAGTCATCCTCCCCTACCGGACGGTTCTTACACGCAGAGCGGAGGCCGGCGATGAGTTTTCCCGCGTCGAAGGGTTCGATCTCTCCGGAGCGCTTTATCACAGTCAAGAGAACGTCTTCGGCACGCTCGAACGTCGTGAACCGCTCACCGCAAGCGAGGCACTGACGACGTCTGCGGATAGCCGAGCCATCTTCGGCCGAGCGCGAATCGACAACCCTGTCGTCATCAGCCGAGCACGATGGACACCGCATACCAACGACGATACTCTCGAATGAACCGCTCGATCCGCCGGCCTCGACAGATCGATCTACTGGATCCACGTTCGCAACCAAAGCCGAGAAGTTTCAGGGGAGTTCTATGTGTTCACCGGGCACTACCACGTTGGAGCCGATCTGATTCTCGAGGCGGACAAAGGCTACACTTGGACTCCCGGGGTCGAGCCGCCTTGCAATAGACCTCAACGTATCGCCAGGTCGCACCGTGTAGACACTCCCTTGACCTGGCATCGCGACGCTTGGAAGCGCGGGGTTCGAACCACGCGTAGCCCTTTGAACGGGCGGCGTCGCCCCGAGTCCCTTGATCGGCAGTGCGAGGGTCACAACCGCTACCGTAGCGACGACGACCAGGGCAATCGAACTGCCTTTCATCCGGATCGACACCTTTGAGTGGAACCTCTTCTCGTGACCACTGGAGCAAACTCCACCTCGATTCAGGACTCTCTCCCGCCTCTGGCCGTCCCCGTATGAGCGCCTATCGCCCATATAGGGGGTCTCCACCAGCGCGAGCTTTGGGCCTCGATATGTAAAAGCCCGATCGTCGTTGACGTGCCGTCCACGAACGGTGTGCAGGTGAACCCGGCGGTCCTCAATACGGTCCTCTGTGCGGTCCAACTCCAAACTCCGTAGCGCTTGAGCCATCGCTCCTCCAATCAACCCCGTTGCACTGTCTCCACAGTGGCCACTGTCTCCACACTGGCCACTGTCTCCACTTACCGCCCTGACCTGCATCGTTACTAGCGGCATCAGAACGCTTGTTCGTATACCAACATAAAAGCACGAACGTCTGTTCGTGTCAAGTCTTTTCGAACAGATGTTTGCAATTGAAACACCCGCGCGATACTCTTGGCGTCGAGAGTTGTGTTCGAGTTCTTCTGGAGGTTCGCGGGTTGAATCGCTGGGGAGACCTGAGTAGGAGGTGACAACGTTGGCGATAGCACTCACTGGAAAACGCCTCGAGATAATCGATTTCATCGCGAAGAACCTCCGTGAGCGGGGATATCCGCCGTCGGTGAGAGAGATTGCGGGGGCGGTCGGACTGAAGTCCGCCTCCACCGTCCACACCCATCTGGCGGTGCTTCAAAGAGAGGGGTTCTTGGTCCGGGATCCGACGAAACCTCGCGCGATCCAGGTCCGCTACGACCCGAGTTCGAAGGCCGCGATTGCGGCCCAGCCTGTCAGGCACGTTCCGCTCGTCGGTGATGTCGCGGCGGGAACTGGGGTCTTGGCGCAGGAGAACGTAGAGGAGCTTCTACCCCTACCCGAGCAGTTCACCGGTACTGGGTCGACGTTCATGCTTCGGGTGAGGGGCGACTCGATGATCGATGCGGGGATCCTCGACGGTGACTACGTTGTGGTGCGCCAGCAGGAGGACGCGGAGAACGGCGACGTGGTGGTGGCGGGTATCCCAGACGATGAAGCGACGGTCAAGACCCTGTCGCGCGAGGGGGACAAGATTGTGCTACGGCCGGCGAACCCTCGGTTCGAGCCGATGACGTACTCGCCGGAGGAGATTAAGATATACGGGAAGGTCGTCACGGTACTACGACGGCTCTAACCAAAGACGAGCGTGGAGAGGATCGAGCGGGCCCGCTCGAGTGCCGCCCTGCTCACGCACTCGCCGAGACGGTGCGCCGTTAGAGGATCGCCTGGACCGAAGTTCGTCGCGGGTACTCCGTGCGAGGCGAAGGTTGCGACGTCGGTCCAGCCGACCTTGGCCCTCGGGGCGTCGCCGGTGAGTGCGACGAGCGATTGGAGGATGGGAGAGTCGAGCGACGGGCGGGCCGCTTCGGCGACGTCGTCGACTGTGAGAGAGTCGTCGTAGTCACCGAGGAGCTGATCGTGGAACATCGTCTCGAGGGACTCGACGGCTTCACGGGCGCTACGATCGGGTGCGAACCTGTGATTTATCACGAGGTCGACGGCGTCTGGTACGACGTTCCCGGCGATACCACCTGACACCGCGACGGCCTGAAGTTGCTCTTCGTAGAGGCACGAATCAACTTCGACGCGACGCCCGTTGTAGCCGGCGAGGCGGGAGAGGACCGGAGCGAGGCGGTGGATCGCGTTGACGCCGGTCGACGGACGTGCGGCATGGGCGCGGACGCCGCCGAGGTGGAGAACGGCGCGCACCGTGCCTTGACAGCCGGCTTCGACGAGGCAGTCGGTCGGCTCGCCGAGGATAGCGGCGTCGCCTTCGAGGAGTTCGGGAGCCTGCTCGAAGAGCGTGAGGAGCCCACTCTCGCTGCGGTCGACCTCTTCGCAGGCGTAGAAGCAGTAGGTTACGTCCACGAGTGGATCACCGGCCTCGGCGGCGAGGTCCAACATGACGGCGAGCCCCCCTTTCATGTCCGAAGCGCCGAGGCCGAAGAGCGTATCTCCGTCTATCCGGCAGACGGCGCCGTCGTGCGAAGGGACGGTGTCGAGATGCCCGGCCAAGATCAGGCGTCTCGGGAGGCCGTGTGAGGTGCGGGCGACGATGTTGTTCTCGATGCGAACGACGTCGAGCGAGTTCAGCGACGAAAGGTTCTCCTCGACGAGGTCTGCGATCGCGCTCTCGTTTCGGCTCACCGACTCCACCGATACGAGGTCGGCTGTGAGCGCGAGGAGATCTCTCGTCACGTGGAAACCCCGTGCTCGCGCAAGATCGAGTTGAGCGCGAGTTTGTCGTGGCGTTCGCCCTCGTCGAGGCGCCGGATAACGAGGACGCAAGGCAGATAGTACTCCCCTCCGGGAAACTCTCGGCGGCGGCTTGCCGATACCGCGACGGACCACGCGGGGACGTGTCCGCGTCCGATCTCAGAACCGTCCGAAGCGTCGATGACAGGTATCGATGGGTTTAGAATCGTCCCCGCCCCGAGGACGGCGCCCTCGCCGACTCGCGCACCGTCGGTGATCATGCAGCGGCTGCCGATGAACGCGTCGTCCTCGACGAACACCGGTACCGCGTTCGGCGGCTCGAGCACCCCTCCGATTCCGACCCCTCCGGAAAGATGGACGCGCTCCCCGATCTGGGCGCAGGAGCCGACGGTCGCCCAGGTGTCGACCATTGATCCACTTCCGACCCGAGCTCCGATGTTGACGTAGCTCGGCATGAGAATGGTCCCTGGGGCGATGTAGGACCCCCAGCGTGCAGAGGCGCCCGGAACGACTCGGACGCCTGAGGCCGCGTAGTGTCGCTTAAGAGGTATCTTGTCCGCGAACTCGAACGGACCGACGTCGACGGTGTCGATCGAGCGCAACTTGAACAGCAAGAGGATCGCCTTTTTCAACCAGTCGTGGACGACGACCTCTCCGGAGTCGGAGAGCTCGGCGACCCTGAGCACCCCTGTGTCGAGGAGCTCGACTGCCGCCTCGACGAGGCGAGATGCTTCAGGGTCCCCGGCGTCGAGGTCTGCGCTCGACTCCCACAACTCCGATATCTGCAAACTGAGATCGACCATAGGCAAACACTAGCTGGGAACAGAGGTCCGAGATGGTCCTACGAGTCGCGAGCGAGCTTGCTTTCGCGGGGAGGTTCGACGGGCGTGCCGACGAAGGCCGCGGTCCGTGTCTATCCTGGGCGACGTGGAAACGACGGGCGCGAATCGTTGGCTGAGGAGTTCAGGCAGGCGCGGCGAGAGCTACGATCGGCACTTTTTGGAGTTGGAGGCGGCCGGCCACGACGTCCACGGAGAAGCGACGCTCGTCGAGTCTCTTGGCCCGAGGTCGGTTCTCGACGCGGGATGTGGGACGGGGCGCGTCGCGATAGAACTCGCTCGAAGAGGGATCGATGTGGTCGGTGTCGACCTCGACTGCCGGATGCTCGAATCCGCCCGCGAGAAAGCCCCCGACCTCGAATGGTTGGAAGCCGACGTTGCGACGGTCGATGTCGGCCGCGCGTTTGACGCGGTCGTCATGGCCGGGAACGTAATGATATTTCTCGCCCCCGGTACCGAGGCGGCGACGGTGAAAAACCTAGCGCGTCACCTACACGTGGGGGGCGTTCTCGTATCGGGATTCACTCTGGAGCGCGCGGGACTCAGCGTCGAGGTTTACGATCTCTTATGCAAAGATGCTGGACTCGAAACGATAAGCCGGTGGTCTACGTGGGACAAGAAGCCGTTCCGGGCTGGTGACGACTACGCCGTCAGTGTCCACCGGTTGCGCACCGACCGTTGAGCGGGGGCGCCCCGGAGCGTCGGGTCAGACTTTTCGAACTTTGCTCGCCTGCATCCCCTTTTGGCCTTGGGTGGTCTCGAACTCGACCCGCTGGCCCTCGGGAAGGTCTCTGAAACCCTCCATCTGAATCTCGGAGTGATGGACGAACAGATCCTCGCCACCGCCATCGGGGGTGATGAATCCGTAACCCTTCTCCGCATTGAACCACTTGACCGAACCTGTGGTCATTATCTGCACCTCTCGTATTCCACGCACATCAGCAACCGACGTCCACCGTGGACACCGGCGAAGCACGGCCCCGCGTGGAGCTGGGCCGCCGCCGGGAACTCTAGCCCACCTTTTGGGTCATCTGGTCCATTTGGGCTAATAAACCATATTGACTAGGAAAAACGGTATCCCGCCGACCACGTCAACACGACCGAGAGGCGGCCTCCAATCGCTCTGCGACGAGCTCCAGGCGACTCGTCGGCTGAACGGTCGCGATCCTTAGGTGGCCTTTCCCGCGCTCGCCGTAGAGGTCTCCCGGGGCGACCAAGAGGCCGCCGGTACGGGCGAGGTACCCGGCGGCCTCCCAGGCGTCGTCGAAGCGCTCTGGCGCCTTTACCCAGAGGTAGAAGCCGCCAGAGGGTAACTCGGCGCTGAACCCTGCGTTAGTCAGGACCGTCGCGAAGAACGCGAGGCGCTCGCTGTAGCGGCCTCTTTGGATCTCGACATGGGAGTCGTCTGAGAACGCGACCGCTCCGGCGGCTTGGACCGGACCGGGAACCATCAACCCGGCGTGCTGACGGACGTCTCTCAAGTAGTGGACCAACTCGGGGTCGCCGGCGAAGAATCCAACCCGCAGACCGGCCATGTTCGAGCGTTTCGAGAGGGAGTGGACGGCGACGACACCGCTCGGTCCGGACTCCAGGATCGACCGTCGCGGGCCGGCCCACGTGAACTCCGCGTAGCACTCGTCCGAGAAGACGGGGACGTCGTGGATACGCCCCCAAGAGGCCGCGGCGTCGAGGTCGCTCAGTCCGCCGGTTGGATTCGAAGGTGAGTTCACCCAGAGAACGAGGGCTCGCTCGGCGTCGCCCTCACTCACCTGGCTTAGATCGACACCGGTTCCGTCTGCGAAAAGAGCCGGGACGGCTACTGCACGCAACCCGGCCAACTCGGCGCTCATAGCGTAGGTTGGATAGGAGACGTCGGGAAACAAGACGGTGTCCCTGCTTCGATCTCGTCGGTGCAAGAAGCCGGCGAGGGAGGCGACGATCTCCTTCGTCCCGATACAGCCGGCGAGGTTCGACGGGTCCAACGAGACCCCGAATCGCCGATCGAGCCAGTCGGCACATGCCCGGCGAAACGCGGGGGAGCCCGCAGACGGTGGGTAGGAGCGTTCGGTCCCCGAAGAGTGAAGGGCCTGTATCACGATCTCTGGAGGCGGATCGCACGGCGTCCCGACGGAGCAGTCGACGACGCCGCCTGGCAACCCGGCGGCTACCTCCCTCAGCTCGTTCAGGCGATCGTAGGGGTACGGAGGAGGCGCGAAACTATCCACGTTTACCTCTCGTGAGCTTCATAGAATCTCTCCCTTTTCGAATGCGCCCTGTTCGAATGCGCAAAACCGTGCACGTCCCGCGGCGTCCAACAAGACGTTGACTACGGTCACCTGATCGAGCTCGTACTGCTTGAGCACCTCACCTTCTCGATGGAGCGCAGCTAGAACATCTCCTCGATCAAAGGGAACCCTGAACTCGACCAGCCGGTCCTCTGTCCGCAGGCGGTCCGCCATCTGAGCGACCATCTCGTCGAGCCCCTCTCGCGTTCTCGCTGAGACGTTGACTGGCGCGTCTTCTAAACGAAGGCCTGCGTCTGGGTCGTCGAGCAGGTCGGCCTTGTTGAACACGATCATCTCTGGAACGTCCCGGGCGCCGACCTCGTCCACCACCGAGTGCACAGCGTCGATCCGATCTTCAATGTCGGGAGCCGACGCGTCGACGACGTGGAGTAGCAGGTCCGCTGATCTAAGGGAGTGCAACGTCGTGCGAAACGCCTCGACGAGTTCGTGTGGGAGTTTCTTTATGAAGCCGACGGTGTCGGTCAAAAGAACCGTCTCCCCCCCCGGCAGCGCGAGTTGGCGGGTGCGGGGATCCAGGGTCACAAATAGCCGGTCCGCGGTGTCTACTCCTGCACTCGTCAGCGCGTTGAGCAGGCTCGACTTGCCGGCATTGGTATATCCGACGAGCGCGACCTCTCGTAGGCGGCCTCTCTCTCGTCCCCGCCGCTGGAGTCCGCGGGTCTTATCGAGGTTCTTCAAGTCCGACTCCAACCGCCGGATCCGCTGCAGGAGGCGGCGCCGATCTATTTCGAGTTGGGTCTCGCCGGGACCCCTCGTTCCGATGCCTCCGGCCTGCTGGCTGAACGACCTTCCACGACCCCGAAGACGCGGCAGCCTATATCGCAGCAGAGCCAACTCCACCTGGGCCTTTCCTTCGGGAGTCTTCGCGTTCTGTGCGAAGATGTCGAGGATGACGGCGGTCCGATCGATCGCGGTTCTCCCGAGTTGAGACTCTAGGTTGCGCTGCTGGGCCGGGGATAGGTTCTCGTCGAAGACGACGGTGTCCGCGTCGAGAGAGCGCGCGAGGCCGGCAAGTTCGGAGACCTTTCCTTCTCCGATGAAAGTCGCCGGGTCGAGGCGTTGGCGGCGCTGGATGACTTTCCCGACCACGTCGGCGCCGGCGGTGTCGACGAGTAGGGCGAGCTCCACCAACGAGTCTTGCACGCGTTGAACCGTCGTGTCTGGCAAGACCACTCCGACGAGTACGATCTTCTCCCTGAACGAGCGATCGATGAGTGTCCCAGTGAACGCACCGGTTGTCATATCTGCTTCACCGAAGCGTCGCCAAATCTACTTCGACGCGGGCTATCTCGCGTACCGGCCCCGACAGCCACGTGCGAGAACGCTCGTCGTCGCCGAGCACAACTTCGAGCGTCCCGCCAGGATTGATCACCTTTACGGCGTTTTTCACCAATCCCCAGGAGCGCATCGCGGCTGCCGCGGCGACGCTCCCGGTTCCACAAGCCATCGTCTCTCCCACCCCTCTCTCAAAGACCCTGAACGCGACCTCGTCTGGGTTTCGACCCGGCGCGACGAACTCCACGTTGATCCCGTCGTCAAAACCCGCGGCGAGCTCTCTCGCTCGGGCGCGAACGTCGAGGTCACTTGGATCCTCCACCAGCACGACGAGGTGCGGATTACCGACGTCGACGACGATCGCCTTCTCGGCGTAGATGGGAACCGAAACGTCTTGTCCAAGGTTCGCTACTCCCATCTCGACTGAGGCCGATCCACGAAAACGATCTGCGCCGGGATAGAACTTGACCTTGCGGAGACCTGACCCGGTCTCCACGTCAAAGATGTTCTCCGAGACGAACCCCGCGTTGAATACGGCGTGCGCGAGGCAACGGATGCCGTTGCCGCTCATCTCTGCCGTCGTCCCGTCCGCGTTGCGTAGCTCCATCAACACAGACGCATCGCTACTGCTCGGAGCTGCTCTGATTAGTCCGTCGGCGCCGACTCCGGTGTGTCTCTCGCACAGCCTACGAACCTGAGCGTCGCTCAGTCTCACGAGATCCTCGGTATCTAGGAGAACCAAGAAGTCGTTCCCCGCTCCTTCGTGCTTCGTAAGCGAGATCGTCGTCGCTCGTTCCGGCTTCACCTGATCGTTCACGTCTTCAAGTCTTACAGCTCCACGAAGCGGGCACGGACCACATCTTAAGGTTAAGGAGTCCTGCGGACAACGAGGAGTCTGTCCAAAGCAGTGTTCAAGGCGGCCTCGGTTGGCGGTCCTCCAGGCGTCCACTGGATCCTTGGATCCCTACGAAGCGGTGTCAACGCTAACTGTGCCCTTGAAGTCCAAGAAAAAGCAAGCAGATACCGCAGGACACGACACGTAGCCAGAAGAACCCGCCTGCGACACCGAGCACGCTGATGGAGCGAGTAGAGGGTTGATGCTAACCCCCGAGAGCCCGGTGGTGTTCGAACCGGTTGCCACTACACAGAACGACGGTGCAGGACACGAGAAGCTCCCTCCCATGCCGGGAATCACATAAACATGCCAGGCAGAACTCCCTCCAGTTGGGTCTGAAGTGACGATGATCCCTCCCGAGTCGTCTCCTGCAATGCAGAACCTTGTCCCAATAAAGGTTGACACGCACCGCTTCGCGAAGCTCCCGGATGCTGCCAGGGGCCAGGTCGGGGAGCACAAGTCTGATGGGTTTAGCGTGACTTTTCGTTCCATTGTTCGTAAGTCCCCGAGACCTGCCGGCCCGTACCCTGCTGGCGCCGTGCAGTGACAGGTGGAACTGGCCTCCCCACGACTGGCCGCGTAGAGCCCGTATTCTCCGCCGGCGTCATTCGCAGCCCACCACATGACGCACCGAGTGGCGACGGCGACACGCACCACGACCTCCACGCCCACCGACCACCAGCGCGCTGGGTCGCCATCGCCGGCAGAACGCGTCAGTGCGAGCAGCTCACCACCCGGCAAACACTAGAGACGGCGTCACCGGCGATCGCCAACACCGCGGGGCCGTCGTCTGCGGCCGAGATCGTGCTGAGCGCTGCGATCGTCATCGTCACCGGCCCGACGTCCACCAGCACCTCGGGCTGCGAAGAGCCGAACCCATGCACCGCCGGTATCCCGTCGATAGTGACCGGTGCGAACTTCAGCTCTGGCTCGTTCTCGAGCGTCCGGTAGA
This sequence comes from Actinomycetes bacterium, assembly GCA_021794655.1. Taxonomy (GTDB): domain Bacteria; phylum Actinomycetota; class Acidimicrobiia; order Acidimicrobiales; family RAAP-2; genus JAJYQJ01. The sequence continues at coordinate 1,341 of JAJYQJ010000087.1, read as the reverse complement.
AGGCGGCCCTAGTCAATCCGACGGCGCTCCGCTTCACGCTCAGCGTCGCATTGGTCCCGAGCCCTTTGACCAGGCTCGTTGCCGTGAACGACCATGAGCACGACGTCCCGCTCCCGTCGGGCTCTTCTCTCGTCCGGTTGACGGAGACGCCGAGGGCGGCACTGACCTGCGCCGCCGAGACGAGCGTGCAAGCCCTCGGTGCCCCTGACGCCGATCCGCCCGAACCCGACCCAGCCTTACCGAGCGACCCCGGCACCGTCGTCGTACTCCCGCTCTTACCGCTCACACCACCCGGCCTCCGCAAGTTCGACGCCCCAGAGCCGCCGCCACATGCGGCCAGCACACATGCCGCCGCCACGAGCCCGACAGCCAGCACCGGAACGCGCTCCCGGTGGCGCCCTCGGCCCCACGCCCCCGCCACCGTTCCGCCTGCTGCCTCCACGGCACCCTCCTCTTCCCGATCCACCAACCCAGCGCCACGCTGTGCAGACGCTTCAGGTGACATCACTATCTGTGCAAACTCAGCAAGCATCGCTCTGGGCACATCCTTATGTGTCCCTCCCTAGCTATCACCTCGCAAGGTATCTATGCCTCTACGACACCAGCCCAAATCGAACATAACACAACCGAGCGTGCACCCATGAATAAAACGATGGACCGTCCGTCTGAGTTCAGCAGCCACAAGCCGGAGCGGATGGGCGACCGCGGCGAATCATAGCTGGGTGAGTCCAAGACCCCTATCGGCTGCGAACAACGAGGAGTCTGTCCATTGCACTACTTGAAGGGACTCGCGGGACACAAATGCACGTCGAATGGCGGGTCCTCTGACCTACGAAGCGGTGCCGACGCTCACTGTGCCCTTGAAGTCCAAGAAGAAGCACGTCGATACCGTAGGGCACGACACGTAGCCTCCGTTGGGGACCATTTCAGATATCGACCACGCTGACGGGCCGAGGAGAGGGTTAACCCCTAGCGCTAGGAGGTTAGTCTTGCTGAATCCACTTGAGTTAACGCAGAACGACGCAGTCGGGCACGACACGTTATGGCCAACGCCGAACATGTTCTGGACAACATAGAGATGCCAGGATGAAGGGCCGCTTGTTGGATTAGATGTGACGACGATCCCACCTGAGCCGTCTCCTGCAATGCAGAAGCTTGTCCCGACACAGTCGATGGTAGACAGTACGGTTGGGTACTCAGACTTGAGGTCTCCCCCTGTTGGGTCGATCAAAGTCTTTGTCCAAGCTTTAGGACCACCTGTTGGGTTAGTTGAGATCTCAGCAAAGCCGAGGCCGCCAACTCCAACACACAGCGACACCGTCGGGCACGAGATCGCATACA
>JAJYQJ010000140.1 GCA_021794655.1 Actinomycetes bacterium | reverse complement strand
TCGTGGGCGACGCTTGGGCCGCCGCTCGGCGCCGTCGCCCAGTCGCCTGACGTTATGGAGCAGTGGCTCGACGACTTTCAAGACTGTGCCCGCCAGTCCGCCGACGCACGCCGTCTCGCAACCGAAGTCGACGAGCTGACCGAGACGATCGCTCGACACCAGATGGATCTCGCCTCCTCACTTGCCGCTGCGGGAGCACACCAGGCTGCCGAGATGACGTTGCTCGGTCTCCTCGACTGCGCCGAGCTGGTCGTAGCCGGCGCGACCGAAACTCGCCAGAATCACGCCAGCTTGGAGAAGTCCCGTGCAGACACAGAGAAGCTCTTGATCAATCATGTCGCCGCCCGCTCCAAAGCGCAGGACGCGGTCGCGAAGTGGCGAGAGGACTGGGCCGCCTCGGTTGCCGCTATCGGATTGGGCGAGGCCGCGCTCACCAACGAAGCGACCGCGACTCTAAAACTACTCAGTGAGATCGCCGCCAAGAACAGCGAACTCGCGGAAACCGAGGAACGCATCTCGGGAATCGAAGAGCGCAACGACGACTTCACGCAACGAGTTGGTCAACTCCTCGCGACGCTCGACATTCATCGCGACTTAGCGAGCGTTGCCGCAGACGTCGCCGTTGCCACGGTCGCCAACCGCCTCGAGGTAACTCAGGAGGCCGCAGCCAAGCATCGCACGACCACCGAGGAGCGCGAGAGCCACGAGCAGGACCAGATCGAGAGCACTCTTGCGATCAACGAAGCGAACGACCGGATCGCAGAGATGATCCGAGCAGCCGGCGTAGGCGATGAAGCACAGCTATCCGAAGCGATCGAGAGGAGTAAAGAGCGCGATCGCCTTAACTCCCGCTTGACAGAGCTCGAAGAAGGTCTGCGTAGAGCGACCGGCCTGACCGTCTCCGAGATCGAGCGCGAGGCTCGCGAGATCGCAGGCGTCGAGATCGAACCAGAGATCGACGAGCTCACGAGAAAGATCGAAACTGCCGACGAGACACTCAAACTCCAGGGAAACCTCGTCGGCGAGCTAAGCAACAGGCGATCACTCATCGGCCCCTCAGGAGAAGCCGCCGACGCTATCGCCGCCGCCCAGCACTCCCTCGCCGCCGTCGTCACCTACGCAGAGGAGTACGTTCAAGTGCTCCTCGCCAAGAAACTACTCGAAGACCAGGTCGCCCTCTATCGAGGCGAGCACCAGGGTCCGCTCTTGGCCCGCGCCAGAGACCTCTTCCAAAGACTCACGCTGAACCGCTACAGCGGACTCGACACCGACATCGACGACAAAGGAAACCCTCACCTCCTAGCCGTCTGCGCCGCCGGCAACGCGATCGAGGTCGGCGCACTCAGCACTGGGACCCGTGATCAGCTCTACCTCGCACTGCGACTCGCCGCGCTCGAGCAGTTCATCGACCGGCGAGGCCCCTTGCCGCTCGTCCTCGACGACCTCTTCGTCCACTTTGACGACGAACGGACCGAAGCCGGCCTCGCTGTACTCGACCAGATCGCCGAGCGAACCCAGGTGCTCTTGTTCACCCACCACGAACAGGTTGCTAAACAGGCCGAACGCGTCATCGACGCCGACCGGCTTAGCGTCCACCACCTCGCGTAGCTCTCCTTCTTAGCGTTGCTTCTTAGCGTTGCTCGGACGCTCGGCTCGCGGGCTTTTCTGGAACAACTCCAGTTCGAACCGGGGGATCCGTGATCTTGGAACGCCAGGTCGTCGCCGTGCTGGCACTTCTCCAGGAAAACTCCCTAGACTTCCGACGATGCCCGGTCTCAACGACGCCAGCGACAAGAGCGACGACGTCTTAACTCCAAGACCGCTACGCCCGTCGGAGGGGTGGGGCGTCCTCCACCTCTTCTACCGTCTCCCCCGCTCCCACCTCGATCGCGACGCCGTTCTTAGCGCCGCTCAGATCGCCATCGACGCTCACTGCCAGATCGTCTCGGTCGCGCTCCTCGGACACAAGGCCGACCTCGGGATCGTCGCCCTCGGAGAAGACTGGTCGGTCCTGCGAACCCTCCAGACCGCTCTCGCAGCTACAGGTCTCGACCTCGTCTCCTCCTATCTCTCACTGACCGAGATATCCGAGTACGCACAGGGCATCCCTCCCGAGATGAAGAAGATCCGGGTCTATCCAGAACTTCCCCCCGACGGAAAGCGTGCGTTCTGCTTCTACCCGATGTCCAAACGAAGGGTCGGTACAGACAACTGGTACCTCCTCGAATTCGAAGAGCGAAAACGGCTAATGATCGGTCACGGCAACGTCGGACGTCTCTTCCAGGGTCGCATCGTCCAGGTGATCACCGGTTCCACCGGGATCGACGACTGGGAGTGGGGAGTGACGCTCTTCGGCGTCCACCCAGACGACTTAAAAGACTGCGTCTACCAGATGCGCTTCGACGAAGCGTCCGCGAGGTACGCGGAGTTCGGCCCGTTCTACACCGGCATCGTCGACGACCTCGACATCGTCTTGGCTCAACTCTCGCGTGACTCGATCGCAGGTAACTCAAAAGTGCCCCGCGGGACCACATGAACGCCGTCGGGCCTGGCGGAGTGGTCGGGGCCGGCGGGGCGGTCGGGGTCGACTCTTTCACCACCGCGTCACTCGACGCCTTGCACAGCGAGCTCGACCGCTTGGAGCGGGTCGTCGTCGCGTTCAGCGGAGGGGCCGACTCGGCCTTCCTCGCGAAGGTCGCTAACGACCGGCTCGGACGTGAACAGGTCCTGTGTGTGACCGCCGTCTCGCCCTCGCTCAGCCCCGAGGAAGAGCGGGACTGCCGCTCCCTCGCCGAAGAGTGGGGGCTCCGCTGGGTCGAGGCGCCGACTTCTGAGCTAGAAGACACCGCCTATTCGGCGAACGGTCCCGATCGCTGCGCGAGGTGCAAGACCGCCCTCATGGACGCGCTACTCCCACTCGCCGTCTCAGAGTCCGACGGATCACGACCCGCCGCCGTCGTCCTCGGGGTGAACCTCGACGATCTTTGCGACTACCGCCCCGGCCAGGCCGCCGCCGCGTCGAGCGGAGCCCAGTTCCCCCTCGTCACAAGCGGCTTTAACAAGCGTGACGTGCGTGAATGGTCACGCCGCCTCGGACTCCGTACGTGGGACAAACCCGCGGCCGCCTGCCTCGCCTCTCGAGTACCCTACGGCACCAGGGTGACTATAGAGACCCTCGCATCTATTAGAGACGCAGAGTCAGCACTTCGTCGCCTCGGACTCCGCCAGTTCCGCGTCCGTCACCACGGACCGCTCGCGAGGATCGAGGTCGAGCTCTCGGAGTTGACCGACGCGATCGACCGTCGAGAAGAGATCGTGCGTCTCGTCAAGGCCGCCGGCTACGTCTACGTCTCACTCGATCTCGAAGGGTTCCGTTCGGGCAGTTCGAACGAGATCCTCGTCCCCGCCGCCGGAGCGAAGGAGTCTCGATGATCCAGGTAAGAGTGAAGCTGACGTTTCCCGAGTCGCTCGTCAGAACACCGATCCTCGCCCAGCTCGTCCGAGAGTTCGACCTCGAGCCCAACATCAGGAGGGCAGACGTCGAAGAGCACCGTGGTTGGATAGTCTGCGAAATAGACGGCGAGCCCGCCGCTTTGGAGGCCGGGTTGGACTGGCTACGAGAACAAGGGATCGTCGTCGACCTATTGGGAGACCTCCTCGAGGGATAGCGACCTCGCTCGCTCGCTCGGTCGCCGCCCGCCGCGTCCAGGCCAAGTCCAGGCCAAGTCCAGGCCGCGTCCAGGCCTCCTCAGCGCCCGCGCGTCTCGCGCGTCTCGGGCGTCTCGGGCGGCTCGCGCCCCGTCGGAACGTGCCATCCCGCCGACGAGACTTTCCGGGGTTCGTAGAAGACGCAACCGTCGGGACAGGTAAACGGTAGCGGGTCGTTCGCTCCCACCTTGCAACGCTCCAACTTCTCGCCCCGCGCGGTGCTCTGCATGACGTAATGACGACAGTCCTCGTTGACGCTCACACCATATTGTGCTCTACGTGTGCCCCTCAGCGTCGTCGGCGCCTCCAAGCTGCCAATTGCTCGTCGCAACCGGTGTTAACGGCGAGTAACTTTTCCTAATCCCCCGCACTCCGAGGGAGGTCCTGCGCTCTCGGCGTGGCGCGGCTAGCGTCGTGGTCGTGGAATCTACGGTCCCGACCAGGACGCTTCTTCGTTGGAGCGAGGCGCTCTCAGCGATCGCGCGCACCGGACTCGGCTTTACCCAGAGCCTCTACGAAAAAGAGCGTTTCGAAGAGATTCTCAAAGTCGCCGCCGACATGCGCGTCGTCGCGGACCGCGATCACGACGACCGCGGCGACGACCGCGGGTCTAAAACCGTTGAAGACGACGTTGAAGACGACGTTGAAGACGCTGAAGGCCTCGTCCTGGAATGGATGTCTCAGGTCGGAAGCGGCGTCGCCGGGTACGTCACACCCAAGGTCGCCGTCGGCGCCGCCGTCGGAAACGAGAACGGTGATCTCCTCTTGATCCAACGAGCCGACTCGGGGGTATGGCTCTATCCGACTGGATGGTGTGACGTCGGGTACTCCGCGGCCGAGGTCGTCGTCAAAGAGGTCGAAGAAGAGACCGGGATCGTCGTCGAGCCGGTACGCCTCATCGCGGTCCTCGACGGGCTTCGACTCGGTTTCACGAGAGTCCCGCTCTACTCACTCGTCTTTCACTGCCGCGTCATCGGAGGCGAGCTCTCGGCTCATCCACTCGAATGCAGTGACGTCGGCTGGTTCTCACCCGACTCGCTTCCCAGCCCTCTCGTCGGACTGGAGCGATGGGGCGATCACGTCTTCGCCGCACTTCGCGGGGAGTACCGCGACGTCTTGTACGACCAGGTACGCCAACCGATGTGGAGGTCTCCCGATTGACCCCCGCTTCGATCCCAGCGCAACGACTCGAATCGAATTCGAGAGTTCCTCTCGATCTCTGTCGGGCGACGTCTCGCTGTGCCTGACATACACGTTGAAGAGGCGAACGCCGCCGACCCAGAGTTGTTGAGCGCGATCATCGCGCTCGTGCCACAGCTCTCAGCTTCCGCCCCGCCCGTCACCGCATCCGATCTCGACGAGATATGCGAGTCTCCCGCGACGCATCTGTTCGTCGCTCGAGACGAGAGCAAGAAGATCGTTGGAACCCTCACCCTCGCAGTCTTTCGTATTCCAACCGGCGTCAGAGCGTGGATCGAGGACGTCGTCGTCGCAACCGACGCCCGCGGGCGTGGCGTCGGAGAGAAACTCGTTAGACACGCGATCGAACACAGCATCGCCGCCGGAGCACGCACCGTCGACCTCACCTCGCGCCCATCACGACACGACGCAATAAAGCTCTACGAGAAGCTCGGCTTCGAGCGCTACGAGACCAACGTCTTTCGCTTTGTCGTTGAACGGAAGAACTCCGGCTGAGGGCTCCATCTTGACGGATTCGTACTGTGGCTCCGTACTGTGGCTCCGTGCTACAAATGCAGTATATGGAGACGATCGGAGTTCGTGAACTTCAACAACACGTGTCGGCCGCGCTCAGACGCGTCGGGCGCGGCGAGACGATCGGAGTTACGGACCGGGGACGCCTCGTGGCCGTTCTGAGCGCTCCTTCGACTGCCTCAGGAGCCGGTGCGCTCCTCGCATCTGGACGTGTTCAGCCCGCTCGTCGCACGCCAAAGGATCTTCCCGATCCGGTCGTCTCCTCCAGAGAGACGGCCGACGTTCTCGATGAGTTGCGAGCTGACAGACAACGCGCCCGATAAAGCGCGTGATCTGGTATCTCGACACCTCCGCGTTCCTCAAACTCATAGCGGAAGAAGACGAGTCCGAAGTGCTAAGACTACGGTTCGTTTCTCACCGCTCCATCTGGTCGTCGCAGCTACTCTACACCGAAGCGGTACGAGCCGCCGGCCAACTCGGCATCGCTATTAGCACCGTCGAAGAAGCGCTGGAAACCGTTACGACGGTCCTTCCAAGCGCCAGTACTTTCTTCACCGCCAGTCAGTTGTCGCCGCTCGAACTCCGTTCACTCGACGCTCTCCATCTCGCGACAGCCCTCGAACTCGGCGACGATCTCGAGGGCATCGTAGCCTACGACTACCGGCTAATCCACGCCGCTCGGGCACTTTCGATCGACGTCGTCACCCCCTCGTAGACCCACGAACTCGCTCAGCGTCACCGCTATGGGCAACGCCAACGCCAACGGCCTCCTCCCTCGCTACCTCGGCAACGGAACCAACCTCGCGATCTTCGCTGAGGACGATCTGTGGGACACGGCCGGTGCGTCGAACTCATCGCTTGGATCGCACAGATTGAACACCCAGAAACGACTCTGGTGTTGGACCGACTAGCCGAGTCCAAGCGGCATCTTCTGGCCATACGCCCGAGATGCCAGGCGAGGACGCGAAGTCCTGCGACGTTGCTAACGACGAGATGCTCGACACAGTGACAGATAAACCACAGCGAGGGTAGCGACCGTGAGTGAGAGAGGGCCGGTAGCCGGGCTGGAGGGCGAATTCACCGTTCTCGGCAACACTTGCTCGCCTCAGAGTCTTCCACCCTCGATCGAGGCATTGGGTCTTTGGAAACCAAATATTACACCCGTCCGCTACTGTCTTTGAGTGCACAAGACCGCCCTTCTCGCTCCTCACGAGTATCACGCGATAGAGCCGTGTCGGGTTCTAGGATCGCTACCATGACTCCTGGCGCGCGTGCTCGCTCGACATCGACCTCGTCGTTTGGAGTCTCCAAACGCGAGAACCACAACTCAGACGCCTTCTACCGTCGCTTCACAGCTCCCGAGGTGTCCGACGACTCCGAAGTCTGCCCCGAAAAGGCGTTGGATAAACTCATAGTTGGCGACGCGCGCGACATGTCGGAAGTGCCGGACTCGTCCGTAGCGCTCGTCGTGACCTCGCCCCCGTACTTCGCCGGCAAAGAGTACGAAGAGGCGCTCGGCGAGAACGGCGTCCCGGCGACGTACCTCGAGTACTTGGACCTCTTAAGAGACGTGTTCTCCGAGTGTGTTCGCACCCTCGAGCCCGGCGGTCGGATGGCCGTGAACGTCGCAAACCTCGGGAGGAAGCCGTATAGATCTCTCTCCGCCGACGTCATTGGGATTCTCCAGAACGATCTCAGGCTGCTCCTGCGCGGTGAGATCGTCTGGCTGAAGCAGCGGACCTCGTCTGGCTCGTGTGCCTGGGGAAGCTTCCAACGCCCATCGAACCCTGTTCTGCGTGACGTGACCGAGAGAGTTGTCATCGCGAGCAAAGGTAGATTCGACAGAGCGCTCCCTCCGCGCAAACGCTACCGGGCCGGTCTTCCCAGCAACTCGACGATGACCCGCGAGGACTTCATGGAGAACACGCTCGACATCTGGGAGATCCCGCCCGAGATCGCCACCAGGGTGGGACATCCCGCTCCGTTTCCAGTAGAGCTCCCTTCCCGGCTGATCGGACTCTTCACCTACAAAGACGACCTCGTATTGGATCCGTTCTGCGGGTCCGGATCTACCGCGGTCGCCGCGGTTCGTTGTGGCAGGCACTACGTCGGATACGACTTGGACGACACCTACGTCGAACTCGCCGAAGCGCGCGTCCGCGACGAGCGAGAGAGGATCACGACCCACGATCTTGAAAACAGTAAGACGTCTTTCAACGTGACGATACCAGCGGTACCTGATCCCGCGCTCGATGAAGAGGACCTTCAGGCACGAGCAGTACGCGAGGGCAGGGCCGCGAAGGATATCGCGAGAGCCGTCATCGAGTTGGCCGGCTTCACCAGGATCCGAGAGAACCAGCGCCAGAGCGGCGGAGTAGAGGTCGACTTCGTTGCCGTAGACGAGCGTGGCGATCCCTGGTTTTTCGACGTCTCTGGTAGCTTCACTAGCCACCGTTCGGGCCTAAGACGCACAGACACACTCTGGAAGGCGCTCGGCAAGGCGGCAGTTCTACACCAATCGGGAAGCACAACCCCTACGCCTCTCGTCTTACTCACGACGAATCGTCCAACGCCGGGTAGCCAAGGTGCGGAGGCTCTCGCCGCGGTGTGTGGAAGAAAGAAACCCGTCCACGCGGTCGTCGAGTTGCTTCATCCATCGGCAAGCCAACACTTGAGAGACGCATGCCGGAAGAGGTGATCGGGTGAACGACGAAGACAGTCAACTCCAACTGATCGACGTCGACTTCGACGAGGTCCGCTCCAGGAAAGCCGATCTCGACAAGACCGGCACCTCGAAAGCGCCAAACTTTCAATCTCTCGGAGTATCTCAGGGCCGGGACTTCGCAAGGCAGTGCGATCAACTGTTGGAGAGCCACGGATACACGCTCCACGGCTCACCGACAGAGCAAGATATCGGTGTCGAGATCGACAGGGAAGCTACGAGCCCGTCGGGAACCCTCGTTTGGTTCGAGTACAAAGGAAGTGTGCGAGGGAAGCGCCCGGGACTGATGCGAACCGACACGTTGAAGAAGGCGATCGCTAACGGGGCTCTCGTAAAGGTTCTGCCTGATCCGCCTCCCTTCGTCGTCCTAACTTCACACGTACCAACTAGCGGATCGGGACTCGCGATGCTCAACGCAGCGATGAACGTTGGATACCTCTGCGACGTGATCCCGATATTCGACTACGAAGCGGTCAAGCGCCTGAAGAACTTTTGAGCAACGACGGTTACGACTGCTTCAGCTCGTGCCAGGTTGAAGATATCCGGATCTTCATGCCACGAACCGTCGCCCGTTACACGAGCCCCGTCACGTCGGCGACCTGCCTGAACGCTTCGAGGTCCGTCGGCCAGAGGCACAAGAGTCAGTGCTTCTGAGGCCCTCAGTCGTGTCGTAACTGGCAAAGTGAACCTCCCCGCCCTTGCGGACGGGGCTTCTGGCTCCGCCGCTTGGTTAGGGTTACCTGGCATCACATCCCTCACGTCACCGCGACCAACGGGTCTG